>CBIHOS010000041.1:0-26047 GCA_966211945.1 uncultured bacterium
GGCGGGCGACGGCGCCCGCCCCGTGGGGGGCCCCTACCCCCCCGCGTCCAGCCGCGACACCCCCCCCCGGGCCCCGGGGCCCCCCCCGCGACTCGTGTCGCGCGGCCTGCTCGAGGCCGACGGCGCGCCGATCGCATCGGCCGAGGGCTTCCGACCCGACCCGGTGTTCGCCGATGTCGATGGCGACGCCGATGCCGACCTGATCGTCGCGGGACACGGCAGGGCGGTGCTCTGGTTCGAGAACGTCGGCACGCGGCGGCAGGCGCGCCTCGCCGCCCGCGGCGGGTTGCCCGTGGCCGCCGCGGCGACGACGCCGCTGCACATGGGCAACATCGTGACGCCGGTGACCCACGACGTGGACGGCGACGGCGATCGCGACATGCTGGCCGGCAACGAGCCCGGCGTGTTCCTGTGGGCGGAGAACACCGGCACCGATCGACAGCCCGTCTTCGCGGCGGCCGTGCCGCTGTTGCGACCCGACGGCCGGCCGGTCGAGCTGTTCTCGAAGGATCTGGGGATGTCGATGTGGGGACCGCTCGAGGACTGGGACGAGCGCACGAGCCCCGTGCCCGTGGACTGGAACGGCGACGGCCTCTGGGACATCGTCACCAACACGATGAGCGGCCGGGTGTACTGGCTGGCCAACGCCGGCACGCGCACGGCGCCGCGCTTCGAGGCGCCGCGGCCGGTCCAGACGCACGCGGGGCCGCTCGTCTCCTTGCCGCGATCGCGGGCCGGGATTGCCGACTGGAACGGCGACGACGTCCCGGACGTCGTGCTGCCGGACGATCGGGGCGTGATGACCATCTGGTACGGCACCCGTCACGAAGGTGAGGTGAAGCTTACGCGTCAGTACGTGCCGCGGTCGCTTGGCGGGGACGCCATCGTTCCACAGCCGACGCTCGCCAGCGTCGAGAGCGGCCGCCTCCAGCACGAAGTCGTGGACTGGGACGGCGACGGCCGGCTCGACGTCCTGGTGTCCAGGCGGAGCGACACGACGCCGCGCCGGTTCCGGGTGACGTGGTATCGCAACGTCGGCACGCGTGAGGTTCCCGTCCTCGATGGCCGCCCACTGCTGTCCGACGTGCGTTCGGGGCACGAGGCGGGGCTGCACGCGGTGGACTGGGACGGCGACGGCGTCCTCGACGTGTTGACCGGCGATCAGGAAGGCCGCGTCTGGTGGTGGAACGGTCGTCAGCTGCCACGCTCGGACGCGGCGCCGGCGAAGACGGGGCAGGGGCGATGACGACACACGACCTCGGCGTGGACGTGGCCGTGATCGGCGGCGGTGTCGGCGGGTGCGCGGCGGCGCTCGCCGCGGCCGAGTCGGGCGCCTCGGTTGTCCTCGTCGAGCCGCTGGACTGGATCGGTGGCCAGTTGACCACGCAGATCACGCCGCCGGACGAGCACGGTTGGATCGAGCGCTTCGGCTGCACGGCGAGCTATCGCCGGTTCCGCGACGGCGTCCGCGCCCACTATCGCGCGCACTATCCGCTGACCGACGCGGCCCGCCGGGATCCGCGGCTGAATCCCGGCAACGGCTGGGTGTCGCCGCTGTGTCACGAGCCGCGCGTCGCCCTCGCCGTCCTCGAAGGCCTGCTGGCGCCGCACGTCGCGAGCGGCCGGGTGCGCGTGCTGACCGACAGCGACCTTCAGGGCGTGGACGGCGCCGGCGAGGATCGGATCCGAGCCGTCGGCGTGCGCCACAGGATCACGGGCGCGTGCACGCAGATCTCGGCGCGCTGGTTCCTCGACGCCAGTGAACTCGGCGACCTGCTCGCCGCGGCCGGCGTCGAGTCGGTCGCGGGCACCGAGTCGCAGGCGATGACCGGCGAGCCGAGCGCGGCCACGGCGGCCGATCCCGGCAACGCGCAGGCGTTCTCCGTGTGCTGCGTCCTCGACCACGACGCAGATGCCGATCACACCATCGACCGCCCGGCGCGCTACGACCACTGGCGCGCGTTCGTGCCGCCGGTGACGCCGCCCTGGACCGGTCCGCTGCTCTCCTGGGAGGCCCCGCACCCAAGGACCATGGAGCCGGTGCGCTACCGCTTCGCGCCGAATCAGGAGCGCGCCCGCGCGTTCGAGGGGCTGTGGAGTTATCGCCGCATCCTCGATCGGACGCTCTTCACGCCCGGCCACTTCGCCAGCGATCTGTGCGTGGTCAACTGGGTGATGCTGGACTACACCGGTGGCGATCTGGTCACCGCTGATGGGGACGCGCGCGCACGTCTCGAGGCCGAGGCGCGCGAGCAGACGCGTGCGCTGGTGTACTGGCTCCAGACCGACGCGCCGCGGGCCGACGGCGGCTGCGGCTGGCCGGGCCTGCGCCTGCGGGGCGACGTGACCGGCACGCCTGATGGTCTCGCGAAGGCGCCGTACATCCGCGAGTCGCGACGGTTGCAGGCGATCACGACCATCCGCGAACAGGACGTGTCGGCGGCCGTGCGGGTTGGCGACCGGCTCGCCGAACGCTACGCCGACTCGGTCGGCATCGGCTACTACCGCATCGACCTCCATCCGTCGGTCGGCGGCGACAACTACATCGACGTCCCTGCCCTGCCGTTCCGCATCCCGCTCGGCGCGCTGGTGCCGCGACGCGTGGAGAACGTCCTGGCAGCGGGGAAGACGCTCGGCACGACACACATCACCAATGGCTGCTATCGTCTGCACCCCGTTGAATGGAACGTCGGCGAGGCGGCAGGGATGCTCGCGGCCTACTGCCTGCGCACCGGCCGCACGGCGCAGTGTGTGGCGGCCAGCACGGCGCAGGTCGAGGACGTCCAGCGGCACCTCGCCGGTCGTGGCGTCGAACTGGCATGGCCCGAGGGACTGGACCTCGAGGAAGGCGATCCGCATGCGCATGCACGATGAGCCGGCCGGGCGTCTACTTGTCTGTGCCCGGATGCTCCGGAATCGAAAGGAAAGGCGCCTGGCATGAAAGGCGTGTTCAGCGAAGTCAAGCAGGAGTCGACGCGGACCAAGGTCTACGCGGCCATCCGCGAGGCGATCATCTCGGGCAAGCTGCGCACAGGCGCCAAGGTGACCGAGATTGGGCTCGCCACGGCATTCAACGTCAGCCGGTCGGTCATCCGCGAGGCGTTGCGCGAGCTCGTGCGCGACGGGCTCGTCGAGCAGAGCGAGTATCGCGGCACCACCATCGTCAGCCTCACGCCCGCCCAGGTCGACGAGATCCTGAGCGTGCGACTCCTGCTGGAGCTCGAGGCCGTACGGCTGGTGCACCGGCAGCTCACGCCCGCCACCAAGCGCGAGCTGCAGGGCATGGTTGGCGAGCTCGATCGGGCCCGTGCGGACCAACCGCGCCATGCCGCGCTCGACCTCGCGCTGCACGATCGCCTGTGGGCCCTGTCGGGCAACCAGTTGCTCAGAACACTCCTTCGCCAGGTGACGGCGCCGCTGTTTGCGATGGGCGTGATCGTCAGATCATCGACGGCGATCAGGACGCTCGGCGAGTCGCAGGCCGCGCCCGCCGATCACCGCTGGCTGATCGACGCCATCTGCGGCGGAACCGTGGACCAAGCCGTCGACGCGATGCGTGCGCACGTGACGCAGAACTGGCAGCGCATCAAGGAGTACCTCGCCACCTACGAGAAGGTGGAAGTCATCGACCGGCCGCGGTCCACCGCGCCGTCCCGCGCCCGCCGCAAGCCATCATGAAGCTCACTGGCGTCATCGTTCCGCACGTCACTCCTCTCACGTCCACCGAGGCGCTCGACGTCGCCGGGTTGCGGCGCCTGATCGACTTCCTTCTCGAGGCCGGCGTGCACGGGCTGTTCGCGAACGGCTCGATGGGCGGCTTCGCGTTCCTTCCCGATCGCGTGCAGTTCGAGGCCATCGAGGCGTCGCTGGCGCACATCGCCGGACGGGTGCCGATGGTGGCGGGCATCTCGGACACCAGCACGAGCCGGGTGCTGGAACGGCTGCGGATCGTCGAGCGCATGGCGCCGCACGCCGTCGTCGTGATGCCGCCGTTCTACTACCTCGCGCAGCAGAACGAGATCGTGCACTTCTTCCGGACGATCGCCGACGCCTCGAGCGTGCCGGTCCTGCTCTACGACAATCCGCGCCTCGCGAAGAACAGTCTCGCGCCGGAGACGATCGGTCTGCTGGCCCGGCACCCGAACATCGCCGGCGCGAAGATCAGCGCGCCGGACGCACAGAAGTGGCAGGAGGTCCTGCGGCAGGACCTGCCCCGCGATCGGTTCACGCTCATCTGCGGCGCCGAGCCGATGATGAGCCTGTCGCTGCAACTGGGCTTCGACGGCGTCACGGGCGGCCTGCACAACCTCGCGCCGGCGGCAGCGGTCGCGATGTTCGATGCCGCGCGCGCCGGCCGGTGGGACGATGCGGAGGCGCATCAGCGACACCTGAACCGGATCCAGGAGATCTTCGCGATCGACGGCGGCTGGCGCGGGGCGGAACTGACGCTGGCCACGCTGGGCATCTGCGACAAGGTCACCGCCGCGCCGCACGACGTCGCTCTCGCGCCAGCCACGCGCGACGCCATCCTAAGCGTGATCGACCGCGAGCTCGCCGCCGCGCCGATTCAGCGCAGCGACAGCTGACGCGCGGCACCGTCACACGCGCCCGCTCCAGACGACCGCACGCCGCACTCAGCCCCGCCGCGCCGCCTCGATCGCCGCGATGTCGATCTTCCCCATCGTCATCATCGCGTCGAAGGCGCGCTTCGCCTCGGTGCCGCCCGCGGCCATCGCATCGGTGAGCGCGCGTGGCGTGATCTGCCAGGAGAGGCCCCAGCGGTCCTTGCACCAGCCGCAGGCACTCTCCTTGCCGCCGTTGCTCACGATCGCGTTCCAGTAGCGATCGGTTTCCTCCTGGTCGTCGGTCGCGACCTGGAAGCTGAAGGCTTCGTCGTGCTTGAAGGTCGGGCCGCCGTTCAGCCCGAGGCAGGGGATGCCCAGCACCGTGAACTCGACGGTCAGTACCTGGCCCGCCGCGCCGCCGGGAAAATCTGACGGCGCTGTGTGTACGGCCGTGACGACGCTGTCTGGGAACGTCGCTGCGTAGAATTGCGCCGCCTCGTGCGCGTCCTTGTCGAACCACAGGCAGATCGTGTTCTTGGGCGTCATCGACATGACCTCCAGACGAGCGGGTCGCCGTCTTCTGACAGTTGGACCGGACCTGCTACGGCAAGTCATCGGTCCTGGCAAGGCGACCAAGGATCGCGGCACGTGGAACGGGTGTGGTGGAGTTGGTGACGTGGACGGGGTGACGCAGCGGCGATCGGCGGGGCAGACGTCCCCCCGCGTCGATCGCCGATGAGCGCAGCGAGCTGTGCGCTACTCGAAGCGCCGCCCGGTGGCTCTGGAGCAACCCGACCTGTACAACGTGCCGTCGGAACGGAAGAAGGCGTTGGTGCCCGTGGACGCCAACGTGTCACGGCCAATCAATTCGACAGTCTGCTCCACGACCTGCCACCCGGCTTCCTGGAAGTTGGGCACGGTCGTGAAGTTGATCAGGGCGGTGAATCTCTGGACGAACGTCTGTTCCGCCCGGTGGTGCCACTTGCCGTGCGCCGGACTGCGCTGTCCCGGGGCGAACCCTGTGCCGCCCGCCGTCTCGCTCATCGTGCCTCCGGCGTGAAACGTCACGAGTGCGGTGACGGGCGACACGCCGGGGACCGCCTCGCCCGTGGCGCAGATGATCGGAGTCACCTGGATGTACCACGTGCCCTCCACCGTCCGCGCCTGGGACTCGCTGGACTGGGCCAGCGCGCCCGCCGCCGTCACGATGCCGAGTGCCACCGCCAGCCCGAACCTGCGCGCAACTGCCAATGCTGGTGCCATGTGAGCCGCTCCTTTGCCAAGTGTGTGAACGCCTGTCCCCTTGCAGGGCAGAAACCTGCGGCAGTCTGCCGATGCAGGCGGGTGTCTGGCCATGGAGCGCGGCTGAATATTCCCTGTTCATTGTCTGTACTGCTAAGTGGCTACAACTGAGAGAGTTGTGAGATGGTTGGCCGGTTCCGCCATGCCCACTCCGACCTCCCGGCCGACGTACCGCATCCGCGACGTGGTGCTGGACCTCGGTGCGTACGAGTTGCGTCGCCACGACCGGCCGATTCGCCTCGAACGACAGCCCATGGATCTGCTGATCCTGCTCGTCGAGCGTCGCGGTCAGCTCGTGCTGCGCACGGAGATTGCGGATGCGCTGTGGGGCAAGGACGTCTTCGTGGACGTCGAGACGGGCGTGCACACAGCGATCCGCAAGATCCGGCAGGCGCTGCGCGACGCGCCCGAGGCGCCGACCTTCATCGAGACCGTCCCGGGAAAGGGCTATCGATTCGTGGCTCCGGTGGAACTCGAGGCCGGAAGCGCCGCGCCACCGCCCGTCGGAAGAGCGCAGTTCGACCGCCCGATCCCGCCGATGGGTGGGACGGACCAGGCCAGAACACGCCGCTCGCGGGTGGGCATGGCCGCAGCGGTGGCGAGCCTGCTCGTGGCCGCGGCTGCGCTGGCAAGTCTGCTCGGCTGGCCGGTAGCACGCACGGGACCCGGTCAACACCGCCAGCCGCTCACGATCGCTGTGCTGCCCTTCGAACTCCTGGGCGGCGACCCTGGGAACACCTACCTCGCAGACGGTCTCATGGAAGACACCATTGCGTCGCTCGGCCGCATCGACACGACGCGCATCACGGTCGTCGGTCGTACGACCATGCAGGCGTACCGGGGGACCACCAAGTCGATAGCCGAGATCGGCCGTGAGCTCGGCGCCGATTACCTGGTGGAGGGCTCGCTGCGCGTGGAGGGGCAGCGGCTGCGGATTACGAGCCGGCTGGTCCGCCCTGCCAATCAGGTGCAGGTCTGGTCCCAGACCTTCGATCGGATTGTCGGAAGCACGTTCGGCGTCCAACAGGAGTTGAGCCGATCAATCGCCGACCGCGTCCGCATTCGCCTCTCGCCGGCCGCCAGCGACACGCTGGACCGCCGGCACTCGCGCAACGAGGAGGCCTTCGATCACTTTCTGCGTGGACGTGCCGCCTTCAACCGACGCACACCTGCGGCCATGCTGGAGGCGGTCGCTGCTTTCGAGTCGGCCACCGACATCGACCCCGAGTACGCACTTGCCTGGGCGAGCCTCGCGATGGCCCATGCGGGGCGGACCATCAACAGCGATGCCGATCCCCGTGCGGCCATCGATGTGGCCCGCCAGGCGGCGCGTCGTGCCGTGGCACTCGATCCCGGCCTGGCCGAGGCCCAGCAGGCACTCGGTCAGGTGCGCTGGCTGCTCGAGTGGGATTGGCTCGCCGCCGAGGCGGCGTTCCGTCGTGCGACGTTCCTCGATCCGAGCTATGGGTTGGCACACCAATCGCTCGGCCACCTGCTCTCGCAGTCGGGCAGGCACGCCGATGCGCTGGCCGAACTGCGGCGCGCACGGGAACTCGATCCGCTCGATCCGGTCGCGGCGGCGCTCTCGTCCCAGGCGGCGTTCCAGGCGAAGGACTTTCGCGCCGCCATCGCGCATGCGCAGCGGGCGATTGCACTCAATCCGGGCCTCTGGTTCGGCTATCAGATGCGGGCGCAGGCTGAGGCGGAGCTGTCATCGACGACCGCCGCCCTGCAGTCGATCGCACGGGCCATCCAGTTGTCCGATCGCAACAGCAAGGCGGTGTCGCTGCACGGCTACCTGCTCGGTCGGCATGGCCACGCCGATCAGGCGCGTGCCCTGATAACGTCACTCGAGGCGCAGGCAACCACCGTGTACGTGCCGCCATACACGATGGCGCTCATCCATGCTGGTCTCGGCAACCGCGATGCGGCATTCGACTGGCTCGACCGCGCCCTTGCCGTCAGAGACGTCCACCTGATCTACCTGACCGTCGACATCAAGTGGGACGGCTACCGTTCCGATCCGCGCTTCGCCGCTCTCCTGGCCCGATGCGGCTTCGGCGGGCGGCCTGCGCCCGGTGTGAAGTGAGCGAGGGTGATCGACGTCAGGACGAGAAAGCCGAAAGCGCCGTCGTCCATGGCGTTCGGGACCTCGCGAGCCCATGAGTCAGACCGCGTCGGAGCTGCTCGTGAACCTGAACTCGCGGATGCGGGCGGCGGGGCACACGAGCGCGAGGCCGGATCCGCCGACGCCCTCGCCGCTCACGACGCGTTCGGGCGCCGTCATCGCGTCGACGTTGTTCAGCGCGACGACGGGACTCTCGTTCCAGCGCATGTTCCTGACCGGCCGCGTCACCTTGCCGTTCTCGATCAGGAAGAGACCGTCGCGAGTGAGGCCCGTGAGCAGGATCGTCTGCGGATCGAGCGGGCGGATGTACCAGAACCGCGTCACGAGCAGCCCGCGCTGGGTGCCGGCGATGAGGTCGGCCATCGTGGCGGTGCCGCCGTCCATGATCACGTTCGACGGACTGGGCACGACCGCCTTGCCCATCTTCTGGGCCCAGAACCGCGAGTAGAACAGGTTCTGCAGCACGCCCTTGTCGACCCACACCCGCTTCTCGGTCGGCAGCCCCTCGTTGTCGAAGCTGACCGTCGGCGCGAGGGAATGCGCCGGGTCGGAATAGATGCGGACGCCCTCGCCGACGATCTGCTCGCCGATCCGGTTGCCGCCGCCCTTCCGAGCAAAGAAGCTGCGGCCTTCGTCGGCCTGACGGGCATTGGCCGAGAACAGCATGAAGGCCACCATGTCGGCAACGGCGGCGGGCTCGAGCACGACGGTGTACGTGCCGGGTTCGATACTGGTCGGATTGCGGGCCATCGCCGCCTTGCCGATCGCCGCCGCCGCGAGCTCGCCTGGCCGCAGGAGTGAAAGCTGGTTGAAAGACTTCGAGGCCCAGCCGGATCCGGAGCCGTCCGGCGTCCGCGCCGTGAGGTTGTAATCCGCGGCGGTGGACCGGTCGTATGCAAACAGCCCCGCCGAACTCGCGACCGCCTGCATGGTCGCCTGCGTCTCCACGAAGCCGGCTGCGACGACGTCCTTCTTCCTGGCGAGGGCGATGGCAGTGTCGACCGACGAGGCACGCCATTCGGGTGTGGCAGACGCCGCATCGTCGAAGTACGCCGTCGTCGGGGCGTACGTCTGGGGCCCGAGGAACGGCATCGCCTCGGGGTTCTCGGGCGAGACCTTCGCGATCTCCTCGGCGTTGCGCAGCGCGGCCTTCAGGCTGGCGTCGTCGAAGCGCGCGGTGGTCACGGTGCCGGAGCGCTTGCCGAAGCGCGACGTGATCGCGAGGCTGACCGCCGACGTCGCGCCAGCCGTGGTCACGGTGTTGCGCGCGAACCGTACGCTGGCCCGCTCGCTGCCGTCGATCGACACGAACGTCTGTTCGGCCTTGCTCAGTGCGAGCGCGCGGTCGGCCAGCGCCTTTGCCTGTTCTCTCGTCCAGATCATGGTTACTGCCCGGTGTTGAGGATGGTGACGCCGGCGAAACGTGCGATCGGACAGCCGTGGCTGACCGAGTTGATCTGGACCGGCTGGCCCTTGCCGTCGCTGAAGGCGCCGCCCAGCGCGTAGGTCGAGCGGCCGCCCAGCATGTCGCACGCCTTCCAGAACTCCGGCGTGTTCGACTGGTAGGCGAGGTCGCGCAGCTGCGTCGTGATCTTGCCGTGCTTCACTTCCCAGAACGTCTGGCCGCTGAACTGGAAGTTGTAGCGCTGATGGTCGATGCTGAAGCTCCCGTCGCCCTTCACGTACACCCCGTCGTCGGTCGCGGCGATGATGTCTGCCTCGCCGATGTCCTTCGCGCCGGCTTCGAGCGACACGTTGGGCATGCGCTGGAACGGCACCGATCCCCAGCTGTCGGCGTAGCTGCAGCCATGCGACGTCTTCTGGCCGATCAGGTGCGCCTGGTCGCGCGTCGTCTGGTAGTCGACGAACGTCCCGTCCTTCACGAGGTGCCACCGGCTGGTCTCGACCCCGTCGTCGTCATAGCCGCAGGTGGCCATGCCGTTTGCCTGCGTCTTGTCGGCCACGAGGTTCACGAGCCTGGAGCCGAACTGGAACGTGCCGAGCTTGTCGGTCGTGAGGAAGCTCGTGCCCGCGAAGTTGGCCTCGTAGCCGAGCGCTCGATCGAGTTCGGTCGGATGTCCCACCGACTCGTGAATCGTGAGCCACAGGTTCGACGGGTGCAGGATCAGCGTCTTCGGTCCGGAAGGCGCCGGCTTGGCCTTGTGCGTGGCCACGGCTTCCTCGGCGGCGACGCGCGCCTCCTGGAGCAGCGGATACGACTCGACGTACTCGTACCCCATGCCCATCGGCGAGGTCAGTGACCGGCGCGAGTAGAACTTGCCCGTCGCCTTGTCCACCGCGGTGACCGTGAACGACGGGTACGACCGGATCAGCGACTGCTCGATGTGCGAGCCCTCGGTCGACGCGAAGTACTTGTGCTCGTTCACGAACTGCATGAACGCCGAGACGAAGCTGGCGCCGGGGACCTTCAGCGCCTCCTCGTGGATCTGCAGCAGCAGGTCGAGCTTGGGCTGCAGCGGCATCTCGAACGGGTTCTTCTCGACCGGCGTGTTCCAGTGCGTGTCGTAGGGTTCGACCGGCGCGAGCCGCACCGGTTCCCGGTTGATGGCGCGGTTGGCCTTCGCGATGCCGACCGCCTGCGCGGCAACGCGCGCGATCTCGTCCTTGCTCACCACGCTGCTGCTGGCAAAGCCCCACGTGCCGTCGACGATCAGGCGGATGCCGAAGCCGTAGTCGTCCGTGTTGGCGATGTTCTGCACGCGGCGGTCCCGCGTGAAGATGAACTGGTTGCGGTACCGGTTGATGCGGATGTCTGCGTAGGTGGCGCCGAGCTTCCTGGCGGTCGCGAGCGCCGCATCGGCGAGATCGCGAAGCTCGGACGAGCCCTGGGCGAACAGCGCCTCGGGGCCGGCCGACGAGGCAGCGCCGAGCACGATCATGGACTGGACGAACTGACGACGGTCGATCATCGGATCCTCGGTGGAGGTCTCGTCCCGGCTGGACTCGTGTGCGGCCAATGCTACCGCGACCGGACGATCGCAAGTGGCCCCGGTCTGGACCGCCGTCAGCCGCGGCGCGCTGCCTCGATTGCCGCGACGTCGATCTTCTTCATCGTCATCATCGCGTCGAAGGCGCGTTTGGCCTCACTGCCGCCGGCCGCCATCGCATCGGTGAGGGCGCGCGGCGTGATCTGCCAGGACAGGCCCCAGCGGTCCTTGCACCAGCCGCACTCGCTCTCCTGCCCGCCGTTGCCGACGATCGCGTTCCAGTAGCGATCGGTCTCCTCCTGGTCGTCGGTCGCCACCTGGAACGAGAACGCCTCGCTGTGCGTGAACGCCGGGCCGCCGTTCAATCCGAGGCAGGGGATGCCCAGCACGGTGAACTCCACCGTCAGGACATCGCCCTTCTTGCCGCTCGGATAGTCGCCCGGTGCCTCACGCACCGCAGTCACGGCACTGTCGGGAAACGTCGCGGCGTAGAAGCGCGCCGCATCGTGCGCATCCTTGTCGAACCACAGGCAGATGGTGTTCTTGGGTGTCACGTCGTGTCCTCCTCGTGCTGATCCGCGCGACCGTCGCGAGCCGTGTGCCTCCGTCCCGATGTGCCGAAGCCGCGAGCGGTGTTCGAACGGTCGTTGCCCACGGTGCAGGTCGGCCGGCAGCCGGGATCCATGCGATCGGAAGCATGGCACGCCGGGCGCCGCGGCAAACGCGGCCGTCGAGGCTCGAAAAGTGCGGTGATTGGCTACGCGCGAGCTTGACCGACCGTTTTAGTCGGAGATAGGATTTGCCCGCTGTCGAACTGAGACCACGTCTCAGTTGGCGTGCGCCTCTCGCTGAGGCGCAACGCGCCCGCCGGGTGCTGACACACCCGACGGGCAGACCGAACCGAGGCTAGGCACCTCACGACCACGCGTACGCGTGATGCATCCGGCGCCGCGATTGTATGGCGGCGAGGGCGCTGCGTGCACGCCGGAGACTCCGCATGCCCGCGCTCCCCCGGCCGGCGCCATCTGCGTCCGTTCTGACCTTCCTCGTCTTCTCGCTCGGCACACCGGCCAGTGCGCCGGCCGCGCTGGCGCAGCCCGCCGCCAACCTGTGCCGGACCGCCGCCGGCCCGGCTGGCCAGGTGGAAGGCACGGTCGCCGATCCTCAGGGCGGGCGGGTCCGCGGCGCGACCGTCACGGTCCGGTGCGCGGCGGGACCGCTCGTCGTCGTGACCGACGCCAGCGGCAGGTTCGTCGTGGACCTCGCGCCGGGCTCGTACCCGGTGCTCGTCGCGCTCGACGGCTTCGACGATGTCAGCCGCACCGTCTCGGTGCGCGCCGCCGCGACGACCCGGTTGGACGTCACCCTGCAGGTCGCGTCGCTCGCGGCGGACGTGACGGTCCGCGCCGGTAGAGGCACCGTCGTCACCAGCAGTCGCACCGCGACTCGCACGGAGACGCCGCTGCTCGAGACCCCGCAATCGGTGACGGTCATCACCGCGACCCAGATCGCCGAGCAGGCGTCCCCGAACGTGCAGGAGGTGCTGCGGTACACGGCGGGCGTCCGCAACGAGCTCTACGGCATCGACAACCGCGGCGACTGGTTCTCGCTGCGCGGCAGCGACTCGTCGACGGTCCTGCTCAACGGCATGCGCCTGCCGATCACCGGCTGGTACGGCGTGGTGCGCGAAGAGCCGTACGCGTTCGATCAGCTCGCCGTGCTGCGTGGACCGTCCTCGATCATCGCGGGCCAGAACGATCCCGGCGGCGTCGTGAACATGGTGTCGAAGCGGCCGCAGGCGCAGGCGCAGCGCGAGTTCAGCCTGCGCACCGGCAACTACCAGCACCTCGAGTTCCGCTCCGACACGACCGGCCCGATCGACCGCAACGGCTCGCTGCTCTACCGCTTCGTGGCCGTCGGCAAGGACACCAACACGCAGGTGAACTTCGCCGACGAGCAGCGCGTGTTCCTGGCGCCGTCGCTGACCTGGCGCGGCAGGCGCGCATCACTGACCGGTTACGGCGAGTACCAGTACGACCGCAGCAAGAACACGAACGCGTTCCTCGGTCGCGAGGGCACGCTGGAGTCCGCACCCAACGGCCCGATCCCGACCGATCTCTTCATCGGCGAGCCGGACTGGGACCGCTACGGGGGAACCCGCTGGCGCGGCGGCTACGAAGCACGGATCGATCTCGGGCCCGGTTGGCAGGTGCGCCACAGCACGCGTCACGACCGCGTCGACGGCCTGATGAAGTCGTTGTACGCGGCCTGGTGGGACGGCTTCAAGAACGCCGACGGGGAGTCCGACCCTGACGGCCGGTACCTGGGCCGCTATCGCTACATGTCGGACGACCGCGCGCGCATCACCGCGACCGAAGGGCTGCTCGAAGGCGTGGCGAGGACCGGCGGCATCGAGCACCGGCTGCTGTTCGGCGTCGACGGCGTCCTGCACGACGCGAGGCAGATCAGCACCGAGGACGCCGCCGCTCCGCTCGACGTCTACTCGCCGGTCTACGGCATCGTCGACGATCCGACGCTCGCCGGCGCGACGCCGATCGAGTCCGAGATCCGCCGCGTCGGGTTCTTCGCGCAGGACCAGATGAAGATCGCCCGGCGGCTCAGCGTGCGCACGGGGCTGCGGCGCGACCGCGTCGGCAATGCCGTCATCGGCGGCGAGAAGACCACCGAGTGGGCCACCACCGGCAACGTCGGCCTGGTCTACGAGCTGATCCCCGGGCTCGCCCCGTATGTCAGCTACTCGCAGTCGTTCGATCCCATTGCCGGCACGACGGCCGAGGGACTGGCGTTCGAGCCCAAGCGCGGCGAGCAGGTGGAAGTCGGCACGAAGTGGGAATCGCGCACGGCACCGGCGCAGGTCACCGGTGCCTACTACACCATCACCGAGCGCAATCGGCTCGCCAACGACCCCGACGACTTCGGCCGCAGCATCCAGATCGGCGAAGCCCACATCAAGGGGCTCGAACTCGAGGCACGCGGCGAGGTCGCCTCGTGGACGACGCTCGGGTCGTACACGTGGATGCAGGCGCGCGCCACGGCGGCGTCGTTCGGCGGCAACCTCGATCCGACGCAGCAGCTCGAGGGCATTCCCGAACATCAGGCGTCGCTGTGGGCGGTCCACGACTTCACGAGGTTCGGATGGGCCGGCCTGCGACTTGGCGGCGGCCTCCGCTACATCGGCCGCATCGGCGACGGTACCGGTGACGTGTTCGTGCCGTCAGTCGCCCTGGTCGACCTGATGGGCAGCTACGCGATACGCAACTGGCGCGTATCGGTCAATCTCAACAACGTGGCCGACAAGTCGTACATCGCCACGTGCCTCGCACGCGGTGATTGCTGGTTCGGCCAGCGGCGCACGCTGTCGATCACGGCCGGCTTCACGTACTGAGCCGCCATGACAATCGGTCTCGGCCTCGCGCTCGCGGCCAGCCTGGCCGGCGTCTCGCTGCTGTTCCTGTCGTGGTGCCGCCGCCACGGCAGGAAGACGCTGGCTGTGCTGGGCGGATGGCTGGTCCTCGGGTTGTCGGCAGCGCTCTGGACGGCGCATGCAGGCGCCGAGTTCGGCATCGCCTACGCCGCCATCGCGGTGGCGATCGTCGCGTGGACGTTGATCGCGGCGACCTGCGACGCGCCGCGGAACCGGGGCCGGCGTGTCCTGCCATACGCGCCCCTTGGACGCCCCGGCCCAGCCGCGGTCGCGGATGCCCTCGGCCGCACGTTCGTCGCCATCCCTCTCGCCGGTGCGGCCAGCCTGCTCGCCGCCGTCGCCATGGTGAAGCCGCTGTCGTGGGGCGCCGCGGATCGCTACGTGCTGGCCATCACCGTGTCGCCGCTGCTGTGGGGCGGCCTGTCGATCTGGGCCGCCGTCACCTCGCGCCTCGTTCGCACCGGCGCAATCTTCTCGCTGGTGGCGGCAGTCGCCGCCGCCATCCTGTTCGCGCACTGAGACGACGATGAAACTGTCCGCGGTCGTGAAGCCGGCGCTCGCCTCCCATGCCTGGCTCGGCATCGTCGCCGGCGGGTTGATGTACCTGATCTGCCTGAGCGGCACGCTCGCCGTGTTCTACGAGGAGCTGGAACGCTGGGAGCAGCCGACCGTCCACGAGACGCTGGTTCAGGATCCAGCCGTCGTGCAGCGCGCCGTTGCGGCGGCGCTCATGCGCTTGCCGGCCTCGCCCGATCACTTCTACGTCACCTTGCCGACAACGGCCGTGCCGCGCGTCAGCGTGTCGAGCGATCAGCCGGGCCAGGCCTGGTTCGTGGAGCCGGACGGCTCACTCGGCGACGCGGTCGCGCACGACTGGACCCATCTGCTTTTGAACCTGCACATCTATCTGCACCTGCCGTCGACGATCGGTCTGACCCTGGTTGGCGCGATCGGCGCGCTCCTCGTCGGGTTGATCGCATCGGGCGTGCTGGCGCATCCGAGGATCTTCAAGGATGCGTTCCGACTGCGGGCGCAAGGGACGACGGTGCTGGATCAGGCGGACGTGCACAACCGGCTCAGCGTGTGGGGCCTGCCCTTCCACATCGTCATCGCGTTGACCGGCGCCTACTTCGGACTGGCGTCGATCCTCTTCGTGCTGCTCGGCGCGGCGTTCCATGGCGGCAACACGAACGCGGCGAGTGCGGCGATCTTCGCGGCCGAACCCGCAGCGCGTGGTCCGGCGATGATCCCCGATGTGGCGGCAGCGCTGCGCGGCTTGCGGCGTGTCGTTCCACCGGGCACGTCGCCGAGCCTGGTGACGCTGCACGACGCCGGCACTGCGATGCAGTACCTGGAACTGCAGGTCCTGCAGCCAGGCCGGTTGATCTGGGCCGAGTACCACCGCTTCGACGCGCGTGGCACCTATCTCGGTCGGACGGATTACTCGGACGGCCCGGTTGGGCGCCAGGTCGCCTACTCCACCTATCGCGTCCACTTCGGGCAGTTCGGCGGCTGGCCAGTCAAGATCCTCTACGGTGTGCTGGGTCTGTCGCTCACGGTGGTCTCGGCGACCGGCTTCAACATCTGGCTGGCGCGGCGGCGAACGCGCGACTACCTGAACGATCTGTGGGCCGGGGTCATCTGGAGCCCGCCGGCGGCGCTCGCGCTGACGGCCATCACCGAGGTTCTGCTCGATGTCTCCTCGGTCGGCATCTTCTGGGTTGCCCTGGCGGCCGGTCTCGTGTGGTCAGTACGACTGCGTGATCCGGTCCGCGCCCGACAGCACCTGTGCGTCGCCACCAGCACGCTTCTCGCCCTGCTCGTCGCCGGATACCTCGTCACGTTCGGCGTCACGCGTCTCAACCCGGCCGCGTGGTGGATCACCGTCGGGCTGTGCGCCATCGCCGTCGCGCTGGCTGGTGTCGCAAGGGCAGCGCGTGTGTCGCCGAGCGACGTCGAGCGCGAACCCATCGATCAGGCGGTGGCGTAGATGATACGTTCCACCTGATTGTCGCGACCTCGATGCCGATCGACGACTTGTTGAGAAAGGCCTGCTGATGGACGCATTGTCTCCGGCCCGCGTGATGGAAGTCGGCATGGGCTTCTGGCCAGCCAAGGTCCTGCTAGGAACGTGGCGGCGAGGGAGCCGCGGCGCTCTACCGCAACACGCCGGAGACGGCGGCCTTCCTCGACCGCAACAGTCCGCGCTACATGGGCGGGTTCCTCGAGATGGCCAACGCGCGGCTGTATCCATTCTGGGGCGACCTCACCGAAGGACTCCGCACCGGCAAGCCGCAGAACGAACTGAAACGGACCGGTAGTTCGATGTTTGCCGAGCTCTATAGTGACGCAGCGCGCCTCGAGCAGTTCATGGACGCGATGAGCGGCATCTCGGCGGGCAATTTCCAGTCGTTCGCCGACACGTTCGACTTCTCCCGCTACGAGACGGTCTGCGACGTCGGCGGCGCGTCAGGCCAGCTCTCGATGATCCTGGCCAGGCGCCACCCGCACCTGCACTGCACCACTCTCGACCTGCCCGCGGTGACCGCAATCACCTCACGCCGGATCGAAACGGCCGGCCTGGTCGATCGCGTCCGCGCGCAGTCGCTGGACTGCTTCGTCGATCCGCTGCCGCACGCGGACGTGATCACGATGGGCATGATCCTGCACGACTGGAACCTCGAGAAGAAGCAGCACCTCGTGCGCGCTGCCTACGACGCCCTGCCGCCCGGTGGGGCATTCGTCGTGATCGAGAACCTGATCGACGATGCCCGGCGGGAGAACGCCTTCGGCCTGATGATGTCGTTGAACATGCTGGTCGAGTTCGGCGACGCCTTCGACTTCACTGCCGCCGACTTCTTCGGGTGGTGCCGGGAGGCCGGGTTCAGGCAGACCGAGGTGATTCCACTCGGCGGCCCGGCCAGCGCCGGCGTTGCGTACAAGTAGGCAAAGACGGCTCGCCGAGCCGGCCATCGTCGGCCTGGCAAATTGTGAGGTCCCGACAGCGGGCGCCGCGTCAGTTGGCCGCGCGAATCGACAACGCGTGCCGGAACACGTTGCGCGGATCCCCCCGTGCATTGACGCGCTGCAGACGCGGATAGTTCGACTGCAAGTAGATCGCATGCCACGGCGCGGCGGAGCGATCGCACGCCGGGGCGGCGAGATCGACGTCGGGATGGTTGATCAGCGACGTTCTGTGTCACGCTCCGGCGATCGCAATGCGAGCCAGGTGAACGCCGCGAACGTTCATCGTCCTATTCCCCTGGAGACTTTTCGAATGATTCCCGCACCCGCCGATGTCGCCGCTCCGCCCGCCGATGCCACCGTCACGCCGAGCGGCCTGGCGTCACGCGTTCTCGAGGCTGGCACCGGTACGCAGCACCCGGGGCCCCGTTCCCGCGTGCTCGTCCACTACTCGGGGTGGACGACCGACGGCAAGATGTTCGACAGCTCGGTGAGCCGCGGCGAGCCGATCGCGTTCGGGCTGTACCAGGTGATCGCCGGCTGGACCGAAGGTGTGCAGCTCATGGTCGAGGGCGAGAAGCGCCGTTTCTGGATCCCAGAGAACCTCGCGTACGGCGGACGTCCCGGCGCGCCTGCAGGCATGCTCGTGTTCGACGTCGAGCTGATCCGCATCGAGTCCTAGCGCCGGCCTCTCGGCCGCCGCCGTCGATCGCCTCGGTCGGTACGTCAGTCGTGGCGGAGTGCCTGGAAGGGTTCGATGCGCCCGGCGCGGCGCGCCGGCACCAGTGCGGCGCACGCGCTGGCGGCCACGATGGCGAGCAGGCTGACGGCGTAGGCGACGGGATCGAACAGTCTGATCGTCGCGCTGATCTCGGCGGCGGCTGGTGCCGCGAGCAGCGCGGTCCCCAGCGCCGCCGTGAGGCCGCCTCCGATGATCAACCCGGCAGCGACGGGACGCGCCAGCTGCGACAGCACGATGGTGCCGATGCGCTGGCGGGTCGCGCCGAGCGCCATCCGCACGCCAATCTCGCGCGTGCGTTGCTCGACGAGATACGAGAGCACGCTGAACAGGCCGGACAGCGTCAACAGCAGCGCGAGCCCACCGAGCGCCGCCGTCAGCCAGAATGCCATTCCCAGGAAATACGCCTCCATGCGCGCCATCGTGCGCAGCGTGGTGACCTCGTGCAAGTCCGGGTCGACGGCCGACAGCCTGTCGACGAGCGCGCGCCGCGCTTGCTCGGGATCGCCGTCCACCCGCAGCGTGAGGGCCGCGCCGGGCTCGGCCGCATCGAACGGCAGGTAGAGTCCGGCGCCAGCGGCTCTCATGCCGATGAAGCGGAAGCCGGCCACATCGCGCGCGACGCCGACGACCACCGCCGAGCGTGGAACGAGCGGCGGTTCCCCAGGTCGCGGCGCCGCACCTGACGGCTCTGGCTCGAGATGGACCGTCTGCCCGAGTGCGTCGCGTCCGGGCCACAACCGCCCGGCGACGCTCTCCGACACGATCGCCACGGCCGCGTCGGCAGTCCGTTCCGCTTCCGAGAAACCCCGGCCGCGCAGCACTCTGATGCCGAGGACGTCGAAATACTCGGGCGACACGAGCTGATACGTAATCGGTGACTTCCCAGCGCCGCCAAGGGCAAGGGCGGGTCGCCCGCCGATGCCGCCCGGCCACGACGCCGACATCTGCGCGACGACCGGCTCGCTGCGCACGGCCGCGAGCATTGCCGGGCGCGCCTCCTCGCTGCCGAAGGCGACGGTGACGACGTCCGAGGTGCGAATGCCGGCGTCGACGCTGGCCGATGCCGCCGCTCCGCGCAGGAAGACCGCGGCGCAGATGAGCAGCAGGGCGGCGCCCGTCACCTGAACGCCCACGAGGATCTGGCGCGCGCGGCCCGGCCGCGCCTGACGCAGGACCTCGCCGCGCATCGCCCGCACGAGATCGAGGCGCGTGGCCTGAAGCGCCGGCACGAGCGCGAAGACCGCCGTCGAGGCGACGGCGCCGAGAATCAGGAAGGCAGCGATCCGCCAGTCCGCCGGCGGCACGGCCAGACGGATGCTGCCGATGTCGGGCGGCATCGTGCTCAACACCGCGGCGATGGCGCCGCCCAGTACGAGTCGCGAGACGACCCACGCAACGCCCGCCGCACCAAGCGCGAGCACCAGGCTCTCGGTCAGCAGCTGCCGCACCACGCGCTCGCGCGCGGCGCCCGTTGCCAGGCGGATGCCAATCTCCCGCTGGCGTGCGACGCCGCGTGCGAGCAGCAGGTTGGCGACATTCGCGCAGCCGACCACGAGCACGAGGCCGAACGCGAAGAAGAGCGGCATGAACACCGCCAGGACTTCGCCGGACAGCCGGACCGTCCCGGGTCGCGGCTCGAGCACCACCGGTGCAGGCGGCGGCTCACTGGGTCGATCGGCGGCACGGCGCCTGTCCCACGCCACGATCTCGCCGAGCGCCTGTCCGCGCGACACGCCGGCTCGCAGTCTGCCGACGATGCGCACAGGATCGGAGGGCTTCGGCGTCTTGCCGTCCGCAGCGACCTGGTCCGGCAGGCCGAGCGGCGCCCAGAAGTCGGGAGGGGCGGGAGAGAGGCCGCGGAACGCCTCAGGCATCACCCCGACCACCTCCGACGAGACGCCGCCCACGAGCAGCCGCCGCCCGACCACGTCTGGCGCGCTCGCGAAGTGCAGGGCCCACGCGCGGTGACTCAGGACGATCGGCTGCCGGCCGCCGGGCGCGTCGTCGGACGGCACCAGCGTCCGTCCACGCGCGGCGCCCGTCCCGAGCACGTGAAAGACGTTGGCGGTGACGGGCGCGCCTTCGAGACGCCTGCCGTCCACCCAGCGATCGATCTCTGCGCCGAGCGCGAACGCCCCCGCGAACACGTCGGTCTCCCGCAGGAGTGAGTCGTAGTCCGCGCGCGTCAGCCCCGGCGTCTCGGCGTTGGCCGTCTGCTGCCGCTGCAGCGCGAACAACTCGTGCGGATCGCGCACGGCGTCGACGCGGAAGACGAAGGCGTTGAGGATCGTGAACACCGCCGCGACCAGCCCGAGTCCGAGCCCCAGCGTCGCGACGATCGTCAGGGCCACGAGGGGTGTGCGCCGGAACGACCGGAACGCATACGACACGTCGCGAAGCAGCGCGTCCAGCAGCCGCCTGCCTCGCGCGTCGCGACATGCTTCCTTGACGGCCTCGACGCTCCCGAACGTGCGCTGCGCTTGCCGATGCGCGTCGGCAGACGACAGGCCCGCGTCACGCAGCCGCGCCGCCTCGCGTTCGAGATGGATCGACAGTTCCTCGCGCAAGTCCGCTTCGCGCCGTCGATTGAAGAGCAGCGACCGCAGCCGCGCGCGCAGCATGTGCCAGAGGCGCATGCTACAGACCCCCCACGACGAGGTCGACGCCGGCTGAAAGCCGCTGCCATTTGGCGACCTCCAGCGTGAGCTGCTTGCGCCCCGCCCGGGTGAGCGCGTAGAACCGGGCGCGCCGTGCGTTCTCGGAGACGCCCCATTCGGCGGTGATCCAGCCCTGATGCTCCAGTCGATGGAGGGCCGGGTACAGCGATCCCTGCTGCACCCGGAGCAGGTCGTTGGACACCTGCTGAATGCGCTGCGCAATCGCCCAGCCGTGCATCGGCTCGAGGGCGAGCGTCCGCATGATCAACAGGTCGAGGGTGCCTTGCAGGACGTCGGTCCGATCGCTCACGGTTATCTCTTGTAGATTAGCCTAGGGAGGAGACGATCGACGCGCCGCCGAAGTTCACGGCGTCGATCGCAGCCCATGCAGGCGACGAATTCGGCAAGCCAAAGCGGAGTGTGGAGCACCACCCGCGGCACGTAGGCTCTCGCTCAGTCGTCGCGTTCGATCCTGAGGCGCGAGACAGCGTGAGAACGACATCTCACGCCAGCAGGGCGCGTTACCTGAACGCGCCTGGAGAGGACTGATTCCGATGAGCGTGCACACAGACAACAAGGCCATCGTCGGCCGCTGGTTCACCGAGTTCTGGGGCAAGAACGTCAACCTCGCGGTGGTCGACGAGATCGCATCACCCGACATGCTGCTCGAGTACTCACTGCATGAGCCCCGCCGGGGCCACGCCGACATCAAGGCATTCATGACCGACTTTCGGGCCGCCTTTCCCGATCTGCATTTCTGGGGCACGGCCGAACTCATTGCCGAGGGTGACTATGTCGTCGGCCAGTGGGAGGGAGGCGGTACGCATTCGGGCCCGGCGTTCGCGGACTTCCTGATCGGTGGGCTGCCGGCCGCGACCGGCCGGCGCATGCACTTCACCGGCACGACGGTGCTGAAGCTGCGCGACGGCAAGATCGTCGAGGAGGTCGGCCTCGACGATGGGGTGACGGCGTTGACGCAACTGGGGCTGATCGCGGCAGCGTGAACGACTGCGCGTGCGAGCCGCCTTGCCGACGGGCGGCTCGTTCGCGCACCTCGCCGCAGGATCGCCGAGCGGTATCCGGACGAGCACGCAGCGTTCTTGGCGCGATGTTCCAGCCCGCTCAGCGCAATCTCACGGAAGGCTCACCCGACGGTGAAGACTCCAGCGGGCGCTTCGGCCGATTCTGGCGTACGTCACACTGGAGGCGCGGCTTGGCTCTCGTCCTGGTCGGCGCCACGGGCGAACCAAGAGCCTGCACGGGAGCGGAGCACGCGTGTCGAAGAGCTGGAATCGGATCGAAACCTGGTTGGCGCTGGCAGTGCTGGCGGTCGGCGGCGTCGTCGCGGCCATCTTCGGGCTGCACGTGTACGTGACCGCGACGGCGACGCCCCTGCATCCAGATTCGCAGCGCATCCCGTCGGAGGTACGCACGGCCCAGGCGCCCGGGTGGCTCGACGCGATCACCCAGGGCCGGCAGGCCGTGCGCGCCGGGATGACCGAGCAGAACCTCCCGGGCGTGTCCGTCGCCGTCGGCATCGGCGGAGACCTCGTCTGGGCGGAGGGCTTCGGCTGGAGCAACCTCGAGACCCACGCACCGGTCACTCCGGACACGCCGTTCCGCATCGGCACGGCGTCCACGGTCCTCACCTCGGCCGCGGTCGGATTGCTGCTCGAGCAGGGACGCCTGCGGCTCGACGATGAGATCCAGACGTTCGTGCCCGGGTACGCGACGAAGCAGTGGCCGGTGACGCTGCGCCAGCTGCTCGGACACACGGCCGGCATCGGCAACGACGGCGGCGACGAAGGCCCGCTGTACGGCGAGCATTGCGAACGGCCGGTCGAGGCCCTCGCCCAGTTCGGTGACGATGCGTTGCGGTTCGAGCCGGGCACACGGTACCGCTACTCGAGCTACGGCTGGATTCTCGTCAGCGCGGCCGTCGAATCGGCGGGCAACGAGCCGTTCCTCAGGTTCATGCGCGAGTGGGTGTTTCAGCCGCTGGGCATGGGCGACACGCGCGCCGACGCATCGCCGGGCGAGAGTTCGGGCCGCGCGACCCCCTACTTCCCGAGGTACGCCGCCGACCCCCGGTACGGACCCGACCCGATGCGCGACGTCGACTACTCCTGCTACGCCGGGGCGAGCGTGTTCGTGTCCACGCCGTCCGACCTCGTGCGCTTCGGGATGGCCATGGAGAGGGGCACGTTCCTGAAGCCGGAGACGGTGCAGCTGCTTCAGGCGACGCAGCGCCTCCGATCCGGCGAGGAGACGGGGTACGGCCTCGGTTGGGATCTCGAGACGGTCACGCTCGCCGGCCGGACGACGCGCGTCGTCGGCCACGACGGCGACTCGTTGGGCGGGATGCTCGCATCACTGACGATCGTGCCCGACCGCGGTCTCGTCGTCGCCGTCACGTCGAATACGTCCTACGCCGACACGGCGGGAATCGCCCTGAAGCTCGCCGAGGCCTTCGCCGGCCGCGGCGATCCCGCGAGCAAGTGACGGTATCCGCCGGTCAGGGCAGCGGGTCGTAGCGCACCGCCACGATCTCGAGATTCTCCGGTCCACGCGGCGCGCGCAGCGTCACCGTCTCGCCGACCCGTGCCCTGAGCAGCGCCCGCGCCAGCGGCGACCGCCAGGACACGCGTCCCTCGGCGCGCTCGAGTTCGTCGACGCCGACGATGGTGACTTCGCGCTCCGTGCCGTTGTCGTCGGCGTACGTCACGGTTGCGCCGAAGAAGACCTGTGTGATCGCCTTGCCAGCGTTGTCGACGATGACGGCGCGGTCGAGGCTCTTGGACAGGTAGCGGATGCGGCGGTCGATCTCGCGCAGGCGCTTCTTGCCGTAGATGTAGTCGCCGTTCTCGGAGCGATCGCCGTTGGCCGCCGCCCACGCGACGGTCGTCACGACGGGCGGCCGTTCGTCCTTCCAGAGGCGGGCGAGTTCCTCCTGCAGGTGCCGGTATCCGGCGGGGGAGATGTAGTTCTTTGTCTCGTCAGCCATGTCGATTCGACGCCGCGCCGCACACGCGGCGCGTCCACGATGGCCGACTCCGGCCCGGCGGTGCAACTGGTGCACCGCCAGCCGGCCAGCGGGACGCTAGTCCGGGATCGCCGCCTCGACGAGCTGCGCGAGCAGCGTCAGCGATTCCTGCCAGCCGAGGTAGCACGCCTCGGCCGGGATCGCGTCGGGAATCCCTTCCTGCACGATGTGCAGCTCGGTGCCGACCGAGACCGGCGTGAGCCGCACGGTCACCGTCATCTCGCCCGGCAGGTTCGCGTCCTCGAACTTGTCGGTCCAGCGCAGCCGCTCGTTCGGCACGAGCTCGACGTACTCGCCGCCGAACGCCTGGCTCTTGCCCGACGTGAAGTTGGTGAACGACATCCGGTAGGAGCCGCCCACCCGGGCGTCCATGTGGTGCATCTTTGCCGTGAAGCCATGGGGCGGCAGCCATTTGACCAGCGCCTCGGCGTCGGTGAATGCGCGGTAGAGGCGCTCGGGAGTGGCTCGCAGGACGCGGTGAAACTGGACGGTGCTCGGCATGGTGTGTCCTCCGTGATGGCACGTGCGTGCCGTTCTGACGATGAGACCGGACTCTGAAGATTAGACCGGACCGGCGGCCGCCAATCATCGGTGCCGCCCGCGTCCCTCCACCTGGATGACACCGGCGGCGGGCGTCTGACACTCTCCCCTTGTGTTTCATGGGGGCAGCCGGGTATCCTCCCCATGAAACGCATGGGGAAGACACGCGACGGACACGACCCGCAGCTCGAACTCGTCCGCGGCACCCTCGACGTGCTGGTGCTCAAGGCGCTCGCCTGGGGACCGCTGCACGGCTATGCGGTCAGCGCGCTCATCCGCCGGCAGACAGACGGCGCCCTCCTGGTCGAAGAGGGGACCCTGTACCCGGCACTGTGGCGGCTCGAGAGCCGCGGCCTGATCGAGGCGGAATGGGGTGTGTCGGAGAACAACCGCAAGGCGAAGTTCTACCGGCTGACGCCGGCCGGCAGACGCCGCCTCCGCGACGACACGCGTGTCTGGGACACGTACGCGGCCGCCGTCAACAAGATGCTGCAGGCGACGCAGCCGCCCGCGCCGGAGGTGCCGTGATGTCGGCACCTGCGCCACGCTGGCGCCGGTACCAGCGGCTCTTCGGCCCAGATCCGGCTGCCGACGCCCGCGACGAACTGCAGTTCCACCTCGACTCGAAGGTCGACGACTTGATGAGGCAGGGCTGGAACGCCGAAGCGGCCCGCACCGAAGCCGAACGACAGCTGGGCGACCTGCGAACCCTGCAGGTGGTGGGCGCCACACTCGGCCACCAGCGCGAGCGCCGCGCCGGACGCGCACCGCGGCTGGCCGGGTGCCTCCACGATCTGCGCCTGGCCCTGCGTGTCTTCTCGCGTTCGCCCGGCTACGCGCTCGTCACGACCGTGGTCATCGCGCTCGGCGTCGCCACCAGCGCCACCGTCTTCAGCGTCGTCCACGCGATGCTGCTCCAGCCGCTGCCGTTCGCCAACGCGCACGAACTGACGTGGATGTCGTCGGGCGTCGGGCTGTCGACGCGCGCGCGCGCCTCGACCGGCCTGTCGTCGGTCACCTACACCGTCGACGCATACGAGGCGTTCCAGCAGAGCAACCAGTCGTTTGCCAGCGTCACCAGCTACAACCCGTTCTTCGGCAGCTCCGACTATCTGCTGACTGGCGACGGCGAGGCGCAGGCGATCGATGGCGTGATGGTCGCCGGGAACTTCTTCCAGACGCTCGGCGTGGAACCGGTCCACGGCCGGTTGTTCACCCGCGAGGAACTCGTCGCCAACGGGCGGGCCGCCGTGCTGCTGTCGCACGGGTTCTGGCGCGCGCGGTTCGGCGCGGATCCGTCGCTCGTCGGTCGGACGATCACGCTCAACCAGCTCGCCGTGACCGTCGTCGGCGTGCTGCCGGCGTCGTTCGACTTCGGCGCGGTGTTTTCTCCCGGCCAGCACTTCGACGTCGTCGTCCCGGCGGTGATGGACGACATACGTGGGTGGGGCAACACGCTGGCGATCGTCGGGCGGTTGAAGCCGGGCGTGTCGGCGGCCCAGGCGCAGGGGGAGGCCGACGCGCTCTTCCCGCGCCTGCAGCGCGAACATCCCGAATGGTGGGGCGACTACACCTCGACGATCGTCCCGCTCGCCGAGCACGTCAACGGTCACCTTCGCCGGCCGCTCGTGGTGCTGTGGAGCGCGGTCACGCTGCTGTTGCTGATGGCGTGCGTCAACGTGTCGAGCCTGCTGCTGGCGAGGGTGTCGGCGC
>CBIHOS010000042.1:0-26005 GCA_966211945.1 uncultured bacterium
GTACCCGGTACCCGGTACCCGATACCCGATACCTATTGCGCGAAGTACTTCTTCACGATCCAGTCAGGCTGCCATCGATCGGTCTTGCGCGGCATACCCGTCAGGTCGATGGGCGGCGGCGGCGTGCTCGTCGCCGGGATGGCCACGTCGTCGCCAACCCGGGCCTGCCACGTCTGCATCAGGCCCCGCAGGCGCGCGATCTCGGCAGCGTGTTCCGGGCGCTCGGCCAGGTTCGTGATCTCGTGCGGATCCGCCTGAAGATCGAACAACTGCAGGTAACCGAGCGATGGGTAGGCGATCAGTTTCCAGCGGTCGTCGCGGACGGCGCGCTGGGTCTTCATGTAGACCGTGAAGAGCGAGTCGCGGCGGGTCTCCTCGCGTCCGTCCAGGCCCGGGCGCAACGACGCACCGTCGACGCCCTCCGGTATCGGCACGCGCGCGAGATCGAGCACGGTGGGGTAGAGGTCGTGCAGGTAGGTGAAGCCGCGATCGGTGCGACCCGCGGGCACGCCGGGGCCGACGATCATGAGCGGGACGTGCGTGCTGTGCTCGAACACGCTCTGCTTGCCGAGCAGGCCGTGGCTGCCGAGGGCCAGGCCGTTGTCGGCTGCGAAGATGACGATGGTGTTCCTGGCGTGGCCCGACGATTCGAGCGCGTCGAGCACGCGGCGGATCTGGCCGTCCAGATGCGTGACCATGCCGTAGTACTCGGCGAGCTGATCGCGGATCATCGCCCCGGTGCGCGGCCAGGCGCCGAGGTTCTCGTCGCGGCCGCCCTTCATCGCGCCGTTGTCGAAGGGGAACTGCGGCCTGAAGTCTGGCGGCAGCGGCGGCCGCCGGTCGTAGTACGACTGCCGGATGGCGGGCGGCGGCTGTCGCGGGTCGTGCGGCGCGGTGAAGGCGACGTAGGCGAAGAACGGTTCGTCGCCGGCATGGCCTTTCAGGAAGTCGATCGCCGAATTGGCGAAGAGCTCGCTCGAGAAGGTCGTCTCGGTCCGCACGGGCGTGAGGTGCCCGTCGGCGCCGAGATCCTTCACCGGCACCTTCGTGTGATCGGACATGCCGCCGAACATCACGGTCCGCCCGCGCTGGAACGCCCGCAGCCACGACGCTTCGCCGTTGTGCCACTTGCCGGTCGCGAAGGTCACGTAGCCGGCTCGTCCCAGCACTTCCGGGAGCAGCGGCGCGTTGTCCAGCGCCAGCGTGTTCACGCGGAACCACGTGCGCCCGCTCATGAGCATCGCGCGGCTCGCCACGCACACGGCGCCGCTGTCGCCGCCGAACACGTAGGCGTTCCTGAAGCTGACGCCGCGCCGTGCCAGGTCGTCGAGCGTCGGCGTGCGGATGTGCGGATTGCCGTGGGCGGCAATCGTGTCGGCGCGCATGTCGTCGGCAAACAGGAAGAGGATGTTCGGGCGTCGCGGCGGCGCCGCCGTACCGGGCTGGACGCGGGCCGTCAGCCCGATCCCGGCGATGGCCAGCACCGCCACCAGTCCGGTGGCCCATCGGATCGGCGTACGCATGGCCGGCAGTCTACGCCAGCGTGTAGACGGCGTGTACCGGCGACAGGCCTTAGGCTTGAGGCCGTGAGTGCCCTGCCCGTGACCGTCGTGCTGCACCACGTGCGCAGCCTCTACAACGTCGGCTCGTTCTTCCGGACCGCCGACGGCGCCGGCGTCCGCGAGATCGTCCTGTCGGGCATCACGGCACGCCCGCCACGCAAGGAGATCGCGAAGACCGCGCTGGGCGCCGAGGACTCCGTGCCGTGGACGCCCGTGGACGACCTGCCAACCTGGATGGAGGCGTTCGCCGAGGCTGGCGGCCAGCTCGCCGCGGTGGAAACGACCGACAGCGCCGTGGACCTCTACGACTGGCAGCCCGAGTGGCCCGTGGCAGTCCTCTTCGGCCACGAGGTCGAGGGGGTGCCGGCGGATCTGCTCGCCCGCTGCCACGTCCACGTCCGCATCCCGATGCTCGGCGTCAAACAGTCGCTCAACGTCGCCACCGCCGGCGGCATCGTCCTCTACGAACTGGTGCGGAAGCACAGATCGCGGTGAAGTGCCCTGCCTGCGGCCACCACGGGCCATGAAAATCTGTCCGTAGCCGCCCGACTTGTCGGGCGGTTCCGGTCCGGCCGGACAAGTCCGGCCGCTACGTCCGGTGACGCGTCGGCGCCTCCTCGTCGTGTTCCGCCGTTCCGGCGTTCGGCGTTCCGCCCCCTATTCCGCGATGAGCCGCGCCAGTTCCTCTGGATGGGCGGCACGCTCGCGCGCCACCTCGGCATCGACCTGTCCGGACCGTACCAGCGCCGCCAGCGACTCCTCGAAGGTCAACGACCCGAAGCGCCGCGTGAGCGTGATCTCCTGGTGCAGGTGATGCAGCTGGTTCTTGCGGATGTGCTGACGCGCGCCGTACTGCACCATCAGCAGCTCCACCGCCGGTACGAGGCCGCCGTTGCGTCGCGGCATCAGCGTCTGGATCAACACCGCGCTCAGCGCCAGCGCGATCTCCTGACGGATGGTCGCCTGGCGTTCGGCCGGGAACGAGTCGGCCATGCGCGCCACCGTCGACGTGACGTCGGTCGTGTGCAGGGTCGAAATCACCAGGTGCCCGGTCTCGGCCGCGGTGAGCGCCAGCCGCATCGACTCGGGATCGCGCATCTCGCCGACCACGAGCACGTCGGGCATCTGCCGCAGCGCCGCCCGCAGCGCGGTTGGATAGTCGGGCGCGTCGACCCCGATCTCGACCTGCTCGACGAGCGAGCCGCGGTGGCTGTGCTCGTACTCGACCGGGTCTTCGATCGTGATGATGTGGCGCGCTTCCCGGCGATTGATGTCGTCCACCAGCGCCGCCAGCGTCGTCGACTTGCCCGATCCGGTACCGCCGCCGACCAGTACCAGCCCCCGCGACAGATGCGTGAGCTGTTCGACCTGGCGCGGCAGCGACAGGGTCGAGAGGCGGGGCACCGTGCGCGGCAGCGCCCGGATCGTCGCCGCGCCGCGGCCTCGTTCCCGGTGCAGATTGACGCGAAAGCGCCCGAGGCCGGCGACGCCGAACGACGCATCGGCGATGCCGTCGCGGGCGTAGACCTCGCGTGCGTGCGGCGGCACGGCCGGCAGCACCGCGTGCTCGATCGCCGGCCCGGTCAGCACGGTCTCGCCGATGGCCACCACGCGCTTGTCCACGCGCGCCGATGGCGGCGCCTGCGCGACGAGCAGCAGGTCGGAGCCGCCGCGGCGAACCACCTCACGCAACCAGGCCTCGAGCAGCGACGTGTCGGCGCCGACGAGCGTGGTGCGGCCTGGAGTCTCGTCTCCGGCCTGCGTATCGCTGGCCGCCACCGGCTCGTCTGCGGCCGGCGCCTCGTCTCCGGTCGTGCCGTGCAGTGCCGTCAGTTCGTCGATGAGCCGGTCCAGGTCCGATTCAGCCACAATGCTCCTTTCACCTTCGCCCGAGTCCCGTGCGCCCGACCATTCTGCTCCTGCTCGCCTGCCTGTCGCTCCCCGGCAACGGCGCGCCAGCACAACAGACGACGACGAACGCGACTGCGGCCGTGTCAGCGCGCGTCGATCGGGCGCGATGGCTCGGAGCACCCGACCACATCGCCGATGGCGTCGACCTGTTCAGGGTCGACGGCCTCGAGACGACCGGCCCCGACGCGCCGCAGTCGGTGCGGCTCCTTCGGCTCGACCCGGTCCGAGTCCGGTTGTCCTCGGCTCTCGCAACCGCCGACATCCCGGGCCGCGCGCGCGTGCTCGACATCGCCCGCCGGCACGGCGCCGTCGCGGCGGTGAATGCCGGCTTCTTCTCGCCGCCAGGCGAGCCGGTCGGACTCCTGCGCGTCGACGGCCGCCTGGTCAGCGACACCCGGCGCCATCGCGGCGCAGTGGCGATCCTCGACGATGGCCGCGGCGTGCGATTGCGGTTCGGCCAGGCCGCCGCTCGCGTGCGTCTTCGCTTTCGCGTCGGCGGCGCCTGGCGGAGCGTGCCGATCGACGGCGTCGACACCGTGCGCTCGCCCGGGCGTCTCGTCCTCTTCACCCCTGCCTCCGGTGCCACGACCGGCACCAACAGCGGCCGCGAGTGGACGATCGAGTCCGCGACTCGCCGCGACGGCACGCGGGTCCTGCGCGCCTCGTTGCCGTCGTCGAGGGGCGACACGGCGATTCCGGCCGACGGGTACGTGCTCTCGCGGTCGGGGCCGGCCGCCTCGGCGTCGCTCGCCGCGCTGCCCCGTGCCACCGACGTGCGGATCGAGGAGACGATCGACGTGCTCGGCGGCTCCAGGCAGGCCGACTGGCAGCGGGCGTCGACCGTGATCGGCGGCGCCGGCCTGCTGATGCGCGACGGGCGCCGGCTGACGGCGTGGGCGCGCGAACAGTTGTCGAAGGGCTTCGAGACCACCCGTCATCCGCGGACCGTCGTCGGCCGGGACCGCAACGGCGCCATCTGGCTCATCGCGGTCGACGGGCGCCAGCCCGGCCGGGCCGTCGGCATGACGTTCCTCGAACTGCAGGATCTGCTCGGACGCCTCGACGTCACCGACGCCCTCAACCTCGATGGCGGCGGCTCGACGACGATGGTGGTGGAGGGTGAGGTGGTGAACCGTCCGTCAGACCTCACCGGGCCGCGAGCGGTCAGCGACGCCCTGATCGTCACGGCGCGCTAGTCTAGCGCCGCGGCGTAACTGTCGTCGGTGTCGCGGCGTCGCACGGCGTGGGAGACGCCGCGGCTATGACCGTCGTTGCCGTGATCGGCACGGAAACGCGGTCGTATACTCGGCCTGGGGCGCGCGTGTCCTGCGCGTCCCGCGTCATCTCCATCGATCAGGAGTAACACCCATGTTGTCCGGACGGACGCCTCTCCACTCACTGCGTCGTGCGATCGGTCTGGTCGCCGCCGCCCTGCTGATCGCGGCCGGCCTGCCCGCCATCGCCGTCGCGCAATCGACCGCGGTCAACGGCACCATCGAGGGGACCGTGTCCGACAACTCCGGTGGCGTGCTCCCCGGCGTGACCGTGACGGTGACCAACACCGACACCGGTTCGACCCGCTCGGTGGTGAGCAACGAGAGCGGTCTCTACCGTGCGACGCTGCTGCCGCTCGGCGCGTATCGGGTGGTTGGCGAACTGCAGGGCTTCAAGCGGTTCGAGCAGACTGGCGTCACCGTCGGCGCTGGACAGACCGCCACGGTGAACGTGAGGCTCGAGGTCGGCGACCTGAGCGAAACGATCTCGGTCACCGCCGACGCGCCAGTCGTGGACACCACGAAGGTCGACGCAGGGCGGAACCTGAACGAGAACGAGGTCGAGAACCTGCCGCTCGTCTCACGCAACCCCTACAACTTCGCGCTGCTGCAGCCTGGCGTCAGCGGCTTCGAGAACGCCGAGTTCGGCGTGCCCCGCTTCAGCGCCAACGGTACGCTGCTGCGCATCAACTACCAGATCGACGGCAACACGAACACGCAGAAGGATCGCGCCGGGCTGCGGCTGCTGCCGGTGTCCGAAGTGATGGTGCGTGAAGTGAAAGTGATCACGAGCGGGTATGCGCCGGAATTCGGCCAGACCACCGGGCTCGTGTACAACGCGATCACGCCGTCGGGAACCAACACGTTCCGCGGCGCCGCCGCCTACCGCTTCCGGCGCAAGCCGTTCAGCGCGTTTCCGTTCTACTTCCAGGGCGCGCGCACCGACGATCGCCGGCCCGACACGAAGGTCGACACGTTCACGGCCGAACTCGGTGGCCCGGTGGTCAAGGATCGCCTGCACTTCTTCACCGGCTTCGAGAGCACCTATCGCGATCTCTCGTCGCAGAGCGTCATCACCGTCACGCCGGCCAACGCCGCGCGCCTCGGGCTGCCGACGCAGCCCGACGTGGTGCCGCGCGAGCAGACGGCGCGCTTCTTCATCGGCAAGCTCGATTTCCAGCTCAACCCGAGCAGCCGCCTGACCGCCCGTACGATCGTGTTCCGCAACGACTCGCCGAACAACATCGGCGGCGGCCTGACCGCCATCCAGCGCACCACCGACTTCCTCGATGCGATGGAGAGCACCTCGGGCCAGCTCGTGTCGTCGTTCGGCAGCCGGATGCTGAACGAGCTGCGCGTGCAGTACGCACGCCGCGTGCAGAGCCGCGCCGCGAACGAGCTGTCGGGAACCGGCCCGGCGATCAACATCGGCGGCGTCGCCAACTTCGGCGGCCCGATCGCCACCGCGTCGGACGCCGGCTTCGGCTTCACGCAGGGCATCTTCCAGGTCGTCGACAACTTCACGCTGATTCGCGGCAACCACAGCTACAAGATCGGCGGCGACATCCAGCTGGTGGACGACAAGCGGACCTCGACGCTGTTCCAGCTCTATACGTTTCCGTCGGTCGATGCGTACCTGGCCGCCGTCAACGGGACCAACCCGCGCAGCTACACGAACTACCAGCAGCTGATGGGCAACCCCGACTTCTCGATGACGTCGTCGGGCTACAGCGTCTTCGTGCAGGACGACTGGCGCCTCACGCCCGACCTGAAGTTGATCTACGGCGTGCGTTACGACTTCTACGACTACCCGGAAGGCGACCCGTCGGCGCCGTTCTCGTACTCGCGCCAGTACAACGACGACGGCAACAACCTCGGCCCCCGCGTCGGACTGGCGTACACGTTCGGCGCCGACAGGCGGCAGGTGGTGCGTGCCAGCAGCGGCGTCATGTACGACCAGATGCTGCTCGGCGCGTACGAGACGTCGATCCAGAACAACGGCAATCCCGAGCGCATCAACGTGACGCTGGCCGGCACCGCTGCCAACGCTCCGGCCTTCCCGGGCTCGCTCGCCGACCTGCCGCCCGGTTTCGTGCTGCCGCGCCAGTCGATCACCACGGTCGACCCCGACTTCCAGGTCGCCCGCACGTGGCAGAACAACGTGCAGTACGAACGCGCCTTCGGCCAGAACTTCTACGGATCGGCCGGCTACACGTTCGTGCGCGGCAACCTGCTGCCGGTGATCGTCAACGTCAATCCGATCAACGCGATTCGCACTCTGGCCGACGGCCGGCCGGTGTTCAGCGCGACGATCGACGACCAGACGCGCCTCGACCCGCGCTTCAACCAGATCAACGTCGTGCAGTCGCGCGGGCAGTCCACCTACAACGCGCTGGCGCTGCAGTTCGGCAGGCGCCTGAGCGGCGGCATCCAGTTCGATCTGAACTACACGCTGGGCAAGGGCACCGACAATGCGCCGCTGACCACAGCGCTCTCGGTCCAGGGCGACGACGGTGTCAGCGACCCGACCAACCTCGATCGCGACGAGGGCCCCAACGCGCTCGATACCCGTCACAGCGTCGCCGGCAGCGTCGTCGCGCAGCCGCGCTTCGAGCGCATCGGCGGCGTGCTCGGGACGATCGTCAACGGCAACCAGGTCGGGCTGATGCTGCAGTTCAACTCCGGCCTGCCGGTGAACCTGCGCAGCAGCACGGACCTGAACGGCGACGGCGTGCTCGCCGATCGCCCGCTGTCTGTCGGCCGCAACTCGCTGTACCTGCCGGCCCGCTACAACGTGGACGCGCGGTTCTCGCGCTTCATCCCGCTGGGCGGCGCTCGTCGCATCGAAGTGGCGGCGGAGTTCAAGAACCTGTTCAACACGGTGCAGACCTCGGCGGTCAACCGCGTCTTCGCCACCAACGCGCTGGGCGAGCCGACGACGACGCTGCCGGCCAGCAGTGACCTGCTCGTGCCGACGGCCGGCTACGAGCAGCGCCAGTTCCAGCTCGGATTCAAGTTCTCGTTCTGACGACGGTAGGGCGCGTTCCCCGAACGCGCCTGCTGAACTGATGTATAGGTAGGGCCGTCTCATGCCCAAGCCCAATCCACGTTCTCTCGCGGCGATCGCCGTCACGGCGCTCGCGCTGGCGCTCACCGCGCCGGCCCACACCCAGTACCGCGTCCAGCCGGTGGCGGAGCGTCCGAATCACGCGGCGCTCGGTCTCGCGCTTCGCCAGCTCTCGACCGTCGGCACCCTGATGATGACGACAGCCCATCCCGACGACGAGAACAACGCGCTCCTGGCGCGATACAGGTACCAGCACGGCATGCGCACGGCGCTCGTGTCCGCCACGCGCGGCAACGGCGGACAGAACGAGATCGGCCCCGAGATCTTCGAGTCGTTGGCGGTGCTGCGCACCGAGGAGCTCCTGGCGGCGCATCGCATCGACGGCGCCGAGCAGTACTTCGCGCGCGCCGTCGACTTCGGCTACTCGTTCAGCCGCGACGAGACGTACGAACGCTGGCACAAGGACGAGATCGTCGAGGACTACGTCTACTGGATTCGCGCCATCCGCCCCGACGTGATCGTCGGTTTCATCTGGGATCACACCGAGGGCGGCGGGCAGCATCATCAGGCGTCCTCGGCCATCACGGCGGAGGCGTTCCGGCTCGCCGCCGATCCGTCGAAGTTCCCCGAGCAGATCGCCGCCGGACTGCGGCCGTGGCAGGCGTCGAAGTTCTACTACACGGGCAGCTTCTTCGGCCCGCCCGACAACGTGCCGGCCGAGCAGATCTGCCGTGTCGACGGCAACCACTTCGATCCGCTGATCGGGCGGACCTACAACGAGCTCGGGGCCGAGGCGCGCAGCATGCACATGTGCCAGGGCATGCCGCAGGTGCAGTCGCTGCCGGCGCCGCAGCCGCGCACGTACGTCCTGCACGACACGGTCCTCACCACGCCGAAGGCCGATCAGAACGCCGACCTGTTCGCCGGTGTCGATACCGGGCTCAGGAGCCTCGCGCGGTACGGGCGGGGCGGATCGCCGGCGCTCGGCCTGGCCATCGAGGCGCTCGACGGGCAGGTGCGCAACACCCAGAGTGCCTTCGAGGCGAAGGGCATCGCCGGCGCACGCGCCGCGCTGCCGCAGGTCCTGACGACGATCCGGGCGCTGCGGGCGCAGCTCGTGAACATGCAGCCGGACGAATTGGCTCGCTACGAGGTGGACTTCCGCCTTGCCCAGAAGGAACGGCAGGCCGAGGAGGCGATGCGCCTCGCGGCGGGCCTGCGCACCGACCTGTTCGCCGACGATGGGCTGATCGTCGGGGGACAGCCTTTGAAGATCACGCTGCGTACGTATGCCGGCGGCGGCGATGGCGTCGGCATCAAGAGCGTGGCGATCGAGGGCGTCGATGGCGCCGCGGCCTGCGAGCCCAGGGCGATCGAGGCGGGTCGGCCGTTCGTCTGCGAATCGACGGTCACCGTGCCGGCCGGGGCCGGACTGACCAGCGCCTACTGGAAGCGGCTTCCCGACCGCGACTACTACGACTTCGATCCGAAGGCGCCGTTCGGCCTGCCGTTCGAGCCGACGCCGTTCGTCGCGAAGGTCACCTACACGATTGGCGGCCTCGACCAGGTGGTGACCTACCCCGTACAGTACCGCCACGAGGGCAACGTCTTCAGCGGCGAGAAGCGCCAGGAACTGCTTGTGGTTCCGGCCCTGGCCGTGCGGCTCGGAGCCGATGTCGTCGCCTTCCCGCGCGGCAGCCGCGGGCAGGAGATCACCGCGACGGTCACCAATCACGCCAAGGGCGGCGGCAGCGCCGACGTCTCGCTGCAGGTGCCGGCCGGGTGGACGGCGCAACCGGCCAGCAGCACCGTGACGTTCGCGCGCGAGGACGAGGCGCGCCAGGTGCGCTTCGCAGTGACGCCGCCGGCCGGCGCCACGCCGGGGCGCTACGACGTGCGCGCCGTGGCGACGCGCGACGGACGGACGTACGACAAGGGCTACGAGGCGATCGAATACCCCCACATCAGCCGCCGGCATCTCGTCGCCGACGCGGCCGGCAGCTTGAAGGTCCTGGACCTGGCGCCGGTCACCGACGTCACGGTGGGCTACATCATGGGCGTCGGCGATCAGGTGCCGCCGGCCCTCGTGCAGCTCGGCGCGCGCGTCGAGCTCCTCACGCCGGAGCAGCTGGCGTCGGCCGACCTGTCGCGCTACACGGTGGTCATGACCGGCGTGCGAGCCTACGAGCGGCGCGGCGATCTGCGAGCCTACAACCAGCGGTTGCTGGACTACGCCGCGCAGGGCGGCACGGTGATCGTCCAGTACAACAAGTTCGAGTTCAACGAGGCACAGTACGGCCCGTACCCCGGCACGATCGGCCGGGCCAGGCAGACGGCCACGCCGTTTGGCCGGTTCATCGCCGACCGCGTCACCGACGAAACGGCGCCGGTGAAGGTGCTGGTCCCGTCCCATCCGATCTTCACGACGCCCAACCGGATCGGCGAGGCGGCGTGGCGCGGCTGGGTCCAGGAACGCGGACTCTATTTCTTCGGCACCGACACCGCCGACAAGCGCTATGTCGACCTCGTCGAGATGGCAGATCCGTACCCGAACAACCCGGGTGTCAAGCGCGGCGCGCTCGTCGAAGCGAAGGTCGGCAAGGGCCGCTGGATCTATGTCGGGCTGAACCTCTGGCGGCAACTCCCGGCCGGCACCGACGGCGCCTACGCGCTCACCGCGAACCTGCTCAGTCTCGGAAAGACGCAATAGGCCCGCTCCGTCGGTCCACTGACACTTCTGTCCGGCCGCTGCGTTGCCCGCGCCGCGGCCCTTTGCCTTTCGAGCCAGGAGCGCGCGGAATTCTCATTCCTTCCGGCAGCAGCCGGCCGGCCCGTCCGGGTACGGACCTTGCTACATGGAGCGCTGCGCATCCATGGCGAGACGAGAAGAGCGAATCGAGCACCTCCTCCGGCGAGCCGGGTTCGGCGGCAGTCCGGACGAGGTCGCGGAGCTCTCGGAGATCGGGTTCCAGGCGGCCGCCGACCTGCTGGTGTTCTATGAGCAGGCACCCGACGACATCGATCAGCGCATCGGCGTGCCCGGGCACGTGGGCATCACGACCCGCACGCAGTTCTCGCCCGACACGTCGATCACCGACGCGCGTCAGCGCTGGCTGTTCCGCATGGTCCATACGCGGCGGCCGCTGCAGGAGAAGATGGCGCTGTTCTGGCACCATCACTTCGCCACCGCCCACAGCAAGATCAGCGACACCTACGGCAGTACGCTGGCGACGCGGATGCTCGCCGCCACCGACGCCTACAACGGTCCGAAGGCGAGCCCGGTCGGGCAGATCGAGCTGTTCCGGCAGAAGGCCCTGGGCAGCTTCTACGACCTGCTCGTCTCGGTGGCGCGCGATCCGGCGATGCTCGTGTGGCTCGATGGCCGCCTCAACGTCCGCGGTACGCCGCAGGAGAACTTCGCGCGCGAAGTCATGGAGCTGTTCACGATGGGCATCCGCCCGTCCGACACGGCGCCGAACAACTACACCGAAGACGACGTCAAGGCGGCGGCGCGGGTGTTCACCGGCTGGAACCTGTCGGTGGGCGCGCGCGGCACCAACGCGGTCAACGACCCGACCCTGACCTACGACTACCTGTATCGCGCCGACCGTCACGACACCGGCAGCAAGACGTTCTCGTTCGACATCTACCCGGGCGGCGGCAAGACGATCACCTCGAGCGGCGAGCAGGAAGGCCTCGACTTCCTGATGGCGTGCTGCCGGCATCCGCAGACCGGCCCGCGTCTGGCCCGCAAGCTGTACGCCTACTTCGTCTCCGAACTCGCGCCGGCGCCGCCGGCGTTCGTCGACCGCATCGCGAACACCTACTACGCGACCAACTTCGACATGCGGCGCGTGGTGCTGCAGGTGCTGCTCTCGCCGGAGTTCCAGGACGAGGCGAGCTACTTCACGCGGTACGCGTGGCCTGTCGAGTTCGTCGTGAAGGCCGTCAAGGAAACCGGCTGGGCCGGCTTCTCGGTGGACAACGCGCTCAGTCCGATGCTGGCCATGGGGCAGCAGCTGTTCGAGCCGCCCGACGTCAACGGCTGGGAAACGGGCGCCGGCTGGTTCTCGACCGGCGGCATGCTGGCGCGCATGAACTTCGCGGCGACGCTGACGCAGAACCAGCGGTTCAACCTGCGCGAGGCGGCGCGGCCGTCGAAGGCCTCGCCGCAGTCGGTGCTCGCGTTCACGCTCGAGCGCCTGTCGTCGTTGCCGTTCGATCCGGCGCCGTACGACGAGCTGCTCGGCTACCTGCGCGCCGGTACGAACTGGACCGGATCGGACAACGAGCTTCTGGCCAAGAGCGCCGGCGTGACGCACCTCGTGCTCGCGTCACCGCACTATCAGTTCGTCTAGCGGCGGGCCGCGTCATTCGGCCGCCGGCCTTCGGAATGGACATCACCATGCGCACCGTGATCTGGTCACAACGCTGAACACCTCGACGCAGGCTGCGGTGAGCACGTGACGAAGCCTCTGGCGTTCGACACGCGGCTTTCGACATTACGCATACGCATTACGCATTGAGCATTTCGCATTACTGAGATGACTCCCAACCGGCGTCAGTTCATCAAGGGCGGCGTCGCCGCCTTCACCGTCAGCTTCGCGGCGCCGGCGTTCCTGTCCGACATCGCCAGGGCCCAGGGCGCGCGCGCCCGCAACCTGGTCGTGCTGTACCTGAGCGGCGGCAACGACGCGCTCAGCATGGTCGTGCCGTACACCAACCCCGGCTACTACGAGCGCCGGCCGACGATTGCGATTCCGGCCGCCAATGTGCTGCAGGTGGGAACCGATGCCGGCGGCACCGGCGTCGGGCTGCACCCGCGGCTGGCGGGCCTGAAGCAGATCTACGACCAGGGCCAACTGGCGATCGTGCAGCGCAGCGGCTACCCGAACTCGAGCCGGTCCCACTTCCAGGGCACCGACATCTGGTCCACCGCCGATCCGTCGAATCCGTCCGGGCCGGGCTGGCTGGGCCGCTATCTCGAGCTGATGCCGCAGCCGCTCGATCCGCTCACCGGCTGGAACACCGTGCGCGAGACACCGCGGACGCTGCTGTCTCGATTCGTCGGCGTGCCGGCGATTCCCGATCCGCGCACCTACGCGTTTGCCAGCCCCAACTCCGGCAACGAGGCGCTGTACGCGCGACAGGCGGCGACGCGGATCGCCTCGCACGTTCCGGTGGACCGTCCACATCTCTCGTTCGTGTCCGGCACGGCCCAGGCGGCCTTCGACACGCTCGACCGCGTGGCCTCGGTTGCGCAGTACGCGCCGACGGTCACCTACCCGGGCACCGGCCTCGGCTCGGCGCTGCGGGCGGTGGCCGGTTCGATGGCCCGCGGCATCGGCACGCGTGTCTTCTGGGTGCAGACCGGCGGCTTCGATACGCACGCGTCGCAGAATCCCAATCAGGAGAACGGCGCCTACTACCGCCTGATGGGCACGATGAACGACGCGCTGCTCGCGTTCTACACCGACGTCAAGAACCAGGGGCTGCTCGGCGACACGCTGGTGCTGCAGTTCTCGGAGTTCGGCCGTCGCGTCTACGAGAACGGCTCCAGCGGCACCGACCACGGCGCCGGCAGCACGATGCTGCTGCTCGGCGGCGGCGTCAGCGGCGGCCTGTTCGGCACCGCGCCGGACCTGCGCGACACCCCAGGCAACCCGACGCTCGAGAGCCGGAACGGCGACGTGCGCTACCAGACGGATTTCCGCTCGGTCTACGCCCGCGTCCTCGACCACTGGCTCGGCACCGATTCGACGACGGTGCTCGGGGCCGATTTCCGTAATCCGGGACTGACGTTCCTGTCGTAGGCAATCTGGAGCGCAGTGCGTCGCGGGTGAGCAACAGGCGGGCGCGTCGGCGGCGCGTCCCTAGAGATCCGAGTCCGCCGCGCGTGCAGCCGCCTGTCCTGCCGCGACGTCCACGCGCGACAGGATCGACGCGCCGACCACGAAGAACGCGATCACCGACAGGATCGCGCCGCGGCTCGATCCGGTCGTCGCGATCGCCGCCGCGAACGTCAGCGGTCCGAGGATGCCCGCCGTCCGTTCCGTGACCGCGAAGAAGCCGAAGAATTCCGACGATCTGTCGCGCGGAATCATGCTCGCGAACAGCGACCGCGACAGCGCCTGGCTGCCGCCCTGCACGGTGCCGACCAGGATGGCCAGCGCGTAGAAGTGCACCGCCGTCTTCATGAAGAACCCGAGCACGCTGATGCCCGCGTAGACGGCCAGCGCCAGAAAGATCGCGCGCCGCGCGCCGATCCGTCCGGCGAGCCATCCGAAGACGAACGCGAACGGCACCCCGACGAACTGCACGAGCAGCAGCGCGCCAATCAGATGGTGCTCGGCGATGCCGAGCTGCGCGCCGTAGAGCGACGCCATCCGGATGATGGTGCCGATGCCGTCGTTGTAGACGAGGAACGCCAGCAGCATCAGGAACGCCTGCCGGTACTGCCGCAGGTGGGTGAACGTGTGCCGCAGATCGGCCAGGGCACGGCGCGTGGCGACGGCGATCGTCGGATGCCCGCCGGCCGCGACTGGCGGCTCCGGCACGCGCCGCAGCAACGGGAACGAGAAGACGAACCACCACACGCCGACGCTGAAGAACGCCAGCCGCGTCGCCACGCCGGCGTCTGGCAATCCGAACAGCTGCGGCTGGAGGATCCACGCGAGGTTCAGCAGGAGCAGCAGGCCGCCGCCGAGATAGCCCAGTGCGAACCCCGACGACGAGACCCGGTCCAGTTCGTGCGGCGCCGCAATGTGCGGGAGCAGCGAGTCGTAGAACGCAATCGATCCGCTGAGCGCGAAGTTGGCCACCATGAACAAACCGATGGCGAGCGCCCAGTCGCCCTCGCCGATCGTCGCCATGGCCATCGTCGCGACGACGCCGACGACCATGAAGGTGGCGAGCAGCACCTTCTTGAACGGGCGGTGGTCCGCGATGGCGCCGAGCACGGGCGCGATCACCGCACTCATCGCCAGTGCGATCGTGGTGCCGACGCTGAAGTTGAAGGCCGCCGTCTCCGGCGCAAGGCCCTTCGCCGCGACGTTGTTGTAGTACACCGGGAACACCGCCGCGACGATCGTCGTGAGGAACGCGGAGTTGGCCCAGTCGTAGAACGCCCAGGCCCGCAGTTCCGGACGACCGAGGCCGAGTCGTTCGAGCCAGGTATTGCCCGCCGTCATCGCGGCGTCTCGCGCTCCGGCACCGGCGCGGTCGGCAGCGGCACCGACACCGCGGGCGGTGTGAGCACGGGCAGTGGCGCCTCGGCCGACGGCACGGCGCCCGGCGTCGACGCGGCCTCGACGAACTGCGGGCGCGCGAAGACCAGGTGCTGGGTCATCCACGCCGTGTGCGGCGCCTCCAGCCAGGCGGGCACGCGCTGGCCGGCCGCCGCGCCGGGCAGGTGCAGGCTGGCCAGCCACACCTCGGCGCGTTCGAGCGCGTCGAGCTGGCCTGCGGGAATGGTCGCGCGCCACGTCAGGCCTTCGACCGGCACGTTCGTGTGCCACGCCTGCCACCGGCCCTCACGCGTGCGCCCCGCCAGCGTCGTCCGGGTCGGCACCACGGCTTCGGGCAGCACGAAGGCCACGGTGTTCCATGCGGGCGACGACGGTGTGACGACGATCTCGACGTCGACATCACCGGCGCGTCTCACGAAGGTGGCGACGATGGTCGCGGGCACTGGCGAGGTGGGCGGCGGTACCTCGCCGCGGAAGCGGAAGGCCTTGGGGTCGACGTCGGCGCCGGGTGCTGCGCTCCGATCGGCGAGATGCCAGGCGACGTTGGCCGGACCTCCGGTGCCGATGTCCACACCTGGCTCGTTGCCGTACAACTCCCATAGCGCCGCGCCGCGGACGCGATCGTCGACGAACAGCGCCGAACGGTGCTGCGGCCGTTCGTTCGTGAAGGCCGGCGCCGTGTACGCGAGGAGCCCGGTGATCGCGAGCAGCAGCATGAGCAGGCCGGCGGCGGCGCCGTGGGCGACGCGCACGCGCCGCCGTCCGATCAGTACGGCGAGCACGGGCGGCCACAGCGCGATGCCGATGAAGAACAGCAGCGCGGGATAGGCCCACGTCGGCGTCACGACCGGCATCCGTCCGAGCAGCGTCACGACGAACGGCAGCAGCGTGAAGACGTCGGGCACCCAGAGCGCCCACGTCGCCACGAGCACGAGCACGCTGGCCACACGTAGAGGCCATGTGCGCCGCCACGGGGAGAGATCGGGCGCAGGCGCGACGATCCGAACGGGTGCAGGAGGAGCCGCCGGCTCCCCGAGTGTGGTGGGGCCGCTCGCTGCGGTCGGGCCTGTCCCCGGCGTCACCGCCGCCGCTGTGGGGTTGGTCCACCACGTCGCCGGTGCGCCGCACGCGAGCAGCACGAGCATCGGCAGGAACAGCAGGTAGGATGCCGCCGGTGCGTAGATCAAAGCGGCGACGAGCAGCGCGATCCACACCGGCAGCGCGGCAAACCAGACGCCGATCGGACTGCCGTCCGGACGCAGGTGTCGCGGCGCCGCCGCCGCGAGGCGGCGTACGAGCCAGCTGACCGTGACGACCATCATCGTCATGAACGCGAACAGGCGCCACGGCGAGGCGAACCACGGATGCAGTTCGGCGCGTCCGCTGCGCACGAGCCAGACCCCCGCGACCAGTGCGCCGAGCACTGCACCTGCCGCGATGAGCGCCCACAGGGCCGTCATCAGCAGGAAGAGCGCGCCGCCGGCGCGCAGCAGGCGCGTCGCCAGCGCGAACCACAACAGCGCCGCCATGACCGCGACGACCCACCCGATCACCTGGCCGGTCCGCATCGGCAAGACGAACGCCGCGCGGTCCAGGACCGACGCGTAGATCGCGGGCGCCGGGTCCGGCGTGAGCGACGACCGCGCGTCGAGGCCGTCGATCACGTCTAGCACTATGGCGCCAGCCTGGGCGAGCACGCGGTTGGTGACGCGATCGGGACGGTCGCGGTCGGTGTGGTACGTGTAGCCGTCGCCGGTTGCGGCGAAGTTGATGCCCGACACGCCCGGCAGCCGTTTCAACACGCTGAAGTCGGTGTCGTTGGGGAGGGCGTCGTAGATCGACTGCATGTACGAGCCGCCGCGGGGGCCTGAAGCGGCGGCCCACGCGCGCAGTGCGGGGCTCGTTCCCGGCCCGGTCTCGAAGAGCACGAACGGGCTCGCGGTGCCGATCGATTCGAGGTTCAGGAACGTGCGCAGCCGGCCGCGGACCTCGGCGTCCTCGGCGAGTGCGCGAGCGCCCATCAGCCCGTTCTCCTCGCCGTCGGTGAGGAGGACCATCAGCGTGTAGCGCGGCGACGGCCGTGCGGCGAGCACGCGCGCTGCCTCGAGTACGACCGCCGTCCCGAGCCCATCGTCGCCGGCGCCGGCTCCCCAGGGCACCGAGTCGTAGTGCGCGACCAGCGCGATTGCCTCGCGGTTGGCGCCAGGGCGTGTGGCGATGAGGTTGGCGACGCGAGTGGTGGTGCCGGCTTCGCGCCATACGGCGTCGGCTTCCTGGACGCGGACGTCGAAGCCGTACAGCTGCAGCGTCTCGATCAGGTAGGCGCGGGCTTTCTCGTTGGCCGGCGTGCCGGCCGGCCTGGACCCGATCGTGCCGGCCAGACGCTCGACGTGGGCGCGGGCGTTCTGGACGTTGAAGCGTTCGTCGCCGCCACAGCCGGTGGTGACGGCGAGGAGCAGGATCGACGGTACCACGCGTCGCCACGCACGCTCGATCATGGGGCAGAGCGTAGCAAGATCATCGTGGAATTGCAGAATTCAGCTGGTCGTTGCGCTACCCGGCTGGCGGACTGAGCGCGAGCCGGCCGGTGTAGATCGCCATGCCGACGACGGCATCGACGCCCATCGCATCCAGCGCATCGATTTCCTCCTGCGTGGTGATGCCCCCGGCCGCGACCACCCGTCGCGCCGTGGCCTCACGGACGGCCCGTACCGCGTCCATCGGGATGCCCTGCATCAGGCCCTCGGTGTCGACGTTGGTGTACAGGAACTCGTCGCAGTACGGCTCGAGGGCACGTGCCGCCTCCACCGCCGTGGTCCGCGTCGCCTCCTGCCAGCCGCGAATCGTGACGACGCCCTGCGAACTGTCGACGGCGGCGATCACGCGCTCACGGCCCACCGCCGTGGCGAGCGCGTCGGCGAACCCGAGGTTCAGGCGGCCGTTCTCGAAGAGAGCCGAGCTGACGATGACGTGCGTCGCGCCGAGATCCAGCACGAGCCTGGCCCGTTCGATCGACCGGATGCCGCCGCCGACGCGGCATGCCTTCGCGGCGCAGATGCGCCGCATCAGCGGCTCGTTGCCGCCCCGTTCCATCGCGGCGTCGAGGTCGATGAGCTGCACCTTGGGAAACGGCTGGAAGCGGTCGACCCACGACTGCCAGTCGTCGGTCGCCAGGGCCAGGCGCTTGCCTTGCACGAGTTGCACGACCTGGCCGTCGCGGAGATCGATTGCGGGTATCAGCATGGTTCTCGCAGGTAGGGCCGGCCTATCGCAGCCGCACGGGGATGCCGCGGCCGTCCAGGTGCGCCTTGAGTTCGCTGACGGCGTGTTCGCTGAAATGGAAGACCGATGCCGCCAGTGCGGCGTCGGCGCAGCCGTCGGTGAACACGTCGGTGAAGTGGTCGAAGGTGCCGGCCCCGCCCGACGCGATGACGGGGATCGGCACGGCCCGCGAGACGGCCGCCGTCATCGGCAGGTCGAAGCCGCTGCGTGTGCCGTCCTTGTCGATCGACGTGAGCAGGATCTCGCCGGCGCCGCGATCGGCAGCCTCGCGTGCCCATTCGACGGCGTCGCGTCCGGTCGGCGTCGAGCCGCTGCGCACGTACACGCCGAACCGGCCGGCCTCGAGCCTGGCGTCGATTGCCACGACCACCGCCTGCGATCCGTAGCGCCGCGCCAGCCTCGTGATCAGCGCCGGATTGGCGACCGCGGCGCTGTTGATGCTCACCTTGTCGGCCCCGGCGTCCACGGCCGCGGCCGCGTCCTCTTCCGAGGCGATGCCGCCGCCGACAGCGAGCGGGATGAACAGCTCGCGCGCCACCGTCGACACCGTGCGGGCCATCGTGCGGCGCTTCTCGAGCGTGGCGGTCACATCGAGGATCACCAGTTCGTCGATGCCCTCGACGTTGTACCGGCGCGCCAGCTCGCCCGGATCGCCGGCGTTGCGCAGCCCTTCGAAGTTGACGCCCTTGACGACCTGTCCATCGCGGACGTCGAGGCAGGCGATGATGCGCTTGGACAACATCAGCGGCTCCGCTCGCTCGGCAGGGGCGCCTCGCCGACAGCCCGCTCTCCCGTGCGCCCGCCGGCCACGGCGAGGAAGTTGCGCAGCATGCGGAGACCGACCTCGCCGCTCTTCTCGGGGTGGAACTGCGCACCGAAGACCAGGCCGCGCTCGACGACGCTCGCAAACGTGACGCCGTGCTGGGTGGTCGCCACCGTGGCCTCGCTTTCTGGCGCAACGTACGAATGGGTGAAGTACGCCTGGGCCGCGTCCGGCACGCCCGCCAGCAGCCGCGACGCCCGCCCGGTCTGGTTCAGCGCGTTCCATCCGACGTGCGGCACCTTCAACGTCGCCTCACTCGTGTCGAGGCGCACGCAACGCCCAGGCAGGACGCCGAGGCCGGCGACGTCCGGCGCCTCCTCGCTGCCCTCGAAGAGCCACTGTTGTCCGAGGCAGATGCCGAGCAGCGGTGTGCCGGCGTCCAGCCTGGCGCGGATGGCCGTGTGCCACGGCGCGTCGAGCGCCGCTGTTGCATCGAAGTGGCCGACGCCGGGCACGATGATCGCGTCGGCCCGCTCGAGATCGGCGGGCGCGTCGGGCGTCAGGATCTCGGCGTCCAGTGTCGTGAGCGCCTTGCGCACCGACGTCAGGTTGCCGGCCTTGTAGTCGATCAGCGCGACGATCACAGCAATCCCTTCGTGCTGGGCAGCATGCGCGCCAGCTGCTTGTCCTTCGCGCAGGCGACGCGCATCGCGCGGGCAAACGCCTTGAACACCGCCTCGATCCGGTGATGGCTCGATCGGCCGTACATCACCTTCACGTGCACGTTGGCGCGCGCGCCCTGCGCGAAGCCCTCGAAGAAGTCGTGGAGCAGCTCGACCTGCAGGTCTCCAACCAGTCGGACGCGGACGCCGAGATCGACGACGGCGTGCGGACGCCCGCTGAGATCGACCGCGGCGATGGCGAGCGTTTCGTCCATCGGCATCAGGAAGTAGCCGGCCCGGTTGATGCCGACCTTGCTGCCCAGCGCCTTCGTGAACGCCTCGCCGAGCGCGATGCCGACGTCCTCGACCGTGTGGTGCTGGTCCACGTCGAGATCGCCCGCCGCCTTCAGCGTCAGATCGAAGGCACCGTGGCGCGTGAACAGCTCCAGCATGTGGTCGAAGAACCGGATGCCGGTGGCGACGTCGTAGCGGCCCTTGCCCTCGATGCCGAGCGCGATGTCGATCTGCGTCTCGCGCGTGTGCCGCGCGATCAGGCCCTTCCGCACAGGATCTCCTCCATGGCCGCGATGCAGGCCTCGGTGTGTTCGACCAGGCCGGTGGTGATGCGCACGCAGCCGGCGCAGCCTGGCTGGCGATCGCGATCGCGGATGTAGATGCCGCGCGCCTGCAGGCCGTCGAGCAACGCCTGGCGGCGATCGCCGGCCCGTACCAGCACGAAATTGGCGTCACTGCGCACGTAGGGCAGGCCCCATCGGTCGCACGCCGCGTACAGCAGTTGGCGCGACGTCTGCACCGCCCGACGGTACGCGTCCATGTAGGCGCGATCGCCGAGGGCGGCCTCGAGCGCCGCGACGACGAAGACGTTGAGACTGTAGGGCGGCACCACGCGCCGCAGCCTGGCGATCACCGCCTCGCTCGCGATCACCGCGCCGACCCTCATGCCGGCCAGGCCGTATGCCTTCGCGAACGTCCGGCCGACCACGACGTTGGGATGCGCCTGGAGCAACGGCAGGAACGATCCGCCGGCGAACTCGACGTATGCCTCGTCGAGCAGCAACAATGCGCCCCGCGGCAGCAGCGAGGCGAGCCAGACGATCTCCTCGTGGGTCAGCGAGATGCCGCTCGGATTGCCAGGACTGGCGATGAACAGCGCTCCGGTCCGCGGCGTGACCGCCGCGGCGATGGCGGCGCGATCGAGCCCGAACTCCGGCCCCGGCATCACCCGCACGACGCGTCCGCCCACTGCCTCGACGGCGTCGGCGTACATGCCGAACGCCGGCTCGATGATCACCGCTTCGTTGGTATCGCCGCGCAGTTGCGCGATGGCGACGGCGAAGATGCCTTCATCCAGACCGTTGGTCAGCAGCACCTGGGCGTCAGGGACGCCGATGTGGCCGGCGACCGCGCCCGTGATGCGCGTGTAGTCGGGGTACTTGGCCACCGTCTGCCGCGCGACGCGGGCGATCGCGTCCATCACCGCCGGCGAGCAGCCGCCCGTGTGCTCGTTCAGGTGCAGCCGCAGCGCATCGTCTGGCGCGTCGGCCCGGTCGTACTCGTACTGGTTGATCGGCGAGGCCGTCATCGATCTTCCTTGCGAGGAGAAGTGCGCCGGCTCCTGCTGCCGCGCACTCGGCGGCTCGGGCTCCTGGCTCCTGAGTCCTGCTTCCTGTCTCCTGGCTCGAGCCGTGCCCGAATCGACGCGGCATGCAGGTGCAGGCCTTCAGCGTCGGCGAGTGTCGCGGCCGTCGGTCCGACGAGCGCGATGCCCTTGCGTGTCAGCTGCTGCACACTCGACACCCGCACGAAGTCGGACGCGTGCAGGCCGCCGCGGAACCGCGCGGCGCCGCTCGTCGGGAGGACGTGGTTCGAGCCGATCGCGTAGTCGCCGGCTGCCTGTGCCGTCCATTCTCCGATGAAGATCGCGCCGGCAACCGGAATCATGGCGGCGACATCTGCCGCATCGACGACAAGGTGCTCGGGCGCGATCCGGTTGGCCAGCGCCGCGGCCTCGTCGATGGACTTCGTGACGACGATGGCGCCGTTGCGCTTCAGGGCCTCGCGCGCCGGCGTCTCCGTGGCCTCGTCTCCGGCGGACGCCGGGACAGCGGGCCTGACCCTGGCCGCCGCATCGAGCTGGCGAGCGATCGCGCGTGCCACCTGAGTGGCGAGGCGCTTCGACGGCGTGAGCAGAATCGCACGGGCGTCGACGTCGTGCTCGGCCTGCGCCAGCAGGTCGGCCGCGATCCATTCGGGCCGCCCTTCGCGCGCGACGATGACGATCTCGCTGGGGCCGGCGAAGAAGTCGATGGCGCAATCGCGCGCGACCATCGCCTTCGCAAGTGCGACGTAGGCGTTGCCGGGCCCGACGATCTTGTCCACCCGTGGCACCGACCGCGTGCCGTAGGCCAGCGCCGCGATGGCATGCGCGCCGCCGAGCCTGAACACGCGATCGACGCCTGCCTCCACGGCGGCGGCGAGCACCGCGGCGTCAGGACGTGGGCAGGCCACGACGACTTCTGGCACGCCGGCGGCGCGGGCCGTCACGGCCGCCATGAGCAGCGATGACGGCAGCGGATAGCGTCCGCCGGGCACGTAGCAGCCGACGCGCTCGAGCGGCGTCACGCGCTGCGACACCTTCACGCCAGGTGCCACCGTCTTCGACCACGCGTGCGGCACCTGCGCCTTCGCCACGAGCCGGATGTGGCGCGCCGCCTTGCGGATGGCAGCGCGCACCGGTGCAGGGCAGTCGGCCGCACCGGCGTGGATCTCGGCGGGCGAGAGCTCGATCGGACCCGACAGGCCGTCGAAGCGGCGCGCGTAGTCGACGAGCGCCTTGTCGCCGCGCGTGCGTACGGCCGCGACGATGTCCTTCACCGCCGGTTCGAGGCGGCCGTGCGCGTCCGGCGTGCGGTCCAGCAGGCGGCGCAGCGCCGCGGCATCGGTCGACGCGAGGATCGGGATCATGCTCACATCACGATCTTGTTGAGCGGGTACTCGACGATCCCCTCGGCGCCGGCGGACTTCAGGCGGGGAATCAGGTCGCGCACCGTGCGCTCTTCGATGATGGTGTTCACGGCCACCCACTCATCGTCGCTGAGCGGTGAGATCGTCGGGCGGCGCAGCGCCGGCACCAGCTCCAGCAGCCTCGTCAGGCCGTCGCGCTTGACGTTCAGCATCAGGCCGACGCGTCCCTGCGCTTCGATTGCGGCGCGCAGCAGCACCGCGATGTTCTCGATCTTCGTGCGCTTCCAGGCGTCGCCCCAGGCGGCGGGGTTGGCGATGAGCTGCGTCTTGGACTCCATCACCGTGTCGATGATGCGCAGTCGGTTGGCGCGCAGCGTCGATCCGGTTTCGGTCGCCTCGACGATGCCGTCGGCGAGCACGGGCGGCTTCACTTCGGTGGCGCCCCAGGAGAACTCGACGGTGACGTCGATGCCCTTCTCCTCGAAGTAGCTCTGGGTCACCTTCACGAGTTCTGTGGCGATCGTGCAGCCGGCGAAGTCCTGCGGCGTCCTGAAGCGCGAGTCCTCGGGCGCGGCGAGCACCCACTTCACGGTGCCGAAGCTTTGCTTGGAGTACACGAGCTCCTGTACCGGTACGACCTCGGCGCGCGTCGCGATCAGCTGCTCGGCGATCCAGTCCTGGCCGGTGAGGCCGGCGTCGAGCACGCCATCGGCGACATAGCGCGCCATCTCCTGGGCGCGAATCAGCATGCATTCGAGCTCGCTGTCGTCGGTGCCGGGAAAGTAGGACCGCGAGCTCACGTAGATGTTCCAGCCGGCGCGCGCGAAGAGCTGCACCGTCGAGTCCTGGAGGGAACCCTTGGGGATGCCGAGGCGAAGGGGCGGCATGTCAGGCGATCTCCTCGGTGAAGCAGCTGACGCTGCCCAGGTGACAGACCTTGCCGTCGCCCTGGCGCTCGACCCTGGCCAGCACCGTGTCCTGGTCGCAGTCGGTGAGCAGGCGCACCACCCGCAGGCGGTTGCCCGAGGTCTCGCCCTTGGTCCACAGCGTGTTGCGGGTGCGGCTGAAGAAGGTCACGAACCCGGTGTCGCGCGTCCGGCGCAGCGCCTCCTCGTTCATGAACCCCACCATCAGCACCTCGTTGCTGGCATCGTCCTGCACGACGGCGGGCACGAGCCCGTGAAACTTCTCGAAATCCATCCCATTTGCCCCGAATGAAGGCCCGGAAAACACGTGCAGCCCCGCCGGTGGAACCAGCGAGGCTGCAAAGTGGCGTGCTGTTTTCGGTGTCCCGAAGGTCGTGTCAGCAGGCGCGCAGAGCATCACCGGTCCCACGGGCGTGGGCATGGTGGTGATGATGATGATGCTGTACGCGCGACGCCATGACCCTGCAAGGGTAGCCGCCCTGGCGCTGGGCTGTCAATGCAGGCAGTTGACAAATCCAGGCAAGGATCCGCATCGTAAGCCGTCACGGACAGATTCCGCCGGCGTTCTGGCGCAGGTGTGCGTGGGAAGCCGGTGGCTGCGGCCAGCCTCGTCGAGTCTCGACAGGGCCTGGCGCGACGCGGCCGCGATCAAAGGAGAGTGATATGAGCAAGTGGATGCTGGGGTTCGCGGCGGCGACGCTGGTCGCTGGCGCCGGGCTGTCGGCCGAGACCAAGACGGTGTCGGGCGTCCTCGTCGACGTGATGTGCAACACCAAGCAGGGCACCGAGAAGGCGACGGGCGCTGCACATGCCGATTGTGCTGCCGCCTGCGCCAAGAAGGGCTCGCCGCTGGCCGTCGCCAACGACAAGGGCATCTACGAGGTGGCGGGTGCCTGGACCGAGAACAAGAACGAGAAACTGATCGAGTTTGCCGGCCACAAGGTCGAGGCGACCGGAGAGGTCACCGAGAAGGACGGCAAGATGGTCATCGCGATCACGACCATCAAGATGGCGCACTAGCCGCCGCCACCGGGCTGAACAGTCCATCCGGGTGCCTTGCGGCGCCCCCGTGCCACGCGCGGCCGCACCAGGTCCGCGTGAGCGCCGGGGCGCCGCGTCATTTCAGGCGGAGGCTGGCCACGACCGGCAGGTGATCCGATGCCTTTGTCGTGACCACGTCGGCGCGCACCGGTTCGAGCCCCCTCACGAGGATCCAGTCGATGCGGCGGGTCGGCGCCTCGATCGGGATCGTGAACCCATCGCCTTGGCCGACGGCGGCCCAGACGTCGATCAGCAGGCCCGCCAGCTTCGTGTGCGTGGCACTGCCCGGCACATCGTTGAAATCGCCCATCGTCACGACCGGCCCGTCGCCCCAGGCCTGGATCGTCGCGGCGATCGCGTCGGCGCTGGCAACACGCTGCGGATCGGCCCGCCGGTGATCGAGGTGCGTGGTGAGCACGAGCACCCGCGTGCCGGCGACATCGAGCACCACTTGCAGCACGCCGCGCTGTTCGCCGCCGTCGATCGTCGGCAGCCGCTTGTTGCCTTCCGACACGATCGGACGCGACGTCAGGAGCGCGTTGCCGTAGTCGCCGCCCTGCAGATCGATGTTCTTGCCGAACACGAACCGCATGCCGGCCAGGTTGGCGATCTCCTCGAGCAGATCCCGGCGCCCGGTCCGCTCCGCGCCTCGATCGACTTCCTGCAGGCCGACGACGTCGGCCTGCGCCTCGCGGATCAGCGCCGCGATGCGCGCCACGTCCAGGACACCGTCGACGCCCTCGGCGTGGTGGATGTTGAACGTCATCACGCGCAGCTCGCGAGGGTTCCCCGCCGCGGCCGAACCCTGGGCTGGCGCCGGTGCCGCGGGCGGCTGCGGCTGGGCCTGTGCTCCCGCGCCGACACTTCCGAGCCACCCGCTGGCGACCAGTGCGGCTGCGGCACAGGCGTGCCGGCTTCGCTGCCTGGCGCTCATGACGTGGCCTCCACGCTCGACATGTCGCCCTGTCCGGCCGCGCCGATAAGCGTGCGTCCCGTGAACGACTCGAGATGGCGAAGCATGCCGCGCAGTTCCTCCATGACGTCGTCGTTGACCGGGGCGAGCGGCAGCCGCGGCGACGACTCCGGGAAGCCGGCAATCGTCATCGCTGCCTTGAGTCCGGCGACGCCGTACGCGACGGTCACGGCCCGCGCCAGCGGTGCGATGGCGCGCTGCAGCGCCAGCGCCTTGTGCAGCTGCCCGGTCATCACCAGTTCGTAGAGGTGCACGGCGACCTGCGGCACGACGTTGGCGACGGCGACGATGCTGCCGCTGGTGCCGCTCAGC
>CBIHOS010000043.1:0-25751 GCA_966211945.1 uncultured bacterium
GGCCGACGACCATTTCGCCGTCACCGTCAGGGCGCCTCGGGGAGGCGCCCCTACCAACGCAATGTCGAAAACCGACCCACTGCGCGCTATCGCGCTTCTTCCGACGCGTTCGACAACGTCACTGGCGCGTCGAACCGCACGCGCAGCACCGTGCCCGCTTCGAGCTTGACGTTGGTGCCCGGCGTGGCGAGCACCGATCCGCCGCCGCCGATCAGGATGCCGGCCATCGCGCCCTTGAAGCCGCCCAGGATGCCGCCGATGATCGCGCCGGCCGCGGCGCCCGTGGTCATCTTGCCGACTTCGCCCTTGAGCCCCTCGCCTTCGAGCGCCTGCGTGACCGTGGCCCTGATGCGGTAGGTGCGGCCGCTCACCGTCATCTGATCGAACGACAGCGTCAGGCTGCCGCGGCGATCGGTGCGGGTCGCACGGTCGACGCTGCTGACCACGCCGCGGAGCACCGATCCCGCCGGCACGATCAGGTCGTTGCCCTGATAGAGATCGACGAGCGTCGTCGCTTCGAAGCGATCCTCGACCTCGGCCGAGCTCGAGGAGAGCGGCGTCTGCAGGCGCGCGTCCAGCTCCTGCCCGACGCTGATCTCACCGGGCCGCGACGACGGCGCGGCCTCGCGGACGCTGGTGCCCGATGCGTCGCGGTCGAGCGCGGTCAGCCGGTCGCGCACCGCGGTGATCTCGGACCGGGGCAGCGAATGCTCGCGGCGCAGCCGTACCCGCAGGTACGCCACATCGTCGCGCACCAGATCGAGGTCGCGTTCGAGACGCGTCGCCGTCGCCTGGTCGGTGTCGCGCAGCCGTTCGATACGCTGCCCGACGGCGCTCACCTGCGCCTGCAGATCGTCGAGGTCGGCTTGCGTGCCCGGACCGCTCTGCGCGAGCGCCGCCATCGGCAGCACGAGGCTCAGGGCCACGGCGCGCACCATTCGCTTCAGGTTCGTTGTCATCAGTCCTCCGGTGGGATGTGCCGCCTGCGACTGCACCGCGCTAGCTGCGACTGAACAGTCGACTCAACCATTCGACGCGCGTCAGGTCGTTGTAGATGACCGTGACCATCAGCACCATCAGGACGGCGAACCCGGCCATCAGCATGCGCTCCTTGACGCGCAGGCTGAAGTCGCGACGGGCCAGGCCTTCCACGGCCAGGATGGTGATGTGGCCGCCGTCGAGAATCGGGATGGGCAACAGGTTCAGCAGTCCGAGGTTGAGGCTGACCATCGCCATCGTCCCGAACAGCGCCGCCCAGCTGACCGACGCGGCGCCGCCGGCGACTTCGGCAATCCCGAGCGGCCCCATCAGCTGCTTGGGCGACGTCTCGGCCGTGAACAGCCCGGCCAGCATCTCGCCGATGAGCGATGTCCACTCCCAGTTCTGGCGCGCGCTCATCCCGATCGCCTGGACGAAGGTCGGCTGGATGTCGACGGTCTCGAATGCCGAGAGATTCACGCCCAGGCGCCCGACGCCGCCGGTCTCCCGCGGCGTCGCCGTGATCTCGATCGGCTGGCCGCCGCGCAGGAGGCCGAGGCGTACCGGCTGGCCGGCCCGCTTGCCAATCTCGGCGATCATCTGCTGGAGCGTGAAGCCGGTCGTGTCGGTGCCGTTGAACGACACGATCACGTCCTTCACCTTCAGACCCGCCGCTTCCGCAGCGGTCCCGGGGATCACCTGCGCGATCTCGGGATGCATCGACGGCAGGATGCCGAGATCGCCGATCTCGTACTTGGTCTGCGCCTCGGGAACGATCGTGAGGCTGCGCCGCTCGCCGTCGCGGCGCACGACGATCGGCACCTCGCGGTTGGCGCGCGGCACGACGCGCATCTGCAGGCCCTGCCAGGTCGTCACCTCGCGGTCGGCGAAGTTGACGATCACGTCGCCGACCTGCAGGCCCGACTTCTCGGCCGGCGACCCGGGCAGGACACGTCCAACCACCGGGGCACGCTGTTCGAAGGCCGGTTCGGTGGCGCCGCTCCAGATGACGAACGTCATCACGATGAGCGCCAGCAGCAGGTTCATCGCCGGACCCGCGATGAGCACCTGGAACCGCTGCCACTTGGTCTTCGACATGAACTCGTCGGCGGCGCCCGATCGCGGCTCGTCGGGGGTCTCGCCGGCCATCTTCACGTAGCCGCCGAGCGGGATGGCGCTGATGCAGTACTCGGTGCCGCCGCGCGTGAGTTTGAGGAGCTTGGGCCCGAAGCCGAGCGAAAAGGTCAGCACGCGGACGCCGTTCCAGCGCGCCAGCAGGAAATGCCCGAGCTCGTGCACGAATACCAGCACGCCCAGGACGAAGAGAAAGGCCCAGAGATTTGTCACGCGGAGATGCCTCGTCCAGCCGATTCTACGGTGCGGATGCGGTCGGCAGCCGCCCGTCGCGCCCAGTCGTCGACGTCGCGGATGGCCGCGAGCGACGCACTGTCGAGCGAACGGCCGGCCGCCGCGGCCAGGACGTCGGCGACGGTCCCGGCTATACCGGTGAAGGGCATCACGCCCTCCAGGAATGACGCTACGGCAACCTCGTTGGCTGCGTTCAACACGACCGGCGCGGCGCCGCCGGCCCGCAGCGCCTCGTAGGCCAGCCTCAGACAGGGGAACCGGTCCAGGTCGGGCGCCTCGAACCGGAGGTCGAGTCCCTGTCCCCAGTCCAGCCGCGGCACCGGGCTGGTCCACCGGTCCGGCCACGTGAACGCGTACTGGATCGGCAGCTTCATGTCGGTGACGCCGAGCTGGGCCAGCAGGCTGCCGTCCTCGAACTCGACCATCGAATGCACCACCGACTGCGGGTGGATGACCACGTCGAGCCGATCGGCCGGTACGTCGAAGAGCCAGCGGGCCTCGATCACCTCGAGGCCCTTGTTCATCATCGTCGCCGAGTCGATGGTGATCTTGCGCCCCATCTTCCAGGTCGGATGGCTGAGCGCATCGGCCGCCGTGACGGCCGCCAGGCGCTCCACCGGCGTCTGCCGGAACGGCCCGCCCGAGGCCGTCAGGACCAGCCGCCGCACATGGGCGGAGGCGTGACCGTGCAGACACTGGTGAATCGCGTTGTGCTCGCTGTCGACCGGCAGGACGGCCACGCCGCGCGCCCGGGCCGCGGCCATGACGATCGCCCCGGCCATCACCAGGACTTCCTTGTTCGCGATCGCCAGGCGCTTGCCCGCCGCGATCGCGGCCAGCACCGCGTCAAGCGCCTCGGTGCCCGAACAGGCGCACAAGACGACGTCCACGTCGGGATGGGTGGCCACGGCGACGAGGCCGTCGCGGCCGGCGACCCAGCTCCGGACCTCGCCCGCAGCCGCGACCGGCACGGCGTGCCGCACCTCGGCCAGCGATTCGGCCGACGCCATGCCGACGACCCGCGGCCGGACCGCCACGACCTGGGCCGCCATCAGCGCGCTGTTGCCGCCAGCCGCAAGGCCCACGGCCTCCAGACGCCCGGGGTGCGCGGCGATCACGTCGAGGGCACTGACGCCGATCGACCCGGTGCTCCCCAGGATGGCAACGCGGATCATGCGCCCGGCCCGTTCGGCCACAGCCACTGCAGCGCGACGTAGTAGAGCGGCATCGTGAAGAGCAGCGCGTCGATCCGGTCGAGCATGCCGCCATGGCCGGGAATCAGGCCCGATGCGTCCTTGACGTCGGCGCTGCGCTTCAGCATCGACTCGAACAGGTCGCCGGCGATGCCGACGATCGCGACGCCGACGCCGAGCAGGGCGAGCTGCCATGTCTCGATGCCGGGCAGCCAGACGCGGCCAAGGCCGGCGAGCACGACCGCGCCCGCCACGAGCCCGCCGATGGCGCCCTCGCGCGTCTTCTTGGGGCTGAGCGCCGGCGCGAGCGGCGCCCGGCCGAATGCCCGGCCCGCGTAGTACTGCGCCGTGTCGCTCGCCACCTGCGTGAGGATGAGCGTGAGCAGCGGCGCGGCGCCGTACAGTTCACGCACCATCGGCACGGTGGCGACACCCATGCCCAGATAGGCCACGGCGAACGCCGTCGACGCTGCCACGGCGAGCGCCTGTGCCGGCACGCGTCCGCGCAGCACCAGCGCGATGCCGGTGACGACGGTCGCGAGCATCAGCCAGTGGTGCGCCGGCAGGTGGAAGATCAGCACGCCGTACATGCCGACCGCGAGCGCCATCGACAGCCCGGGCACGACGTCCAGGCCGCTGCGCGCCACGAGGTTGTCGTATTCACGCAGGCACAGCACGAGCACCACGAAGCACAGCCCCTGTGTGCCCCATGGCGGCAACCCCCAGATGATCCCGACGACGACGGGCAGGAGGATGAGCGCGCTGATGACGCGCGTCACCGGCCTGCGGCCACCGGATGGCCGGGGGCGGCCGTGATGCCACCGTAGCGTCGTTCGCGGCGCTGGTAGTCGAGCAGCGCCTCGATGAGGTGCGTGCGCCGGAAGTCCGGCCACAGCGTCTCGGTGACGTAGATCTCGCTGTAGGCGATCTGCCAGAGCAGGAAGTTGCTCACGCGCATCTCGCCGGACGTCCGGATCAGGAGGTCCGGGTCGGGCTGGCCATTGGTGTAGAGCAGGCGCGCGAATCCCGCTTCGTCCAGGTCCTCGGGACGGATGCCGTCGGCGAGCGCCGTGCGCACGGCGTCGACGATCTCGGCCCGGCCGCCGTAGTTGAGCGCGATCGTCAGCGTCGTGCCGGTGTTGCGCGCCGTCCGCTCCATCGCCACGTGGAGCTCGTGCTGGATGTCGGGCGCGAGATCCTGCGTGCGGCCGATGATGCAGAGGCGGATGTTGTTGGAGAGGAGCGTCTCGAGCTCGGCGCGCAGATAGCGCTTGAGCAGCGTCATCAGGGTCGAGACCTCGGAGGCCGGCCGCTTCCAGTTCTCGACCGAGAAGGCATAGAGCGTCACGTACCGCAGCCCCAGCCGCGCCGAGGTCTCGATGACCTCGCGCACCGCCCGGGTGCCGGCCCTGTGCCCTTCCACCCGGGGCAGGTGCCGTTGGCCCGCCCATCGCCCGTTGCCGTCCATGATGATGGCGACGTGCGCGGGCAGGCGGTCGACGTCCAGTCTCCGGGCCAGATCGGCGTCAGGGGACGCTGGCGACAGCCAGCTCAAAAGGTCTTCGAGCGCCATGGGCCGCTCAACATTCTACCTCCCGGCGGGCGGCCATGCCCGCCTTCGCCCGTTCGGGTCCGGCGCGCCAGGCGGCCGTCCCTACCGGTCATGGGGATAGAGGACCCGCACCAGCGTGAGCCCGTGCGCCGGCGCGGTGGGTCCTGCCGCCGCACGCGGTGCGCCGGCGAGCAGCGCGGTCAGGCTTTCGGGGGCGCGGCGCCGGATGCCGATCTCGAGCAGCGTCCCGGCCAACGCCCGCATCATGTGCCGGAGGAAGCCGTCGGCGGTGAGCTCGAGTTCGACGACCCGCTCGCCGTCCAGCAGCCGCAGGCCGAGGTCCTCGGCCGGCCGCACGCCGAAATCGACGCCGCGGATCGTGCGGACGGTCGTGGTCACCGGGGTTCCGGTGGATTGGAAGGCCGCGAAGTCGTGGGTGCCGGCCAGCCCGCAGGCCGCCGCGGCCATCGCCGCCAGATCGACCGGGGGCGCGACCAGGGAGGTCGTCCGCGCCAGGAGCGGGTGACCGCTGCGGCTCACCAGCCAGCTGTAGCGATAGGTCTTGGCGACGGCGGAGAATCGGGCGTGGAACTCGTCCGGCACCGCTTCGGCCCCGCGCACCCGGACGTCGGCCGGGAGCCTGGCGTTGGCGGCCCGCACGACCACGTCGGGATCCACCGGCGTGGCGAAATCCACGTGCGCGGCCTGGCCGTCGGCGTGGACGCCGGCGTCGGTCCGCCCCGCGCCGGTCACGGTGACGGGCGCCCCCGCCAGCGGCGCGAGCGCCGCCTCGACGACTGCCTGCACGGAGGTCGCGTTCTCCTGCCGCTGCCACCCGGCATAGGCGGTGCCGTCGTAGGCGAGGCGGAGGAGGACGCGCGGCACGCTACTTCGGTCCGGGGCGTGAGCCGGGCTTGACCGCCGGCACGTCGCGCAGGTGTTCGGGCACTGCGTCGGCGGCAAACGTCGGGAACCGCGCGTCGGCCAGCGACACGTAGGGCAGCGCCATCCCGTCGCCGCCACCGCGGTTGATGATCGACGACGCCGCAACGACGACCGCGCCGGCCCGCTCGGCAACGGCCACGGTCTCCAGGGTGCTCTTGCCCGTCGTCACGACGTCCTCGACGACGAGGACGCGCTCGCCGGGCTCGAGGCGGAAGCCGCGCCGGAGCGTCAGCGTGCCGTCCTGCCGTTCGGCGAAGATCGCGCGCACGCCGAGCGCCCGCCCGACCTCGTGGCCGATGATGAGCCCGCCCATCGCCGGCGACAGCACGACGTCCACGACGTGCCCGGTCTGGCGCACCTTCTCCGCGAGCGCCGTGCCGAGCGCCGCGGCGTCGGCCGGATGCTGCAGGATCAGCGCGCTCTGCAGATAGCCCGTGCTGTGCAGCCCGGAGGACAGGATGAAGTGCCCTTCGAGCAGGGCACCACGTTTGCGGAACAGGTCGAGAACGTTATCGGAAGTCATACGGTTTCACAGTCGGCCTTGGGCCTTGGGCCTTGGGCAGAGAGCCTACAGTCTTGTTCGGCGTTCGGCGTTCGGCGTTCGGCGTTCGGCGTTCGGCGTTCGGCGTTCGGCGTTTCTACTTCTTCAGGTTCGTTTCGAACAGCTTCAGAATCCGCTTGTACTCGTCGGCCCAGCTCGTCGCTTCCTGGAAAGCATGGTCCTCGACGGGATAGAGCGCGAGTTCCCAGTTCTCCTTGCGGAGTTCGATCAGCTTCTGCGCCAGGCGAATCGAGTCCTGCGCGTGGACGTTGACGTCCACCAACCCGTGGCAGATGAGCAGAGCACCCTCGAGCCCGTCGGCGAAATGGATCGGCGAGCTGCGTCGATAGGCCTCCGTGTCGGTCTGCGGCAGGTTGAGGATGTTGGCCGTGTACGGATGGTTGTAGTGCGCCCAGTCGGTCACCGGCCGCAGCGCCGCGCCGGCGGCGAAGGTGCCCGGCGTCGTGAACATCGCCATCAGCGTGATGAACCCCCCGTAGCTGCCGCCGTAGACGCCGATCCGCGTTGCATCCACCTTGTGCGACGCGCTGAGATACCTGGCGCCGTCGACGATGTCCTCGAGGTCCTTGCCGCCCATGTGGCGGTAGATGGCGGTGCGCCAGTCGCGGCCGTAGCCGGAGCTGGCGCGGTAGTCCACGTCGAGCACCACGTACCCCATCGACGCGAGCAGGTGGTGGAACATGTACTCGCGGTAGTACGTGGACCAGTAGCGGTGCGCGTTCTGCAGGTAGCCGGCGCCGTGCACGAACACCACGCCGGGGCGCGAGCCGTGCCGCCTGGCGCCGACCATCTCCGGGGTGTAGAGCCGGGCGTGCACCGTCTTGCCGTCGCGCGAGGTGAAGGTCACCAGCCGCGGATCGAGCCAGGGATACGCCGACCATTCCAGCGACGGGCTGGTGGTGACGCGCACCGGCGCCGCCGTGTTCGCGTAAGGCGCCACGAACACTTCCGGCGGACGATTGCCGGTCGAGCGGATCATCCCGATCGTCAGTCCGTCGGGCGAAACCTCGCCGGCCGTCGCGCCCGGCAGCGCCGTGAGCCGGGTCCGCGGACCGCCGGCAGCGGGCACCGAATAGAGGTGACGTTCGCCGGGGTGGACCTCGGTGGTCGTCAGGTAGAACGTGCGGCGATCGGTCGAGAGCGCGACGTCGGTCACCTCCCAGCTGCCCTCGGTGAGAGCGACCGGGGTGGCGTTGGCAGCGTCGACGTCGAGCGTGTAGACGTGCTGCCAGCCGGTCTTCTCCGACGTGAACCAGAGGCGGTGGCCACCGGGCAGCCACCCCAGGCTCGGCGATGCCTGACCGAACCCCTCGCGCACCCACGCATCGTCGTGCTGGTGGTCGAGGACGGAAGCGCTGCCGGTCGCCGGGTCCACCCGGACGATCCAGCGATCCTTGTTGTCGGCGGCGCGCACGGTGGTCACCGCCATCGCGCCGTCGTCGGAGACCAGGGGCATGGACCAGCGGACGATCCGAGGCGCCTTCTCGGTGCCGCCAGCCGCCGGCAACGACACCCACGTGGTCTTCCGGCTCTCGAGATCCAGGACGGCGAGCAGCGACGTGCCTTGTGCGTCGCCGACCTTGGTCCGGCCCGGCAGGTCGCCGACGTAGCCGGATTCGGTCACGTAGTCGGGCACGTCGGCGGTCTTCGCGTTGTCGGCCCGCTCGTTGACGATGGCCCAGACGAAGCGGCCGGACGGATCGAGTTGCATGTCGCTCACGGACTGGCGGGCGCGCAGTTCCAGCTTTGGCGGCGCCTCCTTCTTGCGCCGCGCCTCGGCGCGCTCGCGCCGGCGGACCGTCTCGCGAACGTGGGCCAGCAGGTCGGCCTCCTCCTTCGAGAGCGTGGCCTGGCTGTCGGTCTTCCTGGGGTCGGGCGCCGTGATGCCGGAGGCGGCAAGCTGCTGGACGCCGCCGCCGGCGAGCGGTGCGATGAAGAGGCCGCCCTCGCGGACGAACGTCACGTGCGACTCGTCGCGGGCCCAGCGCGGCGCCGACTCGGCGTCGGCGGTCCGCGCGATCTCGACGTGCGTCGCAGACACCGTGTCGAGAAGCGTGACGTCGCCGCGGGCGGCGCTGAGCACGCGGCGGTGGGCCCGATCCCACGGGCCGGCGACCGGCGGCGCCTGCCGGCGCTCGTCGTCGGTCAGACGCCGCAGCCCACTGCCGTCGGCCGACACGACCCAGGTGGCGGTCTCGTCCTCGCCGCGCGTCTGCCACTCGAAGTAGAGGCGGGCGCCGTCACCCGACCATCGCAGTCCGGACGGCGGGTAGCCGACCAGATCGGGCCCCCGCATGATGCTGTCCACCGACAGGGTGAAGCGGCTCGCGGCGGCCGGTGCCGGTGCGGCCGGGGCACTGGTCTGGGCGGCCAGCGACACGGTCAGGGCGACGGCACAGGCGACGGCTGCGGTCGCGAGACGACGGGCTTCTGCGGGCATGAGCAGGGCGGTGTGACGGGCGCCGGCCCCCGGAAGCGAGGGCCGCAAGGTCCACGCATTGTGCATTTCCGTCGGGAAATTGCCAATCGCGGGACGCGGGTGTGCGGAATCGGACAGCAGACGCGGAAAATGAGCGGTTGTATACTCCGCCCCGAACCACGCCCCCCGTGCATTCGTCTATTGGTTCGGCCGTAAACCCAGGACATCACCACTCCGTCCCGGAGGCCCCCTATCGTGCTGGTTCCTTTGGAGATGGAGTTGACGTCCGTGATCCGATCGGTCTCCCCGTTGCTAGGCCGCTGCGCGCTGACCCTGTGTGTGATGGGCATGGCTGCCGGCGCGGCGGCCCAGGAGCCGGCGCCGGCGCAGCCGGTGCCCCCGCCGCCCCCTGAATCGCAGCCCAAGCCGGCAACGCCACCGGCGGCCGGCCCGGTTCGCCGCATCACCATCGACGAAGCCGTCGCATCGGCGCTGCAGCAGAACGTCGCGCTGCGCGTGCAGCGGATGGACCCGACGATCTCCGAACTGGACATCGCCCAGGCCTATGGCAGCTGGCTGCCGGCGCTGACCGGCAGCCTGTTCTTCCAGAGCGCCGAGCAGCCGGTGGCCACGACCCTGCAGTCGGGCGAAGCCAACTTCGCGCAGGATCAGGTCGTCGGCAGTATCGGCCTCGAGCAGTTCCTGCCGACAGGCGGTTCGTACTCGGTCGGCTACGAGGCGTCGCGCACCAAGAACAACAACCGGTTCGCCACCCTCAATCCGAACACCCGCGGCAACCTGACGTTCTCGTTCACGCAGCCGCTGCTTCGCAACCGGACCGTCGACAGCACGCGCCTCAACATCCAGGTCAGCAAGACCAACCTGGCGATCAGCGACCTCGAGCTGCGCAACACGGTCGTCACGACGGTGCGCGACGTCAAGAACGCGTACTGGGACCTCGCGGTTGCGCTGTCCAACCTCGCGGTGCAGCAGCAGACGCTGGAGCTGTCGCGGCAGACGCTCGGCGACAACCGCAAGCGCGTCGAGGTCGGCACGATGGCGCCGATCGACATCGTCCAGGCGGAGGCCGAAGTGGCCTCCAACGAGGAGAACGTCATCATCGCCGAGCAGAGCGTGGCGCAGGCGCAGGACCGCCTGCGGGCGCTCATGCTCGACCCCGGCGCCGCCGACTTCTGGGCGATCACCTTCGAACCCGCCGACACGCCTGCCCTGGCGGCCAATCCGGTCGACGTCGACGCCGCCGTCGCCAACGCCATCAAGAACCGCCTCGATCTCCAGCAGACGCGCAAGCAGCTGGAGAACAACGAGACGCGCATCAGGTACTTCAAGAACCAGGTGCTGCCGGCGGTGGGGCTGAACGTCGACTACGGTCTGGCTGGTCTGGGCGGCCTGCAGACGACCGATCCGAGCGGCGGGCTCGATCCCGAAGTCAACCCGGTAACCCAGCGGATCGCCTACTCGGAGGTGCTGCGCGACATCTTCGGGTTCTCCTTCCCGACCTGGAGCGCGAGCATCCAGGTGAACTACCCGCTCGGCCGCAACCCGAACCGGGTCAACCTCCAGCGCGCCCAGCTGCAGAACGAGCAGTCGCAGCTGCGGCTGCGCGACCTCGAACGGCAGGTCGTCCAGCAGGTGCGCGACCTGGCCCGCCAGGTCAACACCAACCTCCGCCGCGTGGCCACTACGCGCGCCGCCCGGACGCTCGCCGAGCGCCGGCTCGAGGCCGAGCAGAAGAAGTTCGGCGTCGGCCTGTCCACGACCTTCAACGTCCTGCAGGCGCAGCGCGACCTCGCCGCGGCGCGCAACAACGAGCAGAGCGCCATCCTGGACTTCGAGAAGTCGCGCGTCGACTTCGAAGCCTCGCAGGAAGCGTCGATCTCCGGCGGCTCGGGCATTTCGGTCGTCGGCAGTGGCGGCAACACCGGCAATGGCGGCGGCAACAACACCAATACGCAGGGCGGCGGCGGCCAGCAGGTCGGCGGCGGCCAGAACCAGAACCAGAATCAGTAACTGGTTACTGTCGTCGTCAGGAGTCACAAGGCAGAAGGCCGGCGCGACGCGAGTCGCCGCCGGCCTTTACTTTTCACGGGCGGCCTTGGGCCTTGGGCCTTGGGCTGGTGGGGCCCGTTGTCCCAACGCGGCCACCGATACCCGATACCCGCTATGCTGTGGCCGTGCCGCCGGTGTCGGTGACCATCATCACGAAGAACGCGGCCGCGCACGTCGAGCACGCGCTGCGCTCGGTCGCGTGGGCCGACGAGCGGATCGTCGTCGACTGCGGCAGCGACGATGACACCGTGGCGCTGGCGCGGCCGCTGGCGACCCGCGTCGAGACGCGCGAGTGGCCGGGCTACGGACCTCAGAAGAACCATGCGGCGGCGCTGGCGACCCACGACTGGGTGCTGTCGCTGGACGCCGACGAAGCCGTCACCGACCGCCTGCGCACCGAGATCCTCGCGCTGCCGGCGGCGCCCGACGCGGCAGCGTTCCGCATGCCGCGCGTGACCTGGTATCTCGGGCGCTGGATCAGGTCCACCGACTGGTATCCGGATCGATCGGTGCGCCTCTACGACCGTCGACGCGCCCGCTGGGACGACCGCGCCGTGCACGAAGCGCTCGTCGCCGACGGCGCCATCTCGGACCTCGCAGGCGAGATCGAGCATCGTCCGTATGCCGGCGTGAGCGACCATCTCGCGCGCATGGATCGCTACACGACGCTCGCGGCCGGTCAGATGCAGGCGGCCGGGCGGGAGGCGCGGACGTGGCATCTGCTCGTCCACCCGATGGCCGCGTTCCTGCGCAACTACGTGGCGCGAGGCGGCTGGCGCGACGGGACCGCCGGCCTCGTGGTCTCGTGCATGGGCGGCGTGTACGTCCTGCTGAAGTACGTCAAGCTGTGGGAGCGGCAACGCGCGGGGCGGTAGCGCCGCCGATCTCCATGCCGATCCGATCGATCCACATCGACACGGCACGCACGTGGCGCGGCGGTCAGAACCAGGCGCTGCTCACCGTCACGGGCCTGCGCGCGCTCGGCCACCCGACGACGCTCGTGGCGCATCCTGACGGCGAGCTGCGCCGGCGGGCGCCGGCCGGCGCCGATCTCGTGCCGCTGGCGCCGCGTTTCGAGGTCGACTTCCACGCGGCGTGGAAGCTGGCCCGCATCATCCGCGCGATCACCCCGGACATCCTGCACGCGCACGACCCGCACGGCGTGGCCCTGGCCGCGCTCGCCCTCGGCTTCCGCATGCCGTGGCCGCCGCCGCGCCTGGTCGTCTCGCGGCGGGTCGACTTCCACCTCGCCGGCAACGCGCTGTCCCGCGCCAAATACAGGAAGGTCGACCGCTTCGTGTGCGCCTCGGCCGCCATCGCGGCCATCCTGGCGCGCGACGGCATCGATCACGAGCGGATCGTGACGGTGCACGAGGGCGTGGATCTCGAGCACGTGGCGGCCGCGCCGCCCGTGTCGATCCACGAGACCTTCTGGCTGCCGCGCGGTGCGCCTGTCGTCCTCAACGTCGCGGCGCTGGTGCCGCACAAGGGGCAGCGCTACCTGATCGACGCGTTCGCCGGCGTCGTGCGCGCGGTGCCCGACGCGCGGCTGGTGATTCTCGGCCAGGGCGAACTGCACGAGGCGCTGACGCGGCAGGTGCAGGATCTCGGGCTGGAGAAGCACGTCCTGCTGCCCGGGTTCCGCGCCGACGTCCTGTCGCTGATGAAGACCGCCGACCTGTTCGTCATGAGCTCGGTGCTCGAAGGTCTCGGCACGTCGCTGCTCGATGCGATGGCCTGCGCGCGGCCGATCGTGGCCACCGACACCGGCGGCATCCCGGAAGTCGTGATGCACGAGGAGACCGGACTGGTGGTGGCGCCGCGCGATCCGGACAGCCTCGCGGACGCGATCGTCACCGTGCTGCGCGACGAGGAGCGGGCCCGCGCGTACGGCGCCGCCGGCTACGAGCGCGTCCGGCACCGGTTCGGCGTGACGCGCATGGTGGCGCAGACCGTCGACGTCTACGAGGCGCTGCTCACCGCGGCCGTGTAGCGGCCCCGGGTGGCGGCCCCGGGTGGCGGCCCGGGTAGCGGCCACGCACGAGACCACCGGGCCGCTGGCATACTCGCGCGAGGAGCACCCGTGCCGGAACTGCCCGATCTCACCGCCTATCTCCACGCCCTGCGCTCACGCATCGTCGGACGGCCGCTGGCACGCGTGAGGCTGGGCAACCCGTTCCTGCTGCGGTCGGTGGACCCACCGCTCGAGGCCTTCGAGGGCCGGCGACTGAACGACGTGGGTCTGCTGGGCAAGCGCCTGGCCCTCGCGTTCGACGACGACGACTTCCTGGTCATCCACCTGATGATCGCGGGTCGGCTGCACTGGAAGGCTGTCGCCGCGAAGCTGCCAGGCAAGGTCGGCCTGGCCGCCTTCGACTTCCCGGACGGCACGCTCGTCCTCACCGAGGCCGGGTCGAAGCGGCGGGCGTCGCTGCACGCCGTGCACGGCCTGGCGGCGCTGCAGGCGATGGACCCCGGCGGCATCGACGTGCTCCGGGCCTCGCGCGACCGCTTCGCCGCCGCGCTGACGAGCGAGCGGCACACGCTGAAGCGATCGCTGACCGATCCGCGGCTGTTCAGCGGCATCGGCAACGCCTACTCCGACGAGATCCTGCACGCGGCGCGGTTGTCGCCGATGCGCCAGACCCACCAGCTGGACGACGAGGAGATCTCGCGGTTGTACGACGCGACGCAAGCCACCCTGCGGTACTGGATCGATCGGTTCGTGAGCAGCGCCGGGGATCGATTTCCCGAGAAGGTCACGGCGTTCGTCGACGGCATGGCGGCGCATGGACGCCATGGCCAGCCGTGCCCGCGCTGCGGCACGCCCATCCAGCGGCTGGTCTACGCGCAGAACGAGGCCAACTACTGCCCCACCTGCCAGACCGGCGGCAGGCTGCTGGCCGACCGCGCGCTGTCGCGGCTGTTGCGCGAGGACTGGCCGAAGTCGCTCGACGACCTCGAGGAATACAAGGCCGCCAGGGTCATGGCGCCCACGACGACAAAGTCAGAAGGCAAAAGTCAAAAGACAAAAGGGACGTCGGGCTCCTGACTTCTGACTTCTGACTTTGATTTTTTGGCGCGTCACGGCTTCTTCGGTTTGCAGAACGCGCGCAGCGGACACTGCGCACTCCCGACCTTCCGCTCCCAGCCGCAGGCGCCCATCATGCTCATGTGGCACAGCGAGAAGTCGTAGCGCACCGGATCGTCGGGATCGACGCGGCGCAGCGTCGCGGTGATGTCGGCGGCCATGCGCCAGCCCGGGCTCGTATAGCGCGTCAGGCGCAGGCAGCGGCCGACGCGGATCGTGTGCGTGTCGAGCGGGATGACGAGCCTGGCGCGCGACACGCCGGTCCAGCCGCCGGGATCGATCGCGTCGCGGCGCGTCATCCAGCGGACGAACAGGTTGAGCCGCTTGCAGGCGCTGCCAAGCGAGGGCCGCGGGAAGAAGTACTGCACGCCAAGCCGGCCACGCGTGGCGCCGCCGTAGGCCTCCCGCACGTCCACCGCGCAGGCCGCGGCGCTGAAGGCCTCGAGGCCTGGTGCGATGTCGGGGCTGGCCGCGTCGTCGCCGGCGAGCAGGCAGGCTTCGAGTGACCCGTGCCTGGCGCGCAGGTCGCGCAGGATCACGAGCAGCGCGACGAGGTCGTCGCCGCGCGTCCATCGATGGACGACCGGGGCGAGCGCCGCGCGCGCATCGCGCACCACCATCTGCTCGATGAACTGCGCCGGCCGCGGCCCCATCAGCGCGAGCACGCGCTCGATGCTCGCGAGCACGCTGGAGACCCGCCCGAACGCGAGCCCCGAGGCAATCGCCGCGACCACCTCGCGATCGCGCGGGTCGTCGTAGCGCCACACGAACTGCACCGGATCGGCGGCCGAGTCCGGCACGTTGTAGAGGTCGTGCAGCCGATCGAGATCGATGCGCAGCGCGTCGATGTCGGCCTGACGAAGCCGCGGCGGCGGCGCGGGACGACGGGTGGAACTCATGGCACCGGCTGGATGGCGCCTCGCCCTAGAACGTGGTCAGCGGCACGCCCGCCGCGCACTGCGGGCAGGTCGTCGAGGTGTAGATGTCGCGGGCGCTGTACTCGAGCAGCGCGACGTTCGGCACGTCGAGCGCCACCACGCTCGCCATCCGGTCGTAGATCTGGCAGGTCGCGATGACCTCGCCGCCCGCCTTGCGGACCAGTTCGGCGCAGTGGCCCAGCGTCTTGCCGGTGTTACGCACATCGTCGGCCAGCAGCACCTTCTTGCCGGCGAGCAGGCCGCGATACGTGGACCGCAGGCGCAACCCTTCCTCCTGATCGAAATCGATCGGCGCAAACAGGGACGGCGGCCCGTCGAGGCTCCGGCGGCCGTCGAGCAGGCCGGCCAGCGTGTGGGCGAGCAGGGCACCGCCGGTGGCCGGGCCGACCACGGCCTGGATCTGCGACACGAGGTCGTAGGGCAGGATGTCCAGCAGGTCCTGCGCCAGCCTCCAGATCGTCGACGGATGGCAGAACAGCATGTGCGGATTGAGGTAGACCCGCCCGTGGTAGCCGTTGCCGAAGTCGAAGTGGCCTTCGAGGAGGACGTTGGCGTCCTGCATGATGCGCTGGGCGCGCTTGCGGACGTCCTCGTTGCGTTGCGTCATGGTGCGTAGAGTCCTCTGGTGCGTCACTGCAGGCTGGCCGGGGGCCAGGCCTCGACACCGGCCACGGCGAGATTGCGGTACACGAGCCGCCCGCCGACGATTGTCGCGGCGACGCCGCCGCGCAGCGTCCAGCCCTCGAACGGCATGTTCTTCGACATCGACCGCTGCGACGCCGCCGCAATCGTCACCGGCAGATCGGGCGCGAGGATGCTGATGTCGGCCGCCGCCCCCTCGTGCAGGCTGCCGCCAGCCACCTTCAGGATCCGCGCCGGGTTGACCGAGAGCAGTTCGACCATCCGCGCGAGGCCGATGTGGCCGGCGTGCACGAGGCGGTCGAAGGTCAGCGGCACGGCCGTCTCCAGGCCGGTGATGCCGAACGGCGCCTGGTCGTAGGACAGTGCCTTCTCGTCGGCGTGGTGCGGCGCGTGGTCGGTGGCGATCGCGTCGACGCTGCCATCGGCGAGACCGGCGATGAGCGCGTCGACGTCGGCCTGCGGCCGCAGCGGCGGGTTCATCTTCGTGTTGGTGTCGTAGCCGCGCAGCGCCTCGTCGGTGAGCACGAAGTGGTGCGGCGTCACTTCGCAGGTGACGGCGATGCCGCGCGCCTTGCCCACGCGCACGGCCCGCAGCGACCCCGCCGTACTGAGATGGGCGATGTGCACCGGCGTCTTCGTGAGGCCGGCCAGCGTGATGTCGCGCTCGATCCACAGCTCCTCGGCCTCGCCGGGGATGCCGCGCAGCCCGAGCTCCGAGGCCACCGCGCCCTCGTGCACGACGCCGTCGCCCTTGAGCGTCGGATCCTCGCAGTGGTCGATCACCAGCACGTCGAGCATGCCGGCGTACTCGAGGGCCCGGCGCATCATCAGCGCCGTGCGGACCGGGTGGCCATCGTCGGAGATCGCCACGCACCCGGCGCCCTTCAGCTCGCCGATCTCGGCCAGTTGCTCGCCCTTCTGCCCGATCGTGACCGCGCCGATCGGGTAGACGCGGGCCAGCCCGGCCGCCGCCGCCTTGTCGAGGATGTACCGCGTGACCGCGCCGCTGTCGTTGACCGGCGCTGTGTTGGGCATGCAGGCCACCGCGGTGAAGCCGCCGGCCACGGCGGCGGCGGCGCCGCTCGCCACCGTCTCCTTGTGCTCCTGGCCCGGCTCGCGCAGGTGCACGTGCATGTCGATGAGGCCCGGCGTCACCACGCAGCCAGCCGGCACGTCGAGTACGACCGCCCCGTCCGGCACCGGCAGGCCGGCCCCGATGCGCGCGATCAGCCCGTCGCGGATCTCGATGTCGAAGACGCCGTCGCGCCCGTTGACCGGGTCGACGACGCGGCCGTTCCTGATCAGGTAAGTCATCGCTTCCGTCATTCCTCGCTGCCGCCGCCGAGCAGGTACAGCACCGCCATCCGCACCGCGACGCCGTTGGCCACCTGCTCGAGGATCACCGCGCGCGGTCCGTCGGCAACCTCCGAGGCGATCTCGACGCCGCGGTTCATCGGTCCCGGATGCATCACGATGGCGTCCGGCCGGGCCAGCCCGAGCCGCTCGGAGGTGAGGCCGAACAACGCGAAGTACTCGCGCAGCGACGGGAAGAAGTTCGCCTGCATGCGCTCCAGCTGGATGCGCAGCATCATCACGACGTCGGCGCCGTCGAGCGCCTCTTCGATGGTCCGGCAGGGAATCGCGCCCATCGCCTCGATGCCCACCGGCACCAGCGGGCGCGGCGCCGCGACCCGGACCGTGGCCCCCATCTTGCGCAACAGCAGCAGGTTCGATCGCAGCACGCGGCTGTGCAGGAGGTCGCCGACGATCGCCACCTGCAGCCCCTCGATCCGGCCCTTGTGCTGGCGCATCGTGTAGGCGTCGAGCAGCGCCTGGGTGGGGTGCTCGTGCAGCCCGTCGCCGGCGTTGACGATGCGGGCGCGGCAGTGCCGGGCCAGTTGGTGGCAGGCACCCGACGAGCCGTGGCGCACCACGAGCATGTCGGGCGACATCGCCTCGATGTTGCTCACCGTGTCGAGCAGCGTCTCGCCCTTGACGACGCTCGAAGTCGAGACGGCCAGGCTCAGCGTGTCGGCGCTCAGCCGCTTCTCGGCGATCTCGAACGACGTGCGCGTGCGCGTGCTCGGCTCGAAGAACAGGTTGACGACGGTGCGGCCGCGCAGCGCCGGCACCTTCTTGATCTGGCGCTCGCCCACTTCGCGCATGGCGCCGGCGGTGTCGAGGATCAGCGTGATCTCCTCGGGCGAGAGATCGCTGATGCCGAGCAGGTGGCGGCCGCGCAGCGCGGTGACGGCGGTCGCCGGCGTCACGCCCCCTCCTCGAGCTGCACTTCGTCGACGCCGTCGATCTCGCGCAGCCGCACCTGGACGCTCTGCGACGGCGAGGTCGGCAGGTTCTTGCCGACGTAATCCGCCTTGATCGGCAGTTCGCGATGGCCGCGGTCCACGAGCACGATCAGCTGGATGCTGCGCGGCCGGCCGTAGTCGATGATCGCGTCGAGGGCGGCGCGAATCGTCCGGCCGGTGTAGAGCACATCGTCGACCAGCAGGATGCGGCGGGCCTCGACCGAGAACCTGATGTCGGTGCTGCGCACGAGCGGCTGCGGCCCCACCGGGTGCCGCATGTAGTCGTCGCGGTACAGCGTGATGTCGAGCGAACCGACCGGCATCGTCACGCCGGCGACGTCCTGCAGGACCGCGGCGATGCGCTCGGCGATGACGACGCCGCGCGTCCGGATGCCGACCAGCGCGACGTCGGACAGGTCGCGGTTGCGCTCGAGGATCTCGTGCGCGATGCGCGCGAGGCTGCGCTCGATGCGCGAGCCGTCCATCACCGCGGACACGGCACGCTCCGGGCAACGGGACCACGCGCCGGAGACCACGCGGCGCCGACGACGGACAGCAGGAGGGGGCCACCCGCGCGACAGCGCAGGTGCAAGCGTGCAGGATGCATGAGACGACCTCTTCGCGACCTCACCGGGCCGCACTTAAAGAGCCGGCGACGAGTCTAGCACGCGGGCGTCACGAGGCAGGGCCGGCGGTCCCAGTCCGGCCAGGCGTTGGGCCGCGTTGGGACAACGGGCCCTACCCTTTCACTCTCATTGGTAACTGCGGATGAAGCTGACCGGGCGACCGGTGGTCAGCGTCGCGACGAAGAGGTCGGTGCGGGCAAAGCCGTCCATGTCGCGGCCGACAGGCAGCCCGAGGTAGTACAGCACCGTCGGCAGGACGTCGACGATCGCGCCGACCGTCTTGCGGCCCGGCGAGACGAAGCGGCCGTAGGCGAGCAGGAAGCCGTCCGACCGGTTGGCCTCCCCCGCCAGCCCCGCATCGTCCACGAGTCGATCGCGCAGGCGGACGAACGGGCTCGCGGGCTCGAGGCGATACCCGGAGACGATCAGCAGCAGATCGTCGGCGGCGAGGCGGTCCAGCATCCGCCCGACCTCGTCGTCGATCGACTCGTAGGCGGCGTCGAGCGCGCCGCGCGTCCGCTGATCGCCGCGCACGGCGAACGCGGCTTCGCCGACCGCCGACAGCGCCGTGTACCGCACCGTCCCCACCTGCACGTCTGGGGTGAGCGCCGCCTCGAAGATGTCGCGCCGACGGCGATCCTCGTCGAGCGGACGGCCTGCAGCCGCCACGGGACCGACGTCGAGGACGCGTCCGGCCCGCAGTCCGCGTCCACGCGCCATCGGCCACCCCACCGTCACGGCCGGCACGCCCGACGCGTCGAGCACGCGCCACAACGGCGCGCCGCGCAAGGCGCCGGCCGGCAGCGCCTCGGCCTGCAGCACGCCCGAGTAGGCCAGCAGATCGGCGAACACGTAGCGCGGCAGCAGATCGAGTTCCAGCCAGCCGCCGCGATATCGCTGCTGCGCGGCAACGCCCGTCCCGTGCGGGTAGCGACCGGTGGCGACCGAGGCCCAGACCGGCTCGGGCTGCCGCGGTTCGATCGAGAACAAGGTGAGCGAGGCGCCGCCGTCGAGCACGCGCCCGAAGTGCGGCAGCCGGCCCTGGGCCGCCGCCGGCGAGACGTAGTCGAGCGAGGCGCCGTCCAGCAGGAGGATCCAGACGCGGCCGGCCGGCGGTTCACGCAACGACGGATCGACGGCGCGCACCACCGCACGCATCGGCGGCCGCGGTTGGCCGCCGCCCCGCGCGACGAGCGGCAGCGCCACCGCCGCGACCACCGCGATGCCGAGCAGACTGCCGCCGACGCGACTGCCGCGCCGGCCGAAGCCGTAGTGCACCAGCGCGATCAGCAGCAGGACGCCGGCGGTGGCGGTCAGGGCCAGCGCCGCCACCGCGAAACGACGGGCGGCCGCAGGCGTCAGCGACGGCTCGTAGGCAGAGAGATTCAGCCACGCCAGCAGCGCGCCGAGACCGACGACGAGTGTGGTCATCCAGGCGAGGAGCCGGAAACTGAGCCAGCCGGGACCGCGGCGCGTCGACAGGTAGCGCACGAGGCTCGCGAAGAAGAACCCGCCCGCCAGCGTGATGCCGGCCGTGGCGAGCACGCGCCAGCCCAGGGAGAACAGCACGCCAGGCCGCAGCGTGACGTGCGGATTGAGCAGCAGCACGACGTGCGCGAGCATCACGGCGCCAAGAGCGCCAGCCAGCGAGGCGTTGGTCAGCAGACGCAGGTAGGGCATGTGTATGCGCTATGCTGCCCGAGATGATCGTGGACGAGCAGGCCGAGGTGCTCGGGAATCGTACGCTTTCGGCAGAGTACAACGTCGTCTCCCTCGCCGCCCCCTCTGTCGCGGCGGCCGCCCGCCCCGGCCAGTTCGTCATGCTCAAGACGAAGCCCGGGCTGGAGCCGCTGCTGCGGCGCCCGTTCTCCATCTTCGAAGTCCTGCGCGGCGCCGACGGCACGCCGCAGGCCGTCAGCATCCTGAACAAGCGGATCGGCATCGGCACCGGGCAGCTGTTCGACGTCGCCGCCGGCGCCCGCATCGGCTGCCTCGGCCCGCTCGGACAGCCCTGGCCGCTGGTCGAACCGCCGGCCACCGCATGGATGGTCGCGGGTGGCGTCGGGCTCGCGCCCTTCGCGACGCTCGCCGAGGCGCTCGTCGCCCGCGGCGTGCCGACCCGCCTGTTCTACGGCGCCCGCCGCGGCGAGGACCTGTACTACGCCGAGTGGTTCGCCGCGCGCGGCGTCGATCTGGTGCTCGCCACCGAGGACGGCAGCCGCGGCACACACGGCCGCATCACCGTGCCGCTCGCGGCGGCCCTCCGCGACGAGGCGGGCAGCGGCCCGCTGTCGATCTACTGCTGCGGCCCGACGCCGATGATGCGCGCCGTCGCCGACTGCGCGGCCTCGGTCGGCCGCGATGCCTGGGTCTCGCTCGAACAGGTGATGGGCTGCGGCATGGGTGGGTGCTACAGCTGCGTCGTGCCGGTCAAGACCGACGCCGGCGGCACGCACCTGCTCCGGTCGTGTACCGCGGGGCCGGTGTTCGCGGCGAGCACGCTGCACTGGGACGGGCTGGCGCACCATGGCTGATTTCGCCACACGGCTCGGCCCGCTCACGCTGCGCAACCCGCTGATGGCGGCCAGCGGCTGCTTCGGCTACGGCGTCGAGTACGCACACGCCTTCGACCTCTCGACGCTCGGCGCGGTCGTCGTCAAGGGCCTGTTCCTGTCCGAGCGCGAAGGCCACGTGCCGCCGCGCATCGTCGAGACGCCGGCCGGCATGCTGAACGCGATCGGCCTGCAGGGGATCGGCGTCCACCGCTTCGTCGAGGAACGCCTGCCGGAACTGCGGGCGCTCGGTGCCGTGACGATCGTCAACGTCTGCGGCGTGACGCTCGACGAGTACGTCGAGGTCAGCAAGGTGCTGTCGGACCATGAAGGCGTTGCCGCCATCGAGCTGAACATCTCCTGCCCGAACATCAAGGAGGGCGGCATCCAGTTCGGCTGCAGCCTGCACGGCACGCACGACGTCGTCTCGGCGGTGCGCAAGGCGACGCGGCTGCCGATCATGCCGAAGCTCACGCCCAACGTCACCGACGTCGCCTCGTTCGCGCGGGCGGCCGAGGAGGCGGGCGCCGACGCGGTGTCGCTGGTCAACACGTTCCTGGCGATGGCCATCGACGTCGAGACGCGCAAGCCGATGCTGACAAACGTGATGGGCGGGCTGAGCGGACCGGCGATCCGGCCGATCGCCGTGCGGATGGTCTACGAGTGCCGGCAGGCGGTGAAGATCCCGATCGTCGGCATGGGCGGCATCGCCTCGGCGGCCGACGTCGTCGAGTTCATGCTGGCCGGGGCCGACGCGGTCCAGATCGGCACCGCCAACTTCGCCGACCCGTTCATCTGGCCGCGCGTGCTCGCCGATCTCGAGGCCTACTGCGCCCGTCACGGCGTGGCGCGGCTGGCCGATCTCGTCGGCGCCGTCCAGACCGGCAAGACCAGGGCCCCGGAGCCGGCATGTCGCCCATCCTGATCGCGCTCGACGTCGACCGCGTGGCCGACGCGACGCGGCTCGTCGACGGCCTCGCGCCGCTCGTCGGCGGTTTCAAGATCGGCAAGCAGCTGTTCGTCAGCGAGGGGCCGGCTGCCGTCGCGCCGGTCATCGATCGCGGACTGCGGCTGTTCCTCGACCTGAAGTTCCACGACATCCCGAACACGGTCGCGGGCGCCGTAAGGTCGGCGACGCGGCTCGGCGCCTGGATGCTGACCGTCCACGCGAGCGGCGGGCTCGACATGCTCCGCGCCGCCCGCGACGCAGCCGCCGAGGAGTCGTCCGCGCGTGGCCTGCCGCGTCCGCTCGTGGTCGGCGTCACGGTGCTCACGAGCCTGGACGATGGACGGCTGGCGCAGGTGGGTGCCGGCGGTGGCGTGCGCGACCAGGTGAAGCGGCTCGCCGCGCTCGCCCGCCAGGCCGGCATCGACGGCGTGGTCGCCTCGCCGCAGGAGATCGCGCTGATCCGGGAAACCTGCGGCGCCGACTTCACGATCGTCACGCCCGGCATCCGGCCCGCCGCGGCCGGCAAGGACGACCAGGCGCGAACGATGACGCCGGCCGACGCCGTCGCCGCCGGCGCCTCCTATCTCGTGATCGGACGGCCGATCACCGGCGCCAGCGATCCCGCCGCCGCCGCCGCCGCGATCAACGCGGAGATCGGATAGTCGGCGTCAGTCGCGGCGGCGCGATGGTCGGACACGGCCGACCGCTACGAACAGGCAGGCCGCTACGAACACGAAGGGCCCGCCGGACGGATCCAGCGGGCCCTCGTGTCCAACGTCGATGCGCCTCGCGGCGCGTCAGCTCACTTCGCGGTGATCAGGAAGTGGCCGCGGCGGTTCTGCGAGAAGCAGCTCTCGCCGTCCTCGTTGCAGAACGGCTGTTCCTCGCCCTTGCTGACGATCGTGACGCGATCGGCCGGCAGGCCGAGGCTCACCAGGTAGTCGCGGACGGCCGCGGCGCGCTGTTCGCCGAGCGCCAGGTTGTACTCGGGCGTGCCGCGATTGTCGCAGTGTCCCTCGATGAGCACGCGCGTGCTCGTCCACTTACGCAACCACTCGAGGTTCTTGCCGAGCGTCGCGCGGCCTTCCTCGCTGATGCTCGCGCTGTCGTAGAGGAAGAACACGTCGCCGAGCGGCTTCGCCCCGTTGAGGTCGTCCAGCGATTTCTTCGCGAACAGCTCCTCTTCGGTGAGCGGCTTCGGTGCTTCAGGCGCCGGAGCCGGAGCGGGCGGCGGGGGTGGTGGCGGCGGCGGCGCCGGCGTGGTGGCCGGTGCCGGAGGCGGCGGTGCAGGGGCCGGTGTAGGGGCCTTCTTCGCACAGCCGGCAACGCCCAGCGCCACGCAGAGGCCGACGGCTGGCAGCACGACTCTCAGGCGAGACATCGATTCGAGACTCCCGGGACGGAGAAAATCACACGACGCGGGGGGCGTCGCACATCACAACCGCGAAAAGCGTAACGGTCGCGGTTGACCGTGTCAACGAAACGCGTCGATCCGGAGCGTCGCAATCTCCAGCGCCAGTCGCCGCGCGTCGGCGGTGCCGGTCCGTTCGCCCGCCACGAACGACTCCGAGACGTGCCACGTGAGGCGCCCGGAGGCGGCCGCCAGCTGCGACGCCGTCACCCGCTGACTGACCCGGAAGGGCCGCGACAACGGGTGCCGGGCGAGCACGGCGCTGCCGGCCCGCACCTCGAGCACCGGGATCGCGTCGTAATGCCGCGGATACGTGCCCGCAATCTCCAGGCGGACGTCCCCCTGCGCCCCGGCGACGCGGAGGGCACTCTCCGGACCGACCCAGCGCCAGCGCCGCCCCGTCCGCGTATCGCGCTCGGGCTCGTGCCAGCCGGTGTCGAGCGCGACGACCGGCGTGCCGACTGGCTGCTCGTCGAACTGTTCGAGGTAGATCGGGCCGCGCGCGGGCTCGGTGCCGATTGGGCCGACGCCGACGCGCACGTAGGACGCGCCGCGCAGCCGATCGACGGGCACCGTCCACGTGAACACGAATGGACCGGGGGGGACGCGAACCTCTTCCCGCCATGCGGACGGATCGGACGGCTCGCCGATGCGCACGGACAGGGTCTCCGGCGGGGCATTCGCCGCCGCCACGTACCGCCCGCCGACGAGCAGTGTCGCAGCGGTCGGCGTCGGCCGAATCAGCGCCTCGGCGTGCCGGCGGCTGCGGGCGTCGGCGGCCGTGTGTCCCGCCATTTCTGGCGTCAGGCTCCACCCGTCGAGCGCGATCCACTGCGGCCGCGACACGGCGTACCAGTCGAACGGATGCGGACGCATGCCGCCGAGCACCGTGGCGACGGGCTCGGGCCACTCGAATCGCGCCTCGTGCCCCATGCTGCGCGGATCCACCGCCGCATCGTCGCCGCGGCGCGGATCGACGAGCCACCAGACCGGCTGACCGGCGCGCCATGCCGGCAGCGCCTCCTTCCACTCGAAAGCACGCGGCGCCGGCAGCACGTCGTACGGCGGCTGCGGCGCGAGCGCCGTGCGGGCACGGCGGGTCTCGGCCCAGACACGGCGGTGCATCAGCACCTGGGGCCGCGAGGCCTCCTCACCCGCCCGCGTCGCCAGCCGCGTCAGCACCGCCTGTGTCGCCGCCCCGGCCGTCACGTACTGACGGTGCGCCATCAGGGAGATGCCAAGCGCCGCGACGATCGCCAGCAGCAGCACGGGACGCAGTCCGCGCGGCCAGCGCCGCGCCGCCAGCATCGCCAGCACGACGACGCCAGGCACGAGCGGCAGCGCGTAGCGCGTCGTCTCGGTCTCCTGGAACAGCAGGTGATAGACGGCGTACGGCAGCAGCCCGATCGCCAGCCACCACGCGTGCGCGCGGTGGCGCGCCAGGGACAGCAGCCCGACGCTCGCGAGCCCCAGCACGACGACCGCCAGCGGCCAGACCGCCCACGGCGACACGAACGTGTCGATCGCGGCGACGACTGCCTGTCGCGGACGCGGCCGCAGCGCGAGCATCGGCACGCCCTCGAGATCCTCGCCTGCCTGCGACACGAATGCCGCCCGATATGCCTCGGGACCGCCCGTGAGCGCGACCATCGGCACGGCCCACACCAGCCCGCCGGCCAGCGCGGCGGCACCGGCGGCCGCTGCCACTCTGGCGCCGCGGCGCCGCCACAGCACGACGACGAGCCAGAGGAGCAGCGGAACGACCAGCCACGCCACTTGCGACCGGAGGCCGACCGCGACGCCGCAGGCCGCCGCCGCCGTCACCCCGTCGCGTAAGCGTGCGCCGACTCGTGCGGCGCGCAGCAACAGCCACTGGCAGCCGAGGGCGCCGGCCAGTCCCGCCATGTCGCTCAGCGGGCGCGCGGCCGTCACCCAGAACAGCGGCGCCGAGGCAGTCGCGGCGACGGCGATCGCGGGCCACGCCGTCGACACCGGCGTCTCGGTTCGAGCCCGGTCGAGTTCGCCGAGGATGCCGTAGAGGGCCAGCAGCGCGACGATCGCGGCAGCGGCCGCCAGCAGCGCCATCGCGACGACGGCGCGGGTCGGCGCGTCGTGCAGCCACGGCGACAGCCCGCCGGCGATCACTCGG
>CBIHOS010000044.1:0-25588 GCA_966211945.1 uncultured bacterium
CGTCACGTTCTACGCCTCGAGCTCGTCTTCCTCGTCTTCGTCCTCGTCATCCTCGTCGTCTTCGTCTTCGTCTTCTTCGTCCTCATCGTCATCGTCGAGGTCATCGTCCTCGTCGAGCTCCTCGTCATCGAGATCCTCGTCGTCCTCGTCATCCTCATCTTCGACATCGTCCTCCTCGGCGTCGGCCAGCTGCAGGGGCAACGGTGCGGTGGACGGCGTCGCCGCCACGGCGTATCCGAGGAAGTCGAGAGGAATGAGGGGCAGCTCGAACGTGCTGGTCATGAACGTCTCCTGGGGACGGAAGGTCCACACGGCGGCCGGCACTCGCCGATGCCGCACGGGCGGCGTCTGCAAGGACGCTGCCCGGCCCTTGCCTGGGACGGCGGCCGAAGCGCGACGTCCGATGAGGATAGACCGGTACAGGTGTCTCGCCACCGTGCATCGCGAGAAGACGCAGAAAAGGCCCGACGCCACGATGACGTCGGGCCTTTGGACTGTCGAACGACTCCTTTTCGGTAAGAGCAGACGGTCGAAGGTGCCGCTGGCGAGGGCCATGGGCATCGGCAGTCGCCGATGAGGCTGAGCCTCGGTGTGTCTCGGCACGCGCCAGCGGTGCCTGTCAGATCCTGCCCGCGCAGACCGTGGCGATTGACGCCGTCGGCCTACGCGGCCTGTTGGTTCGGTGGACTGTCCTGATCCATTGACTCCTCGATGACTGCGAACTGCGTCGTCCTCGGTTCGTTCGAAGCCTCGCCGCCTCTCGTGGTCGGCAGCTGCCGTCGGGGAACGGATCCCGGTAGCGTGCGACGTGGTCGGAACGATCCGCTCGGTGTCATCGACACGACCGGCGCCTATGGGCCCGCCGTGTCAGTCCTGGAAAGGTGGATCTCCCTCAGCCATGTTCTCCTGCCCTCCTCCGGTGATCGGTGAAGCGGTGGAACCGCGCTGTCTGACCTCACCCTACCCCTCTCGATGGGAGCCCGCAACCGTCGTCGCATCACACGATGTACATATCGATCTATGCATCCACGCCCCGTCCTGATTGGCCTTTCAGTGGCGGGTGGCGTCGGGTTCTGCTCTAATGAGGCCTCCATGCCGCGCGCCCGGTTCCAGTCCGCCAGGGACTGTCACCCACCACGTCCCTGCCGGCGCCGAGCGGTCCGGGCCGTGTTGGGGTCGCTGACCTGCAGTGTGTGCCTCGGGACGGCGGCACTCGCTCAAACCTCTGAGAGCAGCCGGGCGGCGCAGATCGAGGCGCTGCGGCGTGCCAAGGCCGAAGCGATCGCCGAGGCACCCAAACCTGGCCGGATCGAAGCGGCGATCAACTACGTCGAGCAGTCGCGGATCTTCCCGCGGATCTTCAACCCGCCGAGAGGCTGGTTTGCACAGATTGGCGGCGTCAGCGAGGGCAACGGCTTCACCATGGGCGGCGGCTACCGTCAGCCCACCGGGGCAGGTGTGATCACCGCGCGGGCGGTCGGCTCCCTGCGCCAGTCCCATCTCGGGAGCGTCGAACTGCGCCGGGCCATCCTGCCGCGCGAGACCGGCTTCGTCGCCGCGACGATCACACGCCGTCACGAAGCAGCCCAGCGCTTCTACGGTCTCGGTCCCGACAGTTCCGACGGCAATACGAGCTTCGGGTTGTCCGCCACCGCCGTGGAGGTGACGGCGGGTGTCAAGGTCACCAGCTGGCTGACCGGTACGGCGGCCGTCGGTTACCTGAATCCCGACGTCACCGAGTCGTCGGAGACGCAGCGGATTCCGGACACGCGTCTCGGCTTCGTCGATCGGGACGCGCCAGGCCTCGACATCCAGCCGACCTTCGTCACCTCGCAGGTCGCCGCGATCGTCGACACGCGCGACACCCTCAACCCACGCCGCGGCGGCTACTACCAGGCGTCGCTTCGGCGGTACGCCGATCGCGACGGCGGGCAGTACAGCTTCTCCGGCGTGCGGGTCGATCTGCAGCAGTTCATCCCGTTCTGGAACGAGAGCCGCGTGCTTGCGCTGCGGGTCCTCGCCGACCACACGGACGGCATCGGCCAGGGACAGGTACCGTTCTACCTGATGCCGACGCTGGGCGGGGCGCGGCTGCTGCGCGGCTACGATCGTCAGCGCTACCGGGATCGCAGCCTGCTCCTCGTGTCGGCCGAGTACCGCTACGAGATCAATCCGTTCCTGATGGCGGCGCTGTTCTACGACGCCGGCCAGGTGGCGCCCGACTGGAGCGACTTCCGGGTCCGCGATCTGCGCGACGCGTACGGCATCGGTTTCCGGTTCGGCTACAGTAGTGCCGTCGCGCTGCGCAGCGACATCGTCTTCGGCGGCGAGGATCCCGTCCGCCTGATTCTCGGTTTCACCACGAGCTTCTAGCCCGCATGCCGCTGCCCGATCGCCGTTCCACCCGCCGCCGGATGGGCGCCGCCGTCGCGCTCGCGGCGGTCGTGTGCCTCGCCGGCTGGCGCGGCGACGAGCCGGGCCGCATCCGGTTCGCACCCGACGATCCGCTGTGGGTCGACGCCGACATGGTCGCCGACGCGAGCCGGGTCAAGGAACAGGAACTCAGTCAGTCCTACGACTTCCTCGAGAACACGTTCACGCTGAAGGGCGATCGCCGCGACATCCGCGCCCTCAACGTCAACACGCTGGACGAAGTGCCCGACTCGAGCTGGTTCAAGAACCGTATCGCCCACCGGCCGCTCAGCGACAGCGAACTGGTGCGGGGGCCCAACTCGCTCGAATCGCTCAGCGCCCCCGGCTGGACGATCGTCGCCGGCAAGAACAGTGGCCTCCAGCCAGGCTTCCGGGCCGTGATCACCGGCGCGCCCGACGGGCAGCTCTATCAGATCGAGTTCGACCCGCCCCACAACGCCGATCTCGCGACCGGCGCCGAGATGATCGGGACGCTGCTCTACCACGCGCTCGGTTTCCACGTCGTCGAGAACTACATCATCGACGTCGATCCGCGTACGCTGCAGATCGATCCGAAGGCGACCTACCGCGACCGCGACGGCCGCCGCCAGCGGTTCACCACCGATACGCTCGCGCGCGTGCTCTGGCGGGCCCGCCGCGGCGCCGACGGCAGCTACCGGGCGCTGGCGAGCCGCTTCGCGCCGGGCCGGCCCGTCGGTCAGTTCCGGTACTACGGCACGCGGGCCGACGACCCCAACGACATCTACCCGCACGAGCACCGCCGCGAACTGCGCGCGGCGCGGGTGTTCGCGGCCTGGGTCAATCACGACGACTCGCGGGCCAACAACACCCTCGACATGCTGGAGGGCGACGGCGCGCAGTCCGCCGTGCGCCACTACATGTTCGACTTCGGCTCGATCATGGGCAGCGGCACGGTCGGTCCCGACAATGCCCGCTCCGGCCGGAGCTATCTGATCGACGGCGCCACGGCCTGGCGGATCCTCTCGACGTTCGGCTTCTACGCGCCGGCATGGGCGCGCCGCACGATCGGCCCCTACCACCCGTCGGTCGGGCCGTTCTTCGCCGACGGCTTCGAGCCCGAGGAGTGGAAGGCCGAGTACCCCAATGCCGCGTTCCTCAACATGCGGCCCGACGATGCGTTCTGGGGCGCACGGCGGGTGGCGGCGTTCACCGATGCGCAGCTGAAGATGCTCGTCGAGCAGGGCCGGTACACCGATCCGGAGGCCGCGACGCAGGTCCTCGAGGCGCTCATCGGCCGCCGCGACATCATCGCCAAGACGTGGCTCACGAAGCTGACACCGCTCGTGACTCCGACGCTCACCGGCGGCCGGCTCCGCTTCGCCAACGCCGCCGTCGACGCCCGCGCGGCCACCGCGCCGACCCACTACGTCGTGCAGTGGGAACGGTTCGACAACGCCACCGGCACGCACACGCGGGTCGGGGCGCCGGTCAACGCCACCACGCCCGATGTGCCCTTGCCGGGTGAACTGGCCGGCGAGGCGTTCGTCGCGGCCCGCGTTCATGCGGTCCACCCCGAGTACCGGCACTGGACGACGCCGGTGGCGTTCTACTTCCGCCGCCAGGGCGACCACTGGACGCCCGTCGGCCTGGTCCGTTGATGAACGAACCGCGTACGCTCGTCAGCCACCCCGAACTTCGATCGCATCAGTCGTTCCCGCATTTCCGGACGGTCGGCGAACCGCCGCGCAGCACGCTCGAGCGGCTGCTGTCGTTCTTCGCCGACGTCCGCTCCGGCGAGGGCATCGCCGTCGTGCTGCTGGCCGCGACGATCTTCCTGCTGCTCGCCGGCTACTACCTGCTGAAGACGGCGCGCGAGGCGCTCATCCTCACGGAGGGTGGCGCGGAAGTGAAGGCCTACTCGTCGGCCGCCCAGGCGCTGCTGCTGCTCGCCGTGGTGCCGGCCTACAGCTGGCTGGCGTCGCGGGTGCCGCGCGTCCCGCTGATGGGCATCACGTTCGCCCTGTTCGGCGTCAACCTGCTGCTCTTTGCCGCAGCCCGCGCCGTCGGCACGCAGGTCGGCATCGTCTTCTACGTCTGGCTGGGCATCTACAACGTCTTCGTGATCTCCCAGTTCTGGGCGTTCACCAACGACCTCTACACCGAAGGCCAGGGACGCCGGCTGTTCCCGTTCATCGGCGTCGGCAGTTCGCTGGGCGCGTGGATCGGCGCCGAAGCTGCCGCCGCCCTCGTCAAGCGCACGACCTCCGATCCGAGCACGCTGATGATCGTGGCCGCCGTCCTGCTCGGCGTGTGCTTCCTGCTCATCGTCCTCGTCAACCGCCGCGAAGTGCAGCGCGCCGACGCGGTCGGACAGAAGCAGAACGCCGAGCCGATCAGCGGCCGCAACGGCTTCGCGCTGGTCATGAGCGACCGCTACCTGCTGCTGATTGCGGCCTTGATGGTCGTCCTCAACATCGTGAACACGTCGGGCGAGTTCCTGCTCAGCAAGCTCGTGGTCGGCGACGCGATGGCCCAGTTCGGCGCCGACGGGCAGCTGGCCGAACGCCAGCGCTTCATCGGCGGCTTCTACGGCACGTTCTTCGGTCGCGTCAATCTGTTGGGGCTGGTCCTGCAGCTGTTCGTCACGTCGCGCCTGCTGCGCTACATGGGCGTGCGCGGCGCGCTGTTCATCCTGCCGGTGCTGGCGCTGGTGAACTACTCGGCGATTGCCGTCGCGCCGGTGCTGGCGGTGGTCGGCGTGCTGAAGGTGCTCGAGAACAGCGTCGACTACTCGGTGCAGAACACCGTCCGGCAGGCGCTCTTTCTGCCGACCTCCCGCGAGGCCAAGTACAAGGCCAAGGCGGCCATCGACACGTTCTTCATGCGGCTTGGCGACGTGACGCAGGCCGGGATCGTGAAGATCGGCACTTCGCTCGGCGCCGGCATCACGACCTTCGCATGGCTCAACGTCGCGTTGACGGTGGGCTGGCTGGTTCTGGCGGGCCGGATTGCCCGGGAGCATCGTCGCCGGACCCTGTGAGGGGCCGCGCCAACTGCCGCAGCAGGCCGTCCTGCGACCGCAGCAACTCCTCGAGTGCCGACGCCGCGTTCTCCGGACGAGGCTCGGCCCGCCGCACGTCGCCGGCGTCCAGGATGTCCCAGAGCCGCTTCCGGACCGTCTCGGGCAACACCCCGGTGAGGTACTCCAGCGCCAGTCCACGCAGCATCGGGTCGTCGCTGTGCATCGTGCGGAACGAGACCTTCACGGGTTCGCGCGGCAGCACCGTGACCAGCAGAGAGAACACGTGTTCGAGGCTGCGGTTGGCGCGATCGCGCAGGTGCTCGTCGAGGAACATCACCGCGTCGGAGCTCTCGAACTGATCCAGCAGGCGATGGCCGTTCCAGACCGGCCTGGCGACGGAGAGTTCGCGCTCGACGATGCTGAAGATGCGCGCCGGATCGACCTTGAGCAGCGGCTCGGCCACCAGCACGCGGTCCATCGCGCGGCTGCATTGGTAACGGACCTCGAACCGGCTGTCACCGAGCCCGTTGACCAGGCCATCGAGCGTGCGCTGGGTCGGCGCGCTGATCAGCACACGCGGGATGCGACGGCGGATCGCGAAGTCGGTCGATCCGTCCAGCAACGCGTCCACGAGCAGCCCGACGTGCCGATCCGCCGAGCGCTCCAGGGCCCGGCGCACCTGCGGCGTCACATCGTCCCAGGCCAGCAGCTGGACGGCCTGCGCGATGTGCATGACCTCGAATCGCGGCGCCGACTCGAGCGCTACCAGCACGCGATCGCGATCGCCGGAGCGGAGCTGCCGCAGCAGGTCGAGCGGTTCGTCGAGCAGGACGCTTACCGGCACGTGCTCGCGATGGCCGGGCACCACGTCCTCGAGCGCCATCGGCGGTTCGATGATCGGCACCTCGAGGCTCAACAGACTGGGCGCGCCGAACTCGTTCATGCTGATCATGCCGGTGGCGGCAGCCTGATCCACCAGGCGGCGCTCGATGCTGCGCAGGTAGTTGGCATCGAGGCGCTCGCCGAGCCAGATGCTCGCGGCGACCATCAGCAGGACGACGGCGAGCAGTTCCGACATGAGGAACCACGGACCGGCCAGGATCAACAGCTGGACGACGGCCGCGCCGAGCGCGTCGCCGGCCCGATCGCACGCCACGTCGAGGAACGTCTTGACGCGCCGGCGCTCGGCCGGCGCCATCGCCGAGAACAGCAGCTCGTAGCCGCTGCGGAACAGCGAACCACGAAGCACGAACTCGGTGCCGCGCGCCAGTGCCAGGACGGCCGTCGCCGGGAACAGCAGCGCGACGATCGATCCGACGCCCACGCCCATCGGCAGCGCCGTGACCGATCGGCCAATACCCAGCCGCTTCTGCAGCGGCGCGGCGAATCCCACCTGGAAGAGGAACGTGACCAGCTGGATGCTGGCGTAGAAGATGGCGAAGAACTGCAGCAGGTCGTTGCCGCTGAAGTCGGCGGCCGCGCGCGACTTGAACAGGTAGTCGATGATGGCCGCGCTGGCAGTGCCGAGCATGACGAGCGCGGCGATCTCCCGGATCTGCGGCGACGTGCGCAGTATCCCTGGCCCCAGCAGCGATTCCGGCGCGGCCGTGCCGGTCGATTCGCGGACCTGCATGCAGAGCGGCAGCAAGCCGATCGCACACCCCGTGTGAAAGACCGCAAGCAGCAGTAGCGACGCATCGGCCGACGCCCATGCGCCGATCCGCTCGACGATGACGCCGCCGACGATGCCACCGAGCGAGCCGGCCGTGGCGATGCGCACGACGTGACGCTTGGCGGTGTGCGGATCGAAGAGTTCGCTGGTCAGCGACCAGAATCCCGAGAGCAGCAGCGCGCCGAAGGCCGCCACGTGCAGGTACACGATCACGGGGACGACCGTGCCGGTACCGTACCAGTACCACTCGGCGACGTGCGCGACGGCGCTGGAGAGGAAGCCGATCGGAACCAGGACCCGCGGCCCCACCCAGGACAGCAGTCGGGAGTAGACGGGGACGGCCGCCAGCGACAGCGCTGCCGCCAGGATGACCATGCGCGGCAGGTCCGTCACCGGCATGGCGCCGAGGAACAGGGCGTCGCGAACGGCCTTGCCGGCGACCTGGTGCGCCAGCATGACGGCGGCGACCGCCATGGCCATGCGCGCGAGCGTGGTCGTGTTCACGTCAGCCGATCAGCGGACCAGCACAGGCGAGGGCTGCTGCTGTGGTTCCTTCTCGAGAGCCGGGGTGCGGTGCGACGACGAGGGCGGCAGGTGGGTCCGCCACCAGGCGTCGGCGTCCTCGGAACACCACTGCTTGGCGTCCACGCAGGCGTCCAGGAGCCGGATGAGCGCGCGAGCGCTGGCCGGACGGTCCGCCGGCTTCTTGGCCAGACACTGCAGGACCACGGACTCGAGATCGGCCGAGATCGGCAACTCGGTGCGTTCGGACGGCGGCGCGGGCGACTTCTGCACGTGGGCGACCGCCATGGCGGTGGGGCTCGTCTCGTTGAACACGAGCGTGCCGGTGAGCAGATAGTACGCCACGCACCCCAGCGTGTAGAGGTCGGCGCGGCCGTCGATGCGCTCCTCCCCCATCGCGATCTCGGGGGCGATGTAGCCGGGGGTGCCGGCCGACACGCCTTCGACCGTCAGGTGGGTCAGTTCCTCGGTCTGGGTCGGCTTCACCAGACCGAAGTCGAGCACCTTCACGAAGTCGTGCTGCAGCGCCACCTTGCAGGCCATGATGTTGGACGGCTTCAGGTCGCGGTGCACCATGCCGCGGGCATGCGCTTCTTCGAGCGACAGGCACACCTGGCGCAGCAGATGGATGACGCGCGAACCGGGCTGCGGCCCGAACGTCTGCACCAGCTTCTGCAGGCTGACGCCGTCGAGCAGCTCCATCACGAAGTAGAAGTGCCCATCACGCGACGTGCCGAAGTCGTACAGGTAGACCGTGTGCGGACTCTGGAGATCGGCGGTCACCCGCGCCTCGCGCTCGAAGCGCCGCATCGCGACATCGGCCTGCCGGGCGCTGGCGCCCTGCACCAGTTCGGGCCTGATGATCTTGATGGCCGATTCGCGGGCCAGCATCTTGTGGCGGGCCCGCCACACCTCGCCCATGCCGCCCCGCCCGATCAGGGACTCGAGATGATAGCTGCCGAGGTCCTGCGCCTTCTGCGCCGCGACCTCCATGCCCTGCGTACGGCGAGCGATGAAGTACGCCCAGAGTGCCGCCAGATAGGGCACGAACACCCAGGCGAAGAAGCGGTTCCACGGCAGCGGCGTGAGATCGAGCCGCGCCACGTTCATGAAGTACGCCGCCGGCCAGGTCGTCGCCGCCAGCAGGGCCACGACCAGCGACACACGGGGCCGGTTGGGCACCAGGAAGCCGACGATGATGATCCAGATCGCCAGGTTCGAGCCGCCCCGGACCGGCTCGGCCGGATTCCACGGCAAGGCAGTCTCGAAGGTCGAGATCGAGAAGGCGACGATGAGTTCGAAGACCATCCCGAGGTGCAGGATGGTGGCGGGCGGGACGACGCGGTAGTGCTGCAGGGCGATGATGCCGGCCGCACCGAGCACGTTGGCGAGCAGCGCCAGCGCGTTCACCGGATCCTGCTGGACCGGCACCATCTCCGGCTGCGTGAGCCGGTGGAACACGAAAGTCAGGACGGTGGTGACGGCGGCAAGGAGCGACACCCAGCACAGGCGGCGCGAGGCCTGGCTGACCACACGCGGCGACAAAGGCGCGTCATGGGCGTCTTCGGGGCTTGTCGTGACCTGCCCCGGCGTGGTGGCGCGAACGATGTCCTGCATGGATACGTGGGCGGTCGAGCCATGATGCCCGACCTGGTGATTCGTTGGGAACCCGGGCGTCCGGGTGGGCAACGCAAGTGATTGCTTGCCCTCTCATTGGATAGCACATACGTGCGTCCGTGTCGCCAGGTTCGCCGGTTTGCCGTCGTCCCGAACTCCGGCGGGCGCAACGGGCCTTGCCACCTGATCAACGAGACGGATGGTGGGTGACGAACGTGACACCCACTCCAACCCCATCCGTGTGCGGACACGACCTGCCTACCCGTTGTTAGTGGGCGGACGGGAGAAATCCGTGACACCGGGCGGCCAGCGGCCCGAAACGGCAATTCCCACCCCCATAGAGGTCCGCATGATGCTGAATTCCTGCTACACGCGCGCGCTCGGGCTGACCGCCGGCGCGTTTCTCGTGGCCACCGGTATCGCCAGTGCCGGTCCGGTCGTCCGCCGCGCCAACGGCGCCAATCCCGCCGCCATCCAGCCGACGATCGACCAGTTCCGCACGGATCTGGGTGGCAACAACAACGGTGGGACGGCCAGTCCGTTCCCGGACGGCCGGCGCGAGATCAACTGGGACGGCGTCGGCGACGCCCTGTCCTCGCCCAACACCATGCCGGGCGACCAGTTCCGCGCGCGTGGCGCCGTGTTCACCACCCCCGGCACCGGCTTTCAGCTCAGCATGGACAACGACACGCCGGCTGACGCGGACCCCGATCAGATCGAATTCTCGAACTTCAACGCAGCCTACGCCGCGCAGTTCGTGCCGTTCTCGGCCCAACGCCTGATCACCGCCGTCGGATCGACGATCACGGACGTCACCTTCCGCGTGCCCGGCACCAATCGTCCGGCGACGGTGAAGGGCTTCGGTGTCGTGTTCACCGACGTCGACGTGTTCGGCCCGACGACGGTCGAGTTCTTCGACGAGCGCGGCGCCCCCATGGGCCCCGTCATCGACTCGTCCACGGCGTTTGCCTTCGGCGGCGGCCTCAGCTTCGTCGGCGTCTCGTTCGACGCCGGTGAACGCATCGCCCGTGTGCGCATCACGAGTGGCGACGCCATCCTGACCAACGGCGTCGCCGACGGCGCCAGCGACGTCGTCGCGATGGACGACTTCATCTACGGCGAGCCGCAGGCGCTGACCGCTCCGACCGGGCTCGACTCGAGCTTCGGCACCGCCGGCTGGACGACGACGAACTTCGGCAGCACCGACCGGGCCGACGCGATGATCGTGCAGCCCGACGGTAAGATCGTCGTGGCCGGCACCTGGGACGGAGGCCAGGCGGACTTCGCCATCGCGCGGTACAACGCCGATGGATCGCTCGATTCCTCGTTCGGCGGCGACGGCCGCGCCAATCTCACGTTCGGGGCGCCGGAGTTCGGCGGGGTCGAACGCGCCTGGGGTCTCGCGCGTCAGGCGGACGGCAAGCTCGTGGTCGTCGGTCAGACCGACGCCGGCGGCGGGGTCGCCGACAACTTCGCGATCGCGCGCCTCGAGACCGACGGGACCCTCGACGACACTTTCAGCGGCGACGGCAAGCTCGTCGTCGATTTCGGCTTCCACGACGAAGCGCACGCCGTGGCGATTCAGCCCGACGGCAAGATCGTCGTGGTCGGACAAGCCGCCTCCGATGTGGCAGTCCTGCGCCTGCTCTCCGACGGCACGCTCGACGAGTCGTTCAACAACACGCTGACGCCGACGCCGGAGAACGGCAACGGCCGATACCGATTCACTCTCGCCGGCACCGACTTCGCGCGGGCGGTGGCAATCCAGAGTGATGGCGCGATCGTCATCGCCGGCGCCACGACGGGGCCAGGCACGCGCGACTTCGCCGTCGTGCGCCTGCTGTCCTCTGGCGCGCTCGACTCCGCGTTCGACGGCGACGGCTGGATGCAGGTCGACTTCTCGTGGAGCGAGACGGCCGAGTCCGTCATCGCCCTGCCCGACGGGCGCATCCTGGCAGGCGGTCCGGCCGACGGCGGCGGGTCCGACTTTGCCCTCGTTCGCCTGCTGCCGGGCGGCACGCTCGATCCGGCCTTCAACCCTGGCGCCGACGACCCGACCAACTTCAACGGACAGGCACGCGTCAACTTCGGCGGTGCAGACTTCCTGCAGGCGATCGCACTCCAGGCCGACGGCAAGATCGTCGCGGCCGGGTACACCAACGCCGGCGGGGGCACCGTGCAGAACATCGCCGTTCTCCGCCTGACCACCGAAGGCGTCGCCGATACGACGTTTGCCGCGGCCGGCCGCGCGATCTACGACTTCGCCGGCAACGAGGCGGCCTATGCGGCGGCGGTGCAGCCGGACGGCCGCATCCTGGTGGCCGGTTCGCGCAACAGCGACATCTTGGTGATGCGCCTGGTGGGCGGCCCGACGCCGGGCGTCTACATCACCACGCCGACCACGGACGTGACGACGTCGTTCACGTCGCCGTTCGTCACGCTGAAGGGCACCGCCGGCGACGATGTCGCGGTCAGCGACGTGAGCTGGACGACAAATCGCGGCTTCGCGGGCCTGGCCGACGGCACCTCGGCATGGTTCACCGACGTGCCGCTGCTTGGGGGCGTCAACATCATCACGGTGACTGCCAGGGACGCCAACGGCAACACGGGCACCGACACGGTCACCGTCACCGTGACCGAGTTCAGCTACTTCCTGTCGGAGGGCGCCACCGGTGCGTTCTTCGATCTCGACATCCTGATTGCCAACCCCACGGCCACGCCGGCCGACGTCGAGATCTCGTACCTCAAGCCCGATGGCACGACGGTGCCGCAGTCGTTCACGCTGGCCGGGTGGTCGCGCCGCACCATCGCCGTCGAGACACTCGCGGGGCTGGCCGATACGGCCGTGTCCGCCGTCGTCCGATCGACGAATGCGGTGCCGCTGGTGGTCGAGCGCTCGATGTTCTGGGACAGCACCTACTACGGCGGCCACACCGGCAACGCGGTCGAGGCGCCGCGCACGCAGTGGCTGTTCGGTGAAGGCAATCAGGGCTTCTTCGACACCTACGTGCTGCTGGCCAACGCCAACAGCACGGAGGCGTCCGCAACCGTGACCTTCCTGGTGGAAGGGGCCGCGCCCGTCGCCCGCGTCTATCCCGTCGCGCCGACCTCGCGGCTGAACGTCTATGCCGGCACCATCCCGGAACTGGCCGGCAAGTCGTTCTCGATCGTCGTCACGTCGACGCTCCCGATCACGGCCGAGCGCGCGATGTACTTCGGCACGCGCCTGTTCGAAGGCGGCCACGAATCGGCTGGCGTCGCCGAAGCGGCCACCACCTGGTTCCATGCCGAAGGGGCGACCGGGTCGTACTTCGACACCTACATCCTCGTCGGCAATCCCAACCCGACGGCGGCCAACCTGACGGTGACGTTCCTGAAGGGGGATGGCTCGTCGCTGGTTCGCAACAAGGTGGTGCCGGCCAACGGCCGCTTCACGTTGTTCGTCGACGGCGAGGACCCGGCCCTGGCCGATACCGCCGTGTCGACCACGGTCGTCTCCGACATCCCGGTGGTCTCGGAGCGGGCGATGTACTGGGCGGGCACGTCGGCCACCTGGTTCGAGGCGCACAACAGCTTTGGCGTGACCCGGACGGGCCAGAAGTGGGCGCTCGCCGAAGGCCGCGTCGGCGGAACGCAGCAGTTCGAGACCTACGTGCTCGTGGCCAACCCGGCGGCCTCGGCCGCGCAGGTGCGCGCGACGTTCCTGCGCACCGACGGCACCACGATCGTCAAGCTCTACGACGTGCCGCCGACAAGCCGCTTCAACATCTGGGTGAACGCGATGGTGCCCGAGTTGGCCAACGAACACTTCGGCGTGCTGATCGAAGTGCTCAACGGCGTCGACGTGGCGGTCGAGCGCGCCCTGTACTGGACGGCCGGTGGCGTCGCCTTCGCCGGCGGCACCAACGCGACCGCCGTGCGCGTGCCGTAAGGGAGCTTGCGGCTTGTGTGTAGGCCGGGCTGGGACAGCCGGCCCTACCTCGATCCGCCACGCGGCCCTACCTCGATCCGCTCGCCGGGCCGTGCGATCTCACTTCATGAACTTGCCGATGATGTCGTCGAGCATCGAGCCGTCGCGGTTGGCGTCGAGCATCGGCGTGAGCATGTCGAGCAGGCCGCCGCCACTGCTCCCGCCGGTCAGCGACCCGAGCCCCGCCCCGAGACCGCCTCCCAATCCGCCGCCCTGAGCCTGCCCCTTCGCGAGTCCGCCCATGACCAGCGCCGCCACCATCGGCAGCATCGCCTTGAGGATGTCGGGGCCCACACCCGACTGCGCGGCGGCGCGCGCTGCCACGTCGCGGCTGACCTCCTTGCTGCCGAAGATGTGTCCCAGAATGCCGTTGCCATCGTCGATCGCCGCCGGCGTCGTGAGCGTCGACGGGTTGTCCACGTACTGCTGGTGCCGACCGCTGCCGAGGGCGCCCAGCAGGCCTTCGAGGCCGCTCGCCGACCCGGCGTTGCGCTGGACTCCAGCCGCCACGCTGGGCAGCAGCGCTTCCACGGCGGCCTGCGCCTGGTTTGGCGGCAGCCCCATCTGGCGGCTGATCTGATCGACGATGGAGTGCTGCTGACTGCCGAGGAATTGTTCGAGCACGTTCATTCGCGGAGCCTCCAGGCTTGATGTAGCCGAGGCCTCAGTACATCACGATTGCCTGTCGCCCGCGCACCCCGACCTCCAGGCGTATCGGGCAGCCGCGAACGCCGGGAATGCAAACCCGGCTCGCCACGCCGCGTCACCACACGGTGGCGATGCGGAAGGGCCGGGTTCGATGCGCCGTCAGCCGATCACGAAGAGGCCGACGACGAAGATGCCCAGGAGCGCCACGGCGAGCGCGACCCACGCGAGTGCGATCGCGGCTTCGTCGGCGGGCTTCGGCTCGGTGACGCCGATGGTCATGTGGAGGATACGCACCAGGCGGACGAGCGGGCCAAGCATGCGCATCCAGTATCACCCGACGATGGCGCGGGCCGACAGGAGTGGAGCCGCCAGACGCGCGTCGCCCTCGACGGTGACCAGATCGGCGACGGCGTCCGCGCGGATCCCCTTGGTGAACAACCGCCACGCGACGCCGGCCGGTACGCGAACGCGCGCCGCCGGGGGACCGGTCTCCCCGGACGTGCCGGCGCCAGACGGCCGCAGCCGCCAGGCCCCCGCCCGCCGCACGAGCGTCCAGGCGCCGCCGCCCCCGCCGTCGACCACGAAGTGCACGCGGGTGCCCTCGGGCGCATCGACGGCGCGGCACGCATGCGGCAGCGCACGGACGAACGTCGCGATCACCGGCGCGTAGAGGCGAGCCGACATCAGCGGCGCCAGGGCGTCCACGGCAAGCCGGATCTGCGCCTGATGATGCCAGCGCTCCGTGTACTCGCGCGCCACGTCGAACCAGTGCGCCGACTGCTCCTCGCCCGCCCAGCTCACGGCAAACGCCGCCGGTGCATCGGGCTCGGTGGCGGCGAGATGAGCCCGCAGCTGCGGCGACACCTGGGCCAGGAGTTCCACGAGCAGTCGAGGACTGAGCCTGCCGTAGACGCGGACGCCATCGGCATTGAGACCGTCGATCAACGACGTCAGGTCGCCCGGCGCGCCCTGGCGCTGGTCGAGCGGCGGCCAGCCGTCGCGCACGAACGACAAGCGGCGCAGCGGCGTGTCGAGCAGATGGGCCGCCACCTCGTGGACGGTCCAGTGCCCGGCAATCGTCGGGCGGTGCCAGGCTTCGTCTGGCAGCGCCGCCAGCAGCGCGAGGAGCAGGTCGTCGAGCTCCTCGAACAGGTGGAGGGTGTGAATCATTCGCCGGTCAGAGCGTGTACGGCTTCCGGAACTTGCGCGACAGGTAGCGGTTCGCTTCCGAATCGTCGATGAACCGCTCGCGGGTGTCGTCCCAGGCGAGGCGCCGGCCGGTGCGATACGCGATGTTCGAGAGCAGACCCAGCTTCGTCAGCCGGTGCCCGTAGCGAACGTTGCACGTGGTCTCCAGGTTGCGTGTCCTGATGCCGTCGAGGAACTCGCGGAGGTGTCCCGGCGAGTCGGCCAGGGTCGGCGCCGGCCGCGGGAAGTCCGGGGTGAGCGCCCCCTTCACCCACACTTCGTGCGAGCCGTAGTTGGTGACGAGGGTCGCCTCCGTGCCCTCGAAGATGCAGCCGATGCCGCCCATGTGCGTGAAGCCTACCGGTGGCTGGGGCCGCAGGCTGAACGAGCACAGGAGCTTCGGGAACTCGAGTGTCGCGTCGAGCGTGTCGGGCGTCTCGGTCTCGTCGGCGATCGCGAAGCGGCCGCCCATCGCCGACACGCTCGTGGGCGCGTGCAGATCGAGCGCCCACACCGCCACGTCCATGATGTGACACCAGAAGTCGATGAAGGTGCCGCCCGAATAGTCCCAGAAGTTGCGGAAGGTCCGGTGCGAGCGCAGCGGTGTGTACTCGCGCTTGGGCGCCGGGCCGAGCCAGAAGTCGTAGTCGAGCTCAGCCGGCTTGGTGACGGGCTCCTCGTTTGTCAGGAGCGGGCTCCACGTCCTCCAGCAGGTGACGCGGTCGATACGCCCGAGGCGTCCCGATTTCACGAGTTCGACGACGCGGCGATAGTTGCCGCCGGTGTTGTGGATGTGGTTGCCCATCTGGGTCACGCGGCGATGACGCGTCGAGGCGTCGACCATCGCGCGGCCTTCGGCGACCGAGTACGACAACGGCTTCTCGACGAAGACGTCCTTGCCGGCCTCCATGGCCCGCACCGCCGCGATCGCGTGCCAGTGGTCGGGCGTCTGGATGGCGACGGCATCGATGTCGGTGCGCGTCAGCAGGCGCCGGAAGTCTCCTTCGCCCGGCGGCTTGTGCCCCTGCGTCTGCTCCACGAGCGCGATCGCCGCGTCGCGGTGCCTGCCGTCGACGTCGCAGATGCCGGCGATGTGGACGTCGGGGTGGCGCATGAACTCGCGCAGCCGGCCGGTGCCCATGCCGCCGACGCCGATCAGCGCCAGGCGCACGCGGTCGCTCGGCGGCGCCTGAGGCTGCGCAAACGCGCGCCCGTGGATGGTGGTGGCGAGGCCGGCAGCGGCGCCGAGAAAGACGCGGCGGCTGACCGTGGCGTGGACGGGGTGAGGTCCTGGATTCACTTCTTCAGTTCGGCGTAGATGGTGGTGACGTTGGCCTGGCCGCGCGCGACCTGGTACTCCTTGAACCGTTCGGGCAGCTTCAGATCGGCAAACGCCTGCTCGGGCGCCCTGCCGGCCTTGAACGACTGCCGTACCGCGTCGACAAATGCCGCGTTGAACTCGCCGAACTCGACGAACTTCGCAAACGGCATGACGTCGGCGTGGCCGGGGATCACCCGATCGACGCCGGTGAGCCCGGCCGCCGCCTTCTGGAGCGTCTCCGGATAGGCCAGCCCGCTGCCGCCGTTGGCGACGTCGATCAAGGGCGTGCCCAGGCCAGCGAACAGGTCGCCGGTGTGGGCAACCTTCAGACCGGGGAAGACGACGATCGTGTCGCCGTTTGTATGCCCTGCCCCGAAGTAGCGGAGGTCGATCCGATCGGCGCCGGAGCCGATCGTCAGCCGATCGGAGTAGGTCTGGTTGGGCAGGAAGTCCGCCTTGGCGCCGGCGAACGCGTCCATCTTCTGCATGTTCGCCTTGGTGTTGACGTGGGCGACGACGTCGACCGAGCCCGGGAAGTATTCGTTGCTGCCGGTGTGATCGCCGTGCGTGTGCGTGTTGATGATCATCGTCACCGGTTTGTCGGTGACGCTGCGCACCTGCTGCATGATCCGCTCGCCCCAGTTGGCGAGCTTGGTGTCCACGAGCACGACGCCCTTGGCCGTCAGGAACGCCGCGGTATTGCCTCCGCCGCCACGCACGACGTAGAGCGTGTCGGCCAGCTTCTCGATCGTTGCGGCCTGGCTCTGCGCCGGCTGACGCGCGAGGATGCCGGCGGTGCCGATCAGGCACAGGCCGGCGACGAGCAGGAAACGTCGCATGTCCTCTCCTTCGATGCTCAGCCCCGAGCGAGGAACGTGCGCTCGAGGAACCACCACGCGCCCCCGGCAAGCACCACGACCGAGCCGGCCACCGCCACCAGGTCGGCGACCCGCGGCCGCCGCCGGCGCACGAGGCCCAGGAGCGACGCGACGACCACGACGATGGTCGCCTGTCCGATCTCGACGCCGAGGTTGAACGCCAACAACGATACCCCAAGCGCCCCGCTCGGCAACCCCACGTCCCGCAGGACGCTGGCGAAGCCGAAGCCGTGCACCAGACCGAACACCAGCGCCACCCAGACGCGGACGTCGCGATCGCGCCGCCCGCTGAGCAGATTGTCGGCGCCGACGAACACGATGCTCAACGCGATGAGCGGTTCGACGACGTGGGCGGGCGGGTCGACGATCGACAGCGTGGCGAGGCCGAGCGTGACGCTGTGGCCGACGGTGAAGGCCGTCACGATCGCGAGAAGACGGCGCAGGCGGCCGCCCGGCAGCAGCAGCCCGATGACGAAGAGGATGTGGTCCGGGCCGATCGCGATGTGATGGATGCCCGAGGCGACGAAGCGGCGGAACACGGCGAACCGCCCCTGAGCGGTGCCGGTGTAGTGATCGGTCCGGATGCGGTCCTGGTTGAGGACGTCCTGCCAGACGACGGCCTCGCGTTCGTAGACGGTGACGAATGTCTGGTGCGTCGGGTCCTCCGGGAACATACGGGCGCCAATCCCGAGGTGGCCGGGCGGAGCCGTTAGACGAGCGCGCCAGGCGATCACCACGGCGTCCTGCCCCGCCACGGGCTCGACGCCGTCGATCGTCCACGTGATCGGCGTGGCGTCGGCCTCGATGGCGACCCTGGCTGTCATCAGCGCGGCAATCGCCTCGGCGCGGTCGTGGACGACGTCCGGGCGCTCGAGCGCGCGGGGATCGGCGATGCCCAGGACACGCGCCACGTCGAGATCGTGCAGCACCAGCGAGCCCGCGAGGCCGTCGGGGCCGACGCGGACGTCCAGATAGCTGAAGGGAGCCGGATGCGCCTGCACCGCCACCGGCGCCAGCAGCCAGCCCAGTGAGGCGAGCAGCAGTTGCCACATCGCTCGACGAGGGCGTACCAGGCGACGCGGGCTGGCAGCAGCGACGCCGCCGGCGCGCGGGAAGGAGTCGAGCATCGCGCAGCATTCTGCCGCAAGTGCCGCGCTCGCCGCCGCCGGGGCATGCCCCCCGGGGCTCGGGCCCCCGGCTGCGGTATAGTCCGGGCACTTCCGGAGGTGTTCGTGTCCAATCGCCTGTGCCGCGTCAGTCTCGTCGTCGTTGCCCTGCTCTGCGCCCGCGGCGCATCGGCGCAGTCACCCGCGATGGACGGCATCCGCACCGAGTGGGCGGCGATCAAGACCGCCGTGATGGGCGCCGCCAACAAGACGCCCGACACGCTCTACGGGTTCCAGCCGACGCCGGACGTGTACACGCTCCGCAAGATGCTGCTGCACATCGCCGACGCGAGCTACAGCCTCTGCGCCGGCTTCCAGGGCACGCCCGGCCAGCGGCCGAAGGTCAACGCCGACGCGGCCGCGCCGAAAGCGGCGGTGCTGCAGACGCTCACCGCCGCCTTCGCCTTCTGCGACACCGGTTTCGCCGCCGCGACCGATGCGTCGCTGGGCGAGAGCGTGGCGCTGCCGAACGGACAGAAGCGCGTGAAGAGCTACTACGCGGCGCACCAGCTCGCCCACACCAACCTGCACTACGGCAACGTCGTCACGTACATGCGGTTGAACAAGCTGTCGCCGGGCGAGCAGTGATCGCACCTCACGCGATCAACGCCTGCACGACCTTGCCGTGGACGTCGGTCAGGCGGAACCGTCGTCCCTGATGAAAGTACGTGAGCCGCTCGTGGTCCACGCCCAGCAGTCGCAGCACGGTCGCATGCAGATCGTGCACGTGGACGGCGCCGTCGACGATGTTGTACGCGAAGTCGTCGGTGGATCCGTGAACGAGCCCGGCCTTCACGCCGCCGCCGGCCATCCACATCGAGAAACAGCGCGGGTGATGGTCGCGGCCGTAGCTCGTGGCGGTGAGCTTGCCCTGCGAATAGCTGGTCCGCCCGAACTCCCCGCCCCACATGACGAGCGTGTCGTCGAGCAGGCCGCGCCGATCGAGATCGGTGACCAGCGCGGCGCTCGCCTGATCGGTCTCGAGGCACTGGCGCGCGATCCCCTTCGGCAGGTTGTCGTGCTGATCCCAGCCCTGGTGATAGAGCTGGATGAACCTGACGCCCCGCTCGGCCAGCCGCCGCGCCAGCAGGCAGTTGGCCGCAAAGGTGCCCGGCGTGCGCGCGTCGGGGCCGTAGAGGGCGAACGTCGCCTCACTCTCCCCTGACACGTCCATCACCCCGGGCACACTGGCCTGCATCCGGAACGCCATCTCGTACTGGGCGATGCGGCCGTCCATCTCGGCGTCGCCCAGGTGCGAGGCGGCCTGTGCGTGCAGGTCGCGCAACCGATCGAGCAGGAGCCGCCGCCCGTCGCGGGAGACGCCGGCGGGGTTGGACAGGTACAGCACGGCGTCCCTGCCACTCCGGAACTGCACGCCCTGATGCTGCGACGGCAGGAAGCCGCTGCCCCACAGCCGCGAGTACAGCGGCTGGTCCACCTTGCCCGGCGTGATCAGCACGACGAAGGCCGGCAGGTCCTCGGTCTCGCTGCCGAGGCCGTAGTGAAGCCAGGCGCCCATGCTCGGGCGCCCGGCGATCTGCGAACCGGTCTGGAAGAACGTGATGGCGGGATCGTGATTGATCGCGTCGGTGTACAGCGATCGGACGATGCACAGCTTGTCGACGACCTTCGCCGTGTGCGGCAGCAGGTCCGACATCCACGTGCCGCTCTCGCCGTGGCGCGAGAATCCGCAATAGGCGCCCGCGAGAGGCAGCACGGCCTGGTTGCCCGACATGCCGGTGAGCCGCTGTCCCTGCCGCACCGAGTCGGGAAGGGACTCGCCGTTGCGCGCCTGCAGCACCGGCTTGTAGTCCAGCGTCTCCATCTGCGACGGGCCGCCGGCCATGAACAGCGAGATCACGCGCCGCGCTTTCGGCGCGAGGTGTAGATCGCGCCCGAGGACGCCAGGCACGCCAGGGCCTCCGCCACCCTGGGCCGCATTCGCTCCGGCCGGCGCCACGAGATCGGCGAACGCCAGCCCGCCGACGCCGAGCCCGACGCGCTGCAGCAGTGCGCGCCGTGAGAGGCCGGCTGTCGGCTCGGCACCAGTGCAGCGGGAAGAATGGTCGTGTCGGTTCACGCGGGAGTCCTTCACCTGACGACGACGAACGCGTCGAAGTTCATGATCAGACTGGCGACCGCGGTGGTCGCCGCGACGTCGAGGGCCGGCAGGCGGGCGTCTGGCGGCGATGCGCCGACGTTGAGCAGCGCCCGCGCGCCGGCGGGATCGGCCGCGTACAGGCGTCGCTGCTCGTCGAACGCGCGCGCGACGATCGCGGCCTCGGCGGCCGCTGGCGCCCGGCCGATCAGCCGCCGGAACGCCTCGCGATGCCGGGCCGGCGCGTCGCCGGGGAACTCGCGGACGAGACGCTCGGCCAGCACGCGCGCCGCTTCCACGAACTGCGGGTCGTTCAGCAGGACGAGCGACTGGAGCGGTGTCGCCGTCACCTCGCGGCGCGCCACGCAGACTTCCCGGGACACGGCGTCGAACATGGTGAGCGACGGCGGCGGCGACGTTCGCCGCCAGAACGTGTAGATGCTGCGCCGGTAGAGATTGGCGCCGGTGTCCTGCACGTACGTCTGCCCCGTTCCCGCCTGCTCCCAGAGTCCGTCCGGCTGGTACGGCTTCACGCTCGGGCCACCGATGCGCCGTGTGAGCAGCCCGCTGGCCGCCAGCGCGGCATCGCGCACGTGCTCGGCAGGCAGCCGCAGCGACGGGCCGCGCGCCAGCCACTCGTTCTCGGGATCGCGTCGCCGCACGTCAACCGGCGCCCCGGCTTCCTGCTGGTAAGTAGACGATGACACGATCAGGCGGTGCAGGGCCTTGACGTCCCAGCCACTGTCGACGAATCGGCGGGCGAGCCAGTCGAGGAGCTCAGGGTGGGTCGGCACCCGCCCCTGACTGCCCAGGTCTTCGGGTGTCGGGACCAGGCCGCGGCCGAAGTGCATCTGCCAGATGCGGTTCACCGCAACGCGTGCAGTCAGCGGATGGCTGCGGCTGGTCAGCCACCGTGCGAGGCCGAGGCGATTGCGCGGCTGGTCGGCCGGGAACGGCGGCAGGCTGGCCGGCGTATCGCGCTGGACGCGCTCGCGCGGCGCATCATAGGCGCCGCGGGCCAGCAGATGCGCCGGGCGAGGCTCGGGCATCTCTTCCATCACCATCAGCTCGGGCACGCCAGCCGCCAGCCGATCCTCACGGACCCTCTCCTGCCGGAGCCGGGCCCGCAGCACGCGGGCGCGCGGATCGACCCGCGCCAGATAGTGCTCCACGACCTCCGGGCCGTCGCCTCCGGCTGGCAGCCGCCCCGTCACCTCCAGGGTCGTCAGCGTGTCGTCGAACACCTGCAGGTCGTCGACGAGCCCGTTCCGGAACCCACTGTCGCGGAAGCGTGCCCCCACCGTGAGCGGATGCGTCGCCGCCGATCGATCGCCGGCGGCGCGGTCGTAGCCAATCGTCCTGGTGAGTCGATCTCGAACGACGTCGGTGGCGACCGGACGTCCGTCGACGTACAGCCGCATGCCCGCGGCCCGGCTCGATCCGTCGTAGGTCACCGTGACGTCGGACCACTGCCCGATCGGCAGCGGATCCCGCGATCGGATCGCCGCGGCGTTGCCCGGCCAGAAGTGGATCAGGCCGAAGAAGATCCGCCCGTCCTCCAGTGTCAACTCGAAGCCGCGGCTGCCGGCGTCGGTCCAGGCGCGCGACTGGTGCAGGACAACGGCCCGTGCCTGGCGCTCGGTCGGCTGCAGACGGACGCGAATCGAGAACGGATCGGTGCGCGAGAACTCGCGCAGGCCGTCGAGCACGACCGCGTTGTCGCCGCTGAACCGCAACGCGCCACCAGCCGGCTGGGCAACCAACACGGGCTCGTCGCGCAGCAGCGCCGCTGCCTGGCGCCGGGAGTCCGGCGTGCCGTCCTTCGTCACGCGGTCGAAGGTCAGGTGCGCGATCGGCAGCGGCATCGTCATGCGCCCACGCTGGTACCAGCGGCCGGCCCGCGGACGCGCCGATGCCGACAGATCGGCAATCTGTCGCTGCAGCGCCTGCATCCGCGCCACGACACGATCGTGCGCAGCCCGCGTCGGCGGCGGCCAGAGCGACAGCGTCGGCGTCGGCGTGGCGTTCGTGAAGTGCGAGTACAGCCCCGATTCGTCGATGCTGTTGAAGAACGCAAACAGCGAGAAGTAGTCGCGCTGCGTGATCGCGTCGAACTTGTGATCGTGACAGCGCGCGCACTCGAGCGTCACGCCGAGCATCGCCGTGCCGAACGTGTTGACCCGGTCGGCGACGTATTCGGTGCGGAACTCCTCCTCGATGCTGCCGCCCTCGTTGGTCTGGCGGTGAAGACGATTGAAGGCGGTGGCGATGCGCTGGGCGCGGGTCGGCGCCGGCAAGAGGTCGCCGGCCAGCTGCCACGTCAGGAACTGGTCGTACGGGAGGTTCCGGTTGAATGCCTCGATGACCCAGTCGCGATACGGCGAGACGTCGCGCGTCCCGTCGTTCTGGTAGCCGTGGGTGTCGGCGTAGCGCGCCAGGTCCAGCCAGTCCTGCGCCATCCGCTCTCCGTAGGCGGGCGAGGCGAGCAGGCGGTCCACGGCCCGCGCGAAGGCGTCGGGTCGGTGATCGGCGAGCAGTCTGTCGAGGTCCGACGGGGATGGCGGCAATCCGGTGAGCCCGAAGGACGCCCGCCGAAACAGGATGTCGAGAGGCGCACGCGGAGATGGTCTCAGGCCGGCCGACGCGAGGCGGGTTCGAACGAAGGCGTCGATGGGATGCGGCGTGGTTCCCGGCGACACTGGACGATCGGCCAGCGTCGGGACGACCGGTTCGCCGACGGGCTCCCACGACCAGTGACCTCGATACTCGGCGCCCGCGGCCACCCAACGGGTGAGCATCGTCTTCTGCTCCGCCGACAGTGGCAGATGCGCCTCCGCCGGCGGCATCACATCGTCATCGTCAGGCGACAGGCTGATGCGCCGAACCAGCTCGCTGCGGTCGGGAGCGCCTGGGACGACGACGACGCGACCCTCGCCCAGATCGGTCAGCAACCCCTCGCGGGTGTCGAGGCGGAGCTTTGCCTTGCGCTTGCTGGCGTCGGGTCCATGGCAGCGGAAGCAGCGGTCGGACAGGAGCCGGCGGACCGCGGCTGCAGTCGCCCCCGCCTGGCCGGACGCCGCTTGATCCCGCGGGGCTTGCGCGGCCCGCCCGCTCGCAACGCCGCCGTGCACCGCGGCGGCGACGAGCGCGACGACGAGCGCCGCGGCCACGCGCGACGCAGTGAGGGTCATGCGCGCATTCTGTGAACGCCGGGCCGGGGTGTCAAACCATCACGACTGTGTTCGGCGTGTAGGGTCCGGGTTCGGAAGCTTTGGAGGCACGCAGTGAGTCACACTGGAGGCGATGGCCAACGAGGGCGCGGGCAACGACGTCGAAACGGCCGAGGCAGTACGGCTGGCGCTGCGCGGGTGGCAGCAGCGCATCCAGGCCGTGATCGAGATCGCCCGCGACGATGACGACCTTGCGGCACGGCTGCCGGTCCTGAATACCGTGGCGTCCGACCTGGTGGCGGCGCTCACGCGGGCGCTCGGCGGCCTGGACAGCGTGCCCGCTCTGCCGGTGGAGGTCCTGCCGCTCCGACTCGCGGTCGGCCAGGCCCTCGCCCTGCTCCGCGGCATCGAGCTCTGGCATCGGCCATCGAGCGTCGCGGCCCTGCGCAAGGCTCGCGATCACTTCCGTGTGCCGGCCGATCGCCTGCAGCATTCCAGGCACGGCGCGGCGGACGAGTAGACGGCGGTGCCGCCTCTCAGCGGTGACATAGTGAGCCAATGGACGACCACGTCGCCGCCCTGCTCGACGAGATGCACCGGTCCGGCATCGCGCACGACGCGCGGACGTCCGACCGGCGTAATCGCTTCCGCAACCTCGATCCCGCGTCTGGCGCGCTGCTCGGCGTGCTCGTGCGCATCTCGCGGGCGCAGGCGGTCCTCGAACTGGGCACCTCGAACGGGTACTCCACGATCTGGCTCGCCGACGCGCTGCACACGACAGGCGGCCGCCTGACGAGCGTCGACATCGATGCCGCGCGATCCGGACTCGCCGCCGACAATCTGCAGCGGGCGGGGCTGTCGGCAGTCGTCGACCTGCGGATTACCGATGCCGGCGACATGCTGCGCGAAGCGGCCGATGCCGCGTACGACGTCGTGTTCCTCGATGCCGAGCGCCCCGCGTACGCCTCCTACTGGCCGGACCTGCTGAGGATTCTGCGACCACAAGGGCTGCTTGCGGTCGACAACGTCCTGTCGCACGTGGCGGACGTGCGCGACTTCAGGACGCTCGTCGACGCGGTCGACGGCGTCACGCAGGCGTTGGCACCGACGCGCGCCGGTCTGTTGCTCGTGGTCAAGGACTGAGGCGTCGACAACGGCACTCGCGTGCGTCGGCCCTCAGTGGACGTCTTTGATCGGGGCGTACGGCAGGAGCAGTTTGTAGGCGTCGCCGACGAGACGCCAGGCGCGTGCCTTCTTCTCGTGCGCGAGGAAACGGGCCCGGGCCTCGAGACGTTCGGCCTCTTCCAACTCGGCCTCGCCGACGCCGTCGAACCCGTTCTCGGTCACGCGCACCAGCAGGATCGGGGGCTCGCCGGCGGCTTCGGATTCGTCGTCGAACAGCAGAATGAAATCGCCGACCTGTGGCTCGCCCTGCTCGGTCATCCACTCCCCCTCGCCACGCGGCTCGACGCGGCTCCCAAACGCACACAGCCCCGGAGTCCCCTCCGAGGCTGCGGTGCTAAACCTCTGACATTCAGTGGAATAGCTTGGTCGGGATGGCGAGATTCGAACTCGCGACCCCCTGAACCCCATTCAGGTGCGCTACCAGGCTGCGCTACATCCCGACCGGCGCCGAACGGCGCGAACGCCGAGTGTACCGTATCGGCGGTCGGCTGACCACCCCTGCCATGGGTTCCCTGTCATGGGCACGGCGCAGCGCTCCTGCCTGGACGCACGCGGAAGCAGACGGCTACGCGTCGCCGACGGCATCGTCAGGCGCGGCGGCTGCGGCGCCCGGTGCCGGGCGGCGGCGTGGCTGGCGCGGCGGGAACGCCGTCGCTGCCGAGCCTGTCGAGCAGCGAACGCATCACCTGCGTGAGTTTGCCGCGGCGGGCCCGCGTGTCGTCGTCCACCGGCGGCGC
>CBIHOS010000045.1:0-25516 GCA_966211945.1 uncultured bacterium
GCTTCGGACCGGTCCTGCCGCTGTTTGTCGGGCAACTGGGTGTGCCGGACGAACGCCTGGCGCTCGTCGCGGGAGTCATCTTCTCGGCGGCGGCCGGAGCCGGGGCGGCCGGCAATCTCGCGACGCAGCGTCTGCTGCAGCGTTGGGCGCCGCGCGTGCTGCTGCGATGGACGACGCTGGCGGCTGCCGTGTGTCTGGTGCCGTTCGTCCTGCGTCTTCCCGTCGCGGCGCTGCTGCCGGCCACGCTCGGTTTCGGCTTCGCGGTCGGCGTTGCGAGCACGGCGTCGTTCACCGCTGCCGGTCATGTCGTCCCGGAAAGGGCTCGCAATACCGGTTTCGGACTGCTCACCGGTGCGTCGCTGGTCGGGCTGTCGCTCAGCCCGATGGCGGCCGGCGTGCTCGCGCGCATCTCCATCCGCAGCGTCTTCATCGTCGGCGTCCTGACGCTGGCGGTGCTGTCGGCGATGGTGAGCTACGTGCTGCGGGCACGCGTCGGGCTGGCCACCCAACCGACGGTGGAGGAGACGTGAGCGTCACGCCGGCGCTGCGCGCGCTGAAGGCCGCCGGCGTCGTCTTCGAGCCGCATCGCTACCGCTACGAGGAGCGCGGCGGCACCCGCGTCTCGGCCCGCGAACTCGGCGTCGACGAACATCAGGTGATCAAGACCCTGGTCCTGCAGGACGAGACGGGCGGCCTGCACCTGATGCTGATGCACGGCGACCGCGAGGTCTCGACCAAGGCGCTGGCCCGCGTCCTCGACGTCAAGCGCCTGGAACCGGCCCCGGCGGCGGCCGCACAACGCGCGACCGGCTACCAGTTCGGCGGCACCTCGCCGTTTGGAACGCGTCAGGCCCTGCCGACATATGTGGAGCGCAGCGTGCTGGCACTGCCACGCATCTACATCAACGGCGGCGCGCGCGGGTTGCTCGTGAGTCTTGCGCCGGAGGCGCTCACGGCAGTGCTCGCGGCGACGCCCGTCGAGGTGGCAATCGGCCCATGACGAGGTGCTAACATGCCATCGGTGAGCGAGGGATCGGAGCCAGCGCGCCCGGCCGGGCGCGAACGCGCAGCGCTCGTGGGCCTGATCACCGGCGCCACGCGGCGGACGCTCGTCGAGGACGCCCTCGAAGAACTCGCCGGCCTGGCCGAGGCCGCCGACATCGTGCCGGTCGTGCGCTTCACGCAGGACCGCGACCGCCCGGACCCGGCCACGCTGATCGGCTCGGGCAAGCTGCAGGTGCTCAAGGCCGCCTGCGAGGAGTCCGACCTGTCGCTGGTCATCTTCGACAGCGAACTCACGCCGGCACAACTGCGCAACATCGAGAAGACGCTCGAACTCCGCGTCATCGATCGAACCCAGCTGATTCTCGACATCTTTGCGCGGCGCGCCCGCACCCGCGAAGGCAAGCTCCAGGTGGAACTGGCGCAGCTGCGCTACCTGCTGCCGCGGCTCGTCGGTGCCTCGGCGGCGCTGTCGCGGCTCGGCGGCGGCATCGGCACCCGCGGTCCTGGTGAAACCAAGCTCGAAACCGACAGGCGCCGCATCCGGGTGCGCATCGCCACGCTCTCGGACGACCTGGCGGAGGTGCGGCGGCGGCGCGGTCAACTGCGCGACCGCCGGCGGCGCACCGAGCTGCCCGCCGTCGCGCTGGTCGGTTACACCAACGCCGGCAAGACGACGCTGTTCAACCGGCTGACGAACGACAGCGCGGTGACGTCCGACGCGCTGTTTGTCACGCTCGATCCGTTGACGCGCGAGCTGAAGCTGCCGAACCGGCAGCGCGCCGCGCTGTCGGACACCGTCGGCTTCATCGATCGCCTGCCGCACACGCTCGTCGCCGCCTTCCGCGCCACGCTCGAAGAGGTTGCCGACGCCGATCTTCTGCTGCATGTCGTCGATGCCTCGATCGAGGACTACGAGCGGCACATGCAGGCCGTCGAACGCGTCCTCGGCGAGGTCGATGCCGGCGACGTGCCGATCCTGCTCGTCTTCAACAAGGTCGACCGTCTCGATGCCGGCGCCCGCGACCACCTGCGCCAGGCGTACGACCAGTCGCTGCAGATCTCGGCGGTGACCGGTGATGGCGTCGACCAGCTGCTGACCGAGATCGCCAGGGCCCTGGCGCTCGACACCAGGCGCGTCACGCTGTCGTTCGACCAGGGCCGCCAGGAGGATCGCGACGCGATCGAACGGCTGTACAAGGTGGCCCGCGTGCTCAGCCACGACGCCGACGGCGACCGCGTCAGCATCGAGGCGGAAGTGCCGCGCCGCCTGATGCAACGCCTGCAGGAGGGCCTGTCGCTGTGACGTCGGCGTGTCGCCGCATGTTCGTGGCGGCGGTGATCGGGCTTTCGGCGGTCGCTGGCTGCGCGCGCCCCGTGCCGATGCCTGTCGTCGTGCCCGGCACCGAGCGCTATCCCGAGTATCCGAAGCCGGATCTGCCAGCCGACCTCGCCGCCCAGGCGCGTCCGGCGCAGCAGCACGAGCGCGCGTGGCTGCAGTTGCAGTCGGGCGATCCGCGCGGCTCCGAACGCACCCTGCGCGACGTGCTGCGGACGGCGCCGCGCTTCTTCCCGTCGCAGGCGGCTTTGGGCTTCGCGCGGCTCGCGCAGAATGCCGAGGCCGACGCGCTGCAATGGTTCGACCGCGCGCTCACCGCCGACGAGGCCTACGTGCCGGCCTTGATCGGCCGGGCCGAGGCGCTGGTCGAACTCGGTCGGGAAGGCGACGCATTCGAGGCGTACCAGTCGGTGCTCGAGCGGGTGCCGGACCAACCCGTCGCGCTGCGCCGCGTCGAGGTCCTTCGCTTCCGGGCCGTGCAGAGCGACGTGGCGGCGGCGCAGGCGGCGCGCACGGCGGGGAGACTCGCCGAGGCTCGCGATCACTACGACCGCGCCCTCAAGGCGTCGCCGGAGTCGGGTTTCCTGTATCGCGACCTTGCCGACGTCGAGCGGCAGCTCGGTCAGGGCGACCGGGCGCGCATGCACGTGGACCGGGCGCTCTCGCTCGATCCGCAGGACGCGCGTGCCTACGCGATTCGCGGCGAGCTGAAAGAAACGGCGGGGGACCGCGAGGCGGCGCTCGAGGACTACCGGCGGGCGCTCGACCTGGATCGAGGCCTGGCCGACATCGCCCACCGCATCACCGAGATCGAGACGGGCCTGAAGGAAGACGCGCTGCCCGCCGAGTTCAAGGCGATTCCCGCGTCTCCGCGAGTGACCCGCGGCGACGTCGCCGCGCTGCTGGCCTACCGGCTGCCCGCGGTGTTGCAGGAGGCGGCGCGGGGAACCGTCCTCATCACCGACAGCCGCCGCCATTGGGCGCAGCCGTCGATCCTCCTCGCGGCAAGGGCGGGTGCGATGGAGGTCTATCCCAACCACACCTTCCAGCCGGCCAACGGCGTCACGCGCGGCGAGTTTGCCGCCATCGTCAACCGTGTCCTCGGCCTGTTGGCCAGCCGGCTGCCGCAGGCGGCGCAGACCTGGCGCGATGCCCGCCTTGCGTTTGCCGACGTCCGGGCCGGCCACACGCTGCACGTGGCGGTGTCGCGCGCCGTGGCGAGCGGTGTCCTGCGGCCCATCGAGGGACAGACGTTCGGGCTCGGCCGGCCGATGTCGGGGGCCGACGCGGCCGACGCCGTCGAGCGGCTCACCCGGCTGGCCGAACAAGCCGGGGTCCCGGCCGGCGGTGCCCAGCGCGGCAACCCGCTGCCCTGACGGCCGTCCTGATCCGCCGTGCTCACCTTCGCCAATCAGCTCACGCTGCTGCGGATGCTGCTGATCCCGGTGTTCGCCATCCTGCTGGTGTACGGATATGTCGGCGGCGCGCTGGCGGTGTTCACGGTGGCAGGCCTCACCGATCTCCTCGACGGCTACTTCGCCCGTCGTTCCGGCCAGCCGACGACGCTCGGCGCCTGGCTCGACCCGGTCGCCGACAAGCTCCTGCTGTTGACGATGTTCGTGGTGCTGACGCTGCCGCTGCCGCACATCACGCACCGGATGCCACTGTGGCTGACCGTGGTGGTGGCCAGCCGCGACGTCGGCATCGTGCTGACGGTGGCGATCGTCAACCTGGCGCTCGGGCCGCGCACGTTCTACCCGTCGATCTGGGGCAAGCTGGCGACTGGCACGTTCGTCGCCACGGGCGTGGTGACGCTCTGCTTCAACTGGCTGGCGGTTCCGTCAGTGGTGCCTGACGTGTTCTTCGGAGCATCGGCGCTGATCACGGTGATCAGCGCGCTCCACTACCTGCTCACCGCGCAGCGCCCCCGAACCAAGCCGCTCGCGTAGGGTCTTGGTAGGGCCCCGGCCTATCCCAGCACCTTTTTGCGGAAGTACTCGATGGTCTTCGTGAGACCTTCCTCGAGCGGCACCTTCGGCTCCCAGCCCAGCAGCGTCCGTGCCTTCGTGATGTCGGGCTGGCGCACCTTCGGATCGTCCTCGGGCAGCGGCCTGTACACCAGCTGACTGCTGGAACCGGTCATGCGGATGATCGTCTGGGCGATCTCCTTGATGGTCAGCTCGTGCGGATTGCCGATGTTGACCGGCTCGTTGGTGTTCGAGTCGAGCAGCCGCAGGATGCCGTCGACCAGGTCGGTCACGTAGCAGAAGCTGCGGGTCTGCGAGCCGTCGCCGAAGAGCGTCACGTCCTCGTTGCGCAGCGCCTGGCTCATGAACGCCGGCACGGAGCGGCCGTCGTTGACGCGCATGCGCGGGCCATAGGTGTTGAAGATGCGGACGATCTTCGTGTCCACGCCGTGGTAGCGGTGGTACGCCATCGTCATCGCCTCGGCGAAGCGCTTGGCCTCGTCGTAGACGCCGCGCGGGCCGACCGGGTTGACGTTGCCCCAGTAGGTTTCCTTCTGCGGGTGCTCCAGCGGGTCGCCATAGACTTCGGAGGTCGAGGCGATCACGAAGCGCGCCTTCTTCTCCTTCGCCAGGCCGAGCGCCTTGTGGGTGCCGAGCGCGCCGACCTTCAACGTCGGAATCGGCAGCTCCAGGTAGTCGATCGGGCTGGCCGGGCTCGCCCAATGCAGCACCGCGTCGACCGGTCCTTCGACGAAGATGTAGTTGGTGACGTCGTGCTTGATGAACGTGAAGTCCCGGTTCACCAGGTGGGCGATGTTCGCGGTGTCGCCGGTGAGCAGGTTGTCGATGCCGACCACGGTGTAGCCGCGATCGAGGAGCGTTTCGGCGAGATGGGACCCGATGAAGCCGGCGGCTCCAGTGATGACGACACGAGGCATGTGGTTCTCAGTAGGCGTGCTTGTGGAAGAACCCCTTGACCACGGTCAGCCACATGATCTTGAGGTCCAGCATCAGCGACCAGTTCTCGATGTAGTACAGGTCGTACTCGATGCGCTTCTCGATGGACGTGTTGCCGCGCCAGCCGTTGACCTGGGCCCAGCCGGTCAGCCCGGCCCTGACCTTGTGACGCAGCATGTACTGCGGGATGCGTTGCTTGAACTGGTCGACGAAGAACGGCCGCTCGGGGCGTGGCCCGACGAGCGACATGTCGCCGCGCAGGACGTTCCAGAGCTGCGGCAGTTCGTCGAGGTTGCTGCGGCGCAGGAACTGGCCGATCGGCGTGCAGCGCGGGTCGTCCTCGACTGCCCACACCGGCCCCGAGTCGCGCTCTGCGTCGGCGTACATGGAGCGGAACTTCCAGACGTAGAACGGCTTGCCGTCGAGGCCCATGCGTTCCTGGCGGAACAGCGCGGCGCCGGGCGAGGTGAGGCGGATGATGAGCGTCAGCACGCCCATCGGGATGCCGAGCACGAGCAGGCTGGCCGTGGCCAGCACGACGTCCATCGTCCGCTTGAGCACGGCGTTCAGCCCGCGCAGCGGCACGTCGTGGATGTTGATGATCGGCAGGCCGTCGAGGTCCTCGAGGCGGGCCCGCAGCGAGATGATCTGGAGCAGATCGGGGACGACGCGAATGTCGACGATCTCCCGGTTGGCGTTCTCCACCAGCCCCAGCATCTTGATGTGCTCGTCGAGCGGCAGCGCGATGTAGAGGTGGTCGATCTTCTCGCGCTGGAGGATCTCCGGGGTCTCCTCGAGCGTGCCGAGCAGCGGCAGGCCGCGGTAGCCGAGATGCCCTGCGCCCTCGGCCTTGTCGTCCACGAAGCCGACGACGCGCAGGCCCAGTTCCCGATGCTCGAGAATGCGATCCACGACGAGGCGGCCGAGATCGCCGGCGCCGGCGACGAGCACGCGCTTGAGACCGATGCCGGCCCGCCAGCGCCGCTCCAGCCAGTCGCGAACGGCGACGCGCGTCAGGAAGGTCAGCGCGACGTTCAGGCAGAGGAACAGGCCCCAGACCAGCTGGCTGACCTCGAACGCGCCCCGATCCTTCAACTCGTCGGGAACGTAGTAGGTCTGGACGTACAGCGTCGTCACCACGCCCAGCACGACGGCCAGGACGCTGCCGACGAGGACGCCGAAGAAGTCGTCGATGCGGGAGCGGCCGCGGCGGAGGCGGTAGATGCCGTGGAGATGGAACGCCGTCGGCACCAGCAGCCCGACCAGCGGCGCCAGCCAGAGGTACTGGCTGAACGGGGGATAGCCCTTGGTGACCGCGAGCAGGCCGGAGTGGAAGCGGACGCCGTAGGCCAGCAGGAAGGCCGCCAGTCCGGCGAGGGCATCGGCGGCGACGTGCAGCGCGACCAGGAGTCGGTTGTAGCGCTTTACCATCGCACGTCCGCGGGCCGAGCAGCCATCAGGTCACGTACGGCGTCGGTCATGTCGGCGATGAAGCGCGTCAGCGAAAAACGCTCCGCCTGGCGGCGGCACGCGCTGGCGTCCCATGGCGTGTCCAGCGCGCGGCGCATGCCGGCGGCAAACGCCTCGATCCCGTCCTCGGTCAGCACTCCAGTTTCACCATCGATCACCGTTTCGGTCGCACCGCCGCGGCCCAGCGCGACCACGGGGGTTCCGCACGCCTGGGCCTCGACGGGCACGATGCCAAAGTCCTCTTCGCCTGGCAGGAGCACGACCGACGCCGTGCGGTACTGCTGCCGGACCTCCGTGTCGGTGAGCGCACCGACGAACTCGACGTCGCGCCCGGCTGCCGCGCGCAACCGTTCACGCTCGGGCCCCTGACCCACGATGGTGAGCGGCACGCCGACCTGACGACAGGCGGCTATTGCCACGTCCACCCGCTTGTACGGCACAAGGGCCGAGACAATCAAGGCACGCGCATCGCGTTCCCCCGGCTGCGGCGTGTAGTACACCGTATCCACGGGGGGATAGGTGACGGCCGATCGCCGATTATAGTGCCTCGCAATTCTCCGCGCAACATGTTGAGAATTGGCCACATAGCGGTCAGGCCTGCCGCTCGTACGGACGTCCCACCTGGCAAACGCGGACATCACCGGCCGCATGAGGCTCGAGGTCACCCGTCCCACCCGGGCCGGACCGAAGTAGGCGTCGAACTGGTCGTAGGCGTAGCGGACCGGCGTGTGGCAGTAGCAGAGGTGACGGGCACCGCGCGGCGCGACGACCGACTTGGCGACGCAGTGGCTGCTCGAGATCACCAGGTCGGCCGGCTTCAGCCGCATCGCGCGGAGCGCCGCCGGATAGAGCGGCAGCAGGTGGCGGTACCACCGCTCGATGCCGGGCACACGCTGCAGGGCCGAGGTCCGGATCTCGTGGCGGGCGATGGCGCCGCCGACCTTGCCCGGGAGATGGACGAGCGTGTAGATCGGTGCGTCAGGGAAGAGCCGGCACAGCGCGTCGAGCACCCGTTCGCCGCCGCGCATGCCGGTGAGCCAATCATGGACGAGCGCGACGCGCGCGCCCGGAATCGGGGCCGGCAGCACGTCGGCCGTCACCGTCCCGCCGCCGTCTCGCGATAGATGCGGAGAATCGTCTCCGTCGTGCGGGCCCACGAAAAGTGGCTGGCGCGGACCAGGCCGCGTTCGCGCAAGTCGGCGCGCAACACCGGGTCGAGGAGTGCCCGCCGCAGTCCGTGGGCGATCGCCGTCGGCTCTCTCGGATCGACGAGGATGGCGGCGTCGCCCACCACCTCGGGCAGCGACGACACGTTCGACGTGACCACGGGCGTGCCGCTGGCCATCGCTTCGAGGGGCGGCAGGCCGAATCCCTCGTAGAGCGACGGAAACGCGAACACCGTCGCCAGCCGGTACAGAGCCGCGAGCGTGTCGCCCCCGACGAACCCCAGGAAGCGGACGTGCTTGTGGAGCTTGCCGCGGTGCACGGCCCGGCGCAGCGTCGGGTACTTGCTGATCTCGTCGCCGATGATCAGCAGCTTGGCGTTGGCGAGTTGGCCGGTCCGGACCAGCGCAAAGGCCTCGATCAGCCGTTCGATGTTCTTGTGCGGCCTGATGTTGCCGACGTAGAGCACGAACGGGTCGTGCAACTGGAAGCGCTCCTGGACCCGCGTGATGTCCTCGGGCACCGGCACCCGGTTGAACCGCTCGTCGATGGCATTGGAGGCCACGGTGATCTTGTCGGCAGGAACCCGGAAGAAGCGCAGGATGTCGCGCTTGGAGGCCTCCGACACGGTCAGGACGTGGGCCGCCCGGTGGGTGGCATTCCACATGAACGCCCGGGCGTAGGCCGAGGCCAGCCGGTTGGGCAGGTACTGCGGGAACATCAGGTGGATGCAGTCGTGGATGGTCACGACCGACGGGCACGGCATCACCGGCGGCAGCACGTAGTGCGGCGCGTGGAAGATGTCCACCCTCTCGCGGCGAGCGATTCTGGGGATCTCGAACTGCTCGGTGATCGAGTAATTGCCCGCCGTGCTGACCACGCCACGGACGTTGGGGCCGAGCGACGCCGCAAACTCGAGGTCGTCCGGACGACAGATCAGGACGTACTCGTGGTCCCGGTCCAGTTGCGCAATCTGGGTGACGATGTTCCGTACGTACGTACCGATGCCGTAGTCGCGCAACTTGCGGATGTCGATCGCGACACGCATGTGACTCGGAGTCTATACCGTCCTGTCACCCCTTCCGCCCCGCGATCTCGCGTGCCGCCAGATACCACCGGAGGACGCGGGCCCAGCGTGGATGGTGCTTGCGGTAGAACGCCACCTGGCTGTCGCGATAGCGGCGGGCCGTGACCGCGGGAACCGAGGCGCGGGACCGGCCGCGCAGGTGAGTGACCTCGACGTCGGGCGAGTACAGGATGCCGTAGCCGGCAGCACGCAGCGCGGCGCAGAAGTCCACGTCCTCGCAGTACATGAAGAAGCGTTCGTCCAGCAGGCCGACCTGATCGGCGGCGCTGCGCCGGACGAGCAGGCAGGCGCCGCTGACCCAGTCGACCATCTGTCGGCGCCGCATGTCGGCGGCGATGCGGTTACGCACCGCGCGCGGACCACGGGCCAGCAGCTTGGCGCGCACTTTCTGGCGTGGCTCGCCGAGCGGCGACAGCATCGGGCCATACGACATCTCCTGCCGGCCCTCGCCGTCCACCAGGCGCGGACCCGCCGCCGCGGCGCCCGGCTCGCTGTCGAGCGCCACGCACAGCGCCTCGACCTGGCCGGCGCCGACGAGCGTGTCGCTGTTGAGGAGCAGCACCAGTTCACCGTGGGTGGCGCGGATGCCGATGTTGTTCGCCGCGGCGAACCCGATGTTCTCCGGCAGCCGCAGGAGCGGTACCGACGGCCATCGTTGCGCGATCGCATCGGCGGTGTCGTCGGTCGACTGGTTGTCGACGACCACCAGGTCCCACGGCCGGTCGGGCGGATGGGCGTGCACCGACGCCAGGCACGCCAGCGCGTCCTCTCGTGCGTTGAAGGTGACGATGACGATCGACAGCGGGGCGCTCACGACTCGCGCCCTTCCGCGACGGTCCGGATGACGTCCCAGGTGGCCCGGGCGGTCTCCTTCCAGCGATAGCCTGCCACGGTCGCGTCGCCAGCGGCGATCCGCTCGGCCCGGTAGTCCGCGTTCGTGAGCAGGTCGACGATGGCGCGGGCCACGCCGTCGGCATCGCCGCGCCGCACGTACACCGCGCCCTCGCCATACACCTCGCGGGCCACCGGCGTGTCGAGGACGATGGCTGGCAGGCCCTGACGCATGGCTTCGAGCGGCGTCAACCCGAACCCTTCGTACTCGGACAGGAAGGCGAAGACGCCGGCATCCGAGTAGGCGGCGCGGAGCACGTCGTCGGTGACGTAATCGTGCAGCCCAACGGCGTCCCGGATACCGAGTGCATCGGCGAGCGCGGCGAGATCCTGGCGTGTGGACGTGCGGTTCTCGCCGATGACCACGAGACGAAGACTGCGCAGATGAGCGCGCGCCCGGGCAACGCCCTGCATCAGCAGCGGCACGTGCCGGCGATCGAAGATCGAGCCCACGTAGAGCACGGTGGGTGGCGGCGAGGGCAGCATCGGCCCGGCGCGGCGCCCGGCGGGTGCCGGGGAATCGTGGTAGTCCACCGCCAGCGGGATCACCTGGACGCGCGCGGCCGGGATGCCGATGAAGCACTCGATCTCCGCGGCCGAGAACGCCGACATGGTAATCAGCGCGCGCGCCCGGCGTGCCGACCAGCTCGCGAGCCGGCGCATGCGCAGCCCATGGCGCCACGGGAACCACTCCGGGTGCGCGGCGAACGAGACGTCGTGCATCACGACCACGGTGGGCACATCGAGCCGGAGTGGCGCGGTGTAGGCCGGAGCGAAGAACACGTCGAGGCGCGCCCGCCGGGCGGCCCTCGCGAGATCGTGCTGCTCCCAGATCGTGCGCCCGCGTCCGGGCACGTGCTGCCACGTGAGCGTGGCGCCGCCGCCTGCGTGCGGGCGCCAGTGGGCCTCCAGCTGCGGGTCCGGCGTGAACAGGACGAGATCGACCTGCGCGCACGCCGCGTCGGCTTGCCAGCGCACCAGCAGCTCCCGCAGGTAGCGGCCCACGCCGGTGGGGCGGCCGCCGAGCTCCCGGACGTCGATGCCAACACGGATCATCGGCGTCCCCGGCGCTCGACCGCCCCATGATAGGCCGCCCAGAGCCGCCGCGCTGAGTTGGTCCACGAGTAGCGGCGCGCTCGGGCCGGGCCCCGGTGCGCCAGGTCGTTCAGGCGCGCCCGGTCGCCGAGGAGCCCGCCAATCACGTCAGCCATGGCTTTCGGGTCGGCGGGATCGAGGTACACGGCGGCGTCGCCGCACACTTCCGGCAAGGCCCCCCGCCGCGACACGGCAACGGGCACGCCCGCGGCCATCGCTTCCACGGCGGGGATGCCGAAACCCTCGTCCCACGACGGGAGCACGAAGAGCCGGGCCTGCTCGTAGAAGGCACGCCGGTCGCCCTCTCCGACGTAGCCGACATGTCGCACGAGGCCGGCGAGCGGTGCCCGCGCCAGGCGGGCCATCAGCGGGGCCGCGGAGGCGGGTACGCCGCCTCCGAGCAGAAGGGGCACGCGGACGCCAGATGCGATCAGTCGCTCCCAGGCGTCGAGCAGGCCGGCGACGTTCTTGCGCGCTTCGAGCGTGCCCATGAACACGACCGGGCCGTCCTCTGGCGTGCTGGTGCGAGGACTCCAGTCGGGAGCGCCGTTGTGGCAGGTCACGATGCGATCGGCGGGCACCCCGAGTCGACTCACGACCTGCGCGGCGACGGTCTCGGACACGGTCACGACGAGATCGGCGCGTCGCGCGTGATCGGTCACGAGCGCCGCGTAGTCGCGCCGGATCTCGGCCTCGGTGGCGATGGAGTGATCGAGGAAGAAGAGATCGTGGATGGTCACGACCTGGACGGCGCGGGCCGATGGAATCAGCAGCGGCGTGGGCGAGTGGACGATGTCCGCCTGCCCGGCGATCCACTCGACGGGAGGCCAGCTGAGCCGATGCCAGCTCCAGTTCAGGAGCCGCACCGGGATGCGCGCGTCCCGCGCGGCGATCGCCGACGACGGCGACTGGAGGCGATCCTTCCAGCTGCTCGAAAATACGGCGACGCGGGCCCCTGCCGGCGCGGTGTCGGCGAGCGCCAGAGCGGTGCGATGAATGTATTCGCCGACCCCGGTGCGGGCCCGCAGGGCCGGCCGGTAGTCGAGCAGCGCCTTCACTGGCACGTATGCTAGCGTAAGGCGTTCGGCGCTCCGGCGCGCCCCTCGCAAGGCGGCGTGCGGATCGAGACGACCGGCGTCGCGGGCGCGGAAGGAGCCAAGCGTGAAGATTGCGGTGGTGGGAACGGGCTACGTCGGCCTGGTGGTCGGGGCCTGTTTCGCCGAGAACGGCAACGACGTCATCTGCGTCGACAAGGACGCCGCCAAGGTCAAGGCCCTCGAGCGCGGCAGGATCCCCATCTTCGAGCCCGGTCTCGAGGAAGTCGTCAAGCGGAACACCGCCGAGCGGCGCTTGACCTTCACGACCGACCTCCCGGCGGCCGTCAAGGCGTCGGACATCATCTTCATCGCCGTCGGCACGCCCGAGGCCGAGGACGGGTCGGCCGACCTGAAGCACGTGCTCGGCGTGGCGCGCGACGTCGGCCGGGCGATGGACGGCTACAAGGTCATCGTCGACAAGAGCACCGTGCCGGTGGGGACCGCCGAGAAGGTGCGGCAGGTCGTGGCCAAGGAAACCACGCACCCCTTCAGCGTCGTCAGCAACCCGGAGTTCCTCAAGCAGGGCGCTGCGGTCGACGACTTCCTGAAGCCCGATCGCGTCGTGATCGGCGCCGACGACGAGCGCGGCGCCAGGGTGATGACCGAGCTCTATGCGCCGTTCACGCGCACCGGTGCGCCGATCATGGTGATGGACTGCGCCAGCGCGGAGCTGTGCAAGTACGCCGCGAACGCGATGCTGGCCACCCGCATCTCCTTCATGAACGAAGTGGCGCGCGTCTGCGAACTGTACGGCGCCAACGTCGACCAGGTGCGTCGCGCGGTGGCCTCGGACTCGCGCATCGGGTCGTCGTTCCTGTTCCCGGGGGTCGGATACGGCGGCAGCTGCTTCCCGAAGGACGTCAAGGCGATCCTGAAGTTCTCCAAGGACAAGGGCTACGACTTCAAGATCCTCGACGCGGTCGAGGACGTGAACGTCCAGCAGAAGAAGAAGCTGCTGCAGATGATGAAGCAGCGGCTGCGGTCGTTGAAGGGCAAGACCATCGGCGTCTGGGGCCTGGCCTTCAAGCCGCGCACCGACGACATGCGCGAAGCCCCGGCGATCACCATCATCGAGGGCCTCCTCGAGGCCGGCGCCATCGTGCAGGCCTACGACCCGGAAGCCCGAGAGACGGCCGCACGCATCTTCGGCGACCGCATCACCTACTGCAAGAATGCCTACGACGCGCTCGCGGACGCCGACGCGCTGGCGCTGATCACCGAGTGGAACGAGTTCCGTGAACCCGACTTCGCGCGGATGAAGAAGCGCATGAAGACGCCGGTGATCTTCGACGGCCGCAACATCTACAAGCCCGAGGCCATCGCGGCGCAAGGGTTCACGTACTACTCGATCGGACGCTAGGACGATGGCCGTGCTCGTGACCGGCGGCGCCGGCTACATCGGGAGCCATACCGTCAAGGCACTCCTCAGCGCTGGGCGCGACGTGGTGGTGCTCGACGACTTCTCGGCCGGGCACCGCGGCGCCTGCGACGCGCTGCAGACGATCGCCCGCCCCGGCCAGCTGACCGTCGTCGAAGCCGGCATCGGCGATACGGCGACGGTCGAAGCCGCCTGCCGGCAGCACGGCATCGACGCGGTCATGCACTTTGCCGCGTGGCTGTCGGTGGGGGACTCGGTGAAGGACCCTGCCGGCTACTACCGCAACAACGTCAGCGGCTCGATTGGCCTGCTCGACGGCATCACCCGGGCGGGAGTGACCCGCCTGATCTTCTCGTCGACCTGCGCGACCTACGGCGAGCCGCAGCGCGTGCCGATCGACGAGACCCACCCGCAGCAGCCGATCAACTCGTACGGCGAGAGCAAGCTCGCCGTGGAACGGGCCCTGCCGCACTTCGAGACCGCTCACGGGCTGAAGAGCATCGCGCTGCGGTACTTCAATGCCGCGGGCGCCGATCCGGACGGCCTGCTCGGCGAGGATCACGACCCCGAGATTCACATCATTCCGCGGGCGATCTTCGCGGCGCTCGGCACCGACAGCCTGAAGGTGTTCGGCGAGGACTATCCGACGCCCGACGGCACCTGCCTTCGTGACTACATCCACGTGACCGACCTGGCCGATGCCCATGTGCGCGGCCTGGAGTCGCTCGAACGGGGCGGTTCGTCGGGGCGGTTCAACGTCGGCACCGGGACGCCGCACTCGGTGAAGGCCGTGATCGATGCGGTCGGTCGCGTCGCCGGCCGTCCGGTCCCGTTCACCGTCGGACCCAGAAGGCCCGGCGATCCGTCCACCCTGTTTGCTGCCAACGACGCCATCCGGTCGGCCCTCGGCTGGCAGCCGCGCTACGCCGATCTCGATGCCATTGTCGGCACGGCATGGAACTGGTTCGACGCGCACCCCAACGGTTACGGCGACTGAGGGCCGATAACCCCGACGAGTGACAGTCTTCCTCCGGCTGCTCCGATACGCGGCGCCGTATCGCGCCCGCCTGATTGCCGCGTTTGCGGCGATGGTGGCGTACGCCGCCGCCTCGGCCGGCGTCGTCTACCTGATCAAGCCGATCTTCGACCAGGCGCTGGGTAACCAGTCGCAACTGCCGGCGATCGCCTTCGCCATCGTCGGTGTCTACCTGATCAAGGGCCTGGGCGCCTATCTCTCGGCCTACCTGATGACCGACGTCGGCCAGCGGGTCGTCCGCGACATCAGGAACCGGATGTTCGGCCATGTGCTCGGTCAGTCGGCGGCGTTCTTCTCGCGGCGCTCGACCGGGCAGCTGCTGTCGCGCGTCAACAACGACGTCAACCAGGTCCAGCAGGTCGTGGCCCAGACGATGGGCGACCTGATCCGCGAAGGCTTCGCGCTGGTCGGTTACATCGGGCTGCTCTTCTACCACGACGCGCGTCTCGCGCTGGTCTCGCTGACCGGCGCGCCGGTCCTGATCTATCCCCTCGTGCGTCTGGGCCAGCGGGTACGGCGGCGCGGCCGGCGGTCGCAGGAGCAGCTCGAACACCTGACCCACATCACCGCCGAGGCCTTCGGCGGCCACCGCATCGTCAAGGCCTTCGGCGCCGAGGCCCGCGAACAGGCCCGCTTCGAGGAGGCCTCCGACCGCGTGTACCGCACCAACATGAAGGTGACGAGCACGGTCTCCGCCCTGCCGCCGCTGATGGAATTCCTGGGTGGGATCGCCGTCGCCTCGATGATCTGGTACGGCGCCTCGCAGATCGGCCGCGGCCGGCTCACGATGGGCGAGTTCATGCTCTTCGTGACGACGCTGTTCCTGATGTACGAGCCGATCAAGCGCCTGAGCCGGGTGAATGCGACGCTGCAGCAGGCGATGGCGGCCGCCCAGCGCATCTTCGAACTGCTCGACACGCACACGGAGGTGCACGATCGGCCCGGGGCCGTGCCGATCACCAGGCCCCGCCACAGTGTCGACTTCCGCCAGGTCACGTTCGCGTATGGCGACCGCGACCGGCGCACGGTGCTCGACGGCGTGTCCTTCCGCGTCGCCGCCGGCGAGATCATCGCGATCGTCGGCCTCAGCGGCGCCGGCAAGACCACGCTGGTGAACCTGCTGCCGCGGTTCTACGACGTCACCGGCGGCGCCATCCTGATCGACGATGTGGACCTGCGCGACGTGACGGTGGCCTCGTTGCGCGAGCAGATCGGACTGGTGACGCAGGAGACCGTGCTCTTCGACGACACGATCGCCCACAACGTCGCCTACGGCCGTCCCGAGGCGACGATGGCGGAGATCGAGGCGGCGGCCAGGGCCGCGCATGCGCACGAGTTCGTGACGCTCCTGCCGGAGCGCTACGAGACGCGGATCGGCGAGCGCGGCAGCCGGTTGAGCGGCGGCCAGCGCCAGCGGCTCGCGATCGCACGCGCGCTGCTGAAGGACCCGCCCATCCTCATCCTCGACGAGGCGACGTCCTCGCTCGACGCCGAGTCCGAACGGCTCGTGCAGGAGGCGCTGCAGACGCTGATGCGCAACCGCACGTCGTTCGTGATCGCGCACCGGCTGTCGACGGTCCGGAGCGCCGATCGGATCATCGTGCTCGAGCACGGCCGCATCGTCGAGACGGGGCGGCACGAGGAACTGTTGGCGACGCCCGGCGGGGTGTACAGCCGGTTGTACGCACTCCAGATGTTCGGCAACGGCAGCGGCGCGGAGGCGCCCGAGCCCGGCGCCCGGCCGATCGATCGACCGGTGCACGCGATTGAGAACCGATGACTACGTCGATGACCGGCTTTGGCGCCGCCACCCGGGAGACCGCGGATCTGGCCGTAACCGTTTCGTTACGGGCCGTGAACCACCGGCACCTGGACGTCCAGTTCCGGCTGCCCCAGGCGATGCAGGGACTCGAACCGGCGATTCGCGCCGCCATTCAGCAGGAGGTGGCCCGGGGCCGCCTCGAATGCACCATGACGCTGCAGGAGCGTTTCGAGGTCGTGCCGGTCGTCGAGATCGATCAGGCGCTCGTCGAGGCGGTCGGGCGCGCCATGGAGACCGTGCGCAGCGCCGGTCTGGTCGCCGGGCCGCTGCTGCCGGGTGACGTGCTGCGTCTGCCGCAGGTGCTCAAGGTCCGGGAGGACCGGCCGGAGCTCGACGCCGAGGTGCTGGCGGCGGTCGTGCAGGCGGCGCTCTCCGAGGCACTGGCCGCCCTCAACGAGATGCGCCGCCGCGAAGGGCAGTTCCTGGCAACCGAGCTCGAGGAACGCCGGCAGGCGCTCGCGGCCCTCGTGGATGGCCTCGAGGAGGCCAGCGGCGAGGGAGCGCAGGCGGTGCAGCAGCGATTGCTGCAGCGGGTCGCCGAGCTGAGGCTGGATCCGCAGGTGGACGAGGCCCTGGTGGCCAGCGAGGTCGTCAAGTTCGTGGCCCGGTCGGACGTTCGGGAGGAACTGGTGCGTCTGCGCGCCCACCTCGCGCATTGGCTCGAACTGGTCGGTGGAGCCGAGCCGGTGGGCCGCAAACTCGACTTTCTCCTGCAGGAAATGAACCGCGAGGTGAATACAATAGGCTCCAAGGCCGAGGGCGCCCGGGCATCCGCCCTGGTCGTCACCGCCAAGGCCGAGCTCGAGAAGATGCGGGAGCAAGTCCAGAATGTCGAGTGAGGCCGGCGCCGGCGGCCAGCTGTTCGTCGTGTCCGCTCCGTCGGGCACGGGCAAGACGACGGTTGTCGAGCGGCTGGTCCAGGTGGTCCCGGAGCTCACGATGTCGCGCAGCTATACGTCGCGGCAGGCGCGGGCGGGCGAACGCGACGGGCTGGACTATAATTTCGTGTCCCGCCCCATCTTCGAAGCGATGGTGGGACGGGGCGAGTTCCTCGAGTACGCCGACGTCTTCGGCAACCTCTACGGGACCGGCCGCGCCGACGCCGAGCGCCTGATGGCCTCGGGCAAGGACGTCGTGTTGGTCATCGATGTCCAGGGGGCAGGGCAGGTGCGGTCCACGGGCATCCCACTCGTGACCGTCTTCGTGCTGCCGCCCTCGTTCGAGGTGTTGGAGCAACGCCTGCGCGGGCGTGGCAAGGACACCGACGATGCGATCCGCCGCCGGCTGGACACGGCACGGGCCGAGGTGGCGTCCTACGAGGAGTACGACTACGTGGTCGTGAACGACGACCTCGATGCCTGCGTGATGGCGATGCGCAGCATCATCCTGGCCGAGCGGGTGCGCAGAGGGCGAATGCGCCGCAAGGCCGACAGCATACTGAAGACGTTCGGCGTCCACACGGTCGCCTGAACGGGGCCGGCCCGCCGCCGGTGCCGATCCGAGAGCAGGACCTTACCCGATGGTTGATCGCAGCACGCTTCCCAACGCTTTCGAATTCGTGGTCGTCGCCTCCGCGCGCGCCAAGCAGCTGCTCATGGGCTGCGTTCCCAAGGTCGAACCGAGCGGCAAGCCCGCCAAGACGGCCCAGCGGGAAGTGCTCGAAGGCTTCATCCAGCCCGTGCACGACGACGCGGCCGAACCCGCGCAGTAGCATCCCGCCCGATCGGGCATCGGTGGCTCGTCTCGCCCTGGCGATCGAGCCGGCAGGCGCGTCCGCGCACGCAGCCCGTGCGCGCGGCGCGTGCGCCATTCGAACGGCAGGCATCGCAGCCGGAGGCGACACATGGCCCTCGTGGCCGTCGGCGTCAGTGGAGGCATCAGCGCCTACAAGGCGGTCGAAGTGGTCCGCCAGCTGCAGAAGGCGGGGCACCAGGTCGCCGTCGTGATGACGCGCGCCGCGACCCGCTTCGTGGGGCCGCTCACGTTCGAGGCGATCACCCAGCGCCGGGTGATTACGAGTCAGTGGACGCCGGGTGCCAACGCCGACATCGAGCACATCGCACTGGCCTCCGAGGCCGCACTCCTTCTCGTCGCGCCGGCCACCGCCAGCACCATCGCCAGGCTCGCACACGGTCTCGCGAGCGACTTCCTGACGTCGCTGGCGCTCGCGACGCGCGCGCCGGTGCTGATCGCGCCGGCGATGAACACCCACATGTACGACCATCCCGCCACCCAGGCCAACATGGCCGTGCTGCGGTCGCGCGGCGTGCGGTTCGTGGAACCCGGCGAGGGGTATCTCGCCTGCGGCTGGGTGGGGAAGGGCCGGCTGGCCGAGCCCGACGCCATCGCGCGCGAGGCGCTGGCAATCATCGAGCCGCCGCAACGGCTGCGTGGGCGTCGCATCCTCGTGACCGCGGGTCCGACGTACGAGGACCTCGATCCGGTGCGGTATCTCGGCAACCGCTCGAGCGGCAGGATGGGGATGGCGATTGCCGCCGAGGCGGCGCGGCTGGGTGCCGACGTGACCCTGGTGCTCGGTCCGACGACCCTGGATGCGCCTGAGGCGGTCCGCACCGTCCGGGTTCGCTCGGCCCGGGCGATGCACGCGGCTGTCGTCGCCGAGCGCGACACCGCCGACGCCATCGTCATGGCGGCGGCGGTGGCCGACTACACACCTGCCGGTGGGATCGCGCCGGAGAAGGTCAAGAAGCAGGACGGCGGGCTGACCGTGACGCTCGAACGCACCGTCGACATCCTCGCCGACCTCGGGCACTGGCGCGGCGAGCGCGCGCACCCGGTCCTGGTCGGGTTCGCCGCCGAGACGACAGGCGTGCTCGAGTACGCCGCGCGCAAGCGCGAGGCCAAGCGCGTCGATCTGATCGTCGCCAACGACGTCAGCCAGCCTGGTGCCGGCTTCGAAGTGGATACCAACGTGGCGAGCTTCGTCACCGCGCAGGGCGTGCAGGACTATGCACTGGAGACCAAGCGCGCGCTTGCGGCGCGCGTGGTCGATTTCGTGGCGGGCCGTCTCGCCCAGCCGGCAGTGGCTGCCCCTGTCGCATGAGCGACGCCGCCCGCGACATGCGCGCGCACCTGCGTGCCCACGTTGAGTTCTTCGACGAACTCGGGATTGCCGGCTTCAGTCGCGACCCGGCCTGGATGGGCCAGCGGCCGGAGGCGGTAGGTCCGGTGGTCCCCATCCAGTCCCTCGAGGTCGCGGCGGCACAGTCGACCGGGCCCGGAGAGCCGGCCCTATCAACAGCAGACGGAGCCGTTTTGGAGTCGAACTCGCTCGACGCCCTGCGCGCCCACATCGGCCCGCAGTGCGCGCGGTGCAAGTTGTGCTCGCTCGGACGCACGCAGGTGGTGTTCGGCGTCGGGAACCCGACGGCGGACCTGATGTTCGTGGGCGAGGCCCCCGGCGCCGACGAAGACGTGCAGGGCGAGCCGTTCGTCGGCCGGGCCGGGCAGTTGCTGACGAAGATCATCGAGGCCATCGAACTCCGGCGCGAGGACGTCTACATCGCCAACGTCATCAAGTGCCGGCCGCCCGGCAATCGCAATCCCGAACCGGACGAAGTGCTCGCGTGCGAGCCGTTCCTGTTCCAGCAGATCGATCTCATCCAGCCGAAGGTCATCGTCGCGCTCGGGAAGTTCGCGGCGCAGTCGCTGCTGCGCACCGACGTGCCGATCACGCGGCTGCGTGGCCGCATCCATCCGTTCCGGCAGTCGCAGCTCGTACCCACGTTTCATCCTGCCTATCTCCTGCGCAGTCCGGACAAGAAGCGGGACACCTGGGAGGACATGAAGCTGGTGCGCTCGCTCCTGCGGGGCGAGGTGCGCTGATGCGGCTGGTCCGCGTGGCCGTGCCCGTGCCGGGGCTCGGCCTGCTGACCTACCGTCTGCCCGACGGCCTGCAGGCGCCGCGCGGCACGCGCGTCATCGTCCAGGTCGGCCCGCGCAAACTCACGGGCCTCGTCACCCACGACAACGCGCCGCTGGACGACGTGCCGTCGCGCCTGCGCGACGTCCAGGAGGTCCTCGACGATGTGACGTTCCTGCCCGAGGAAGTCGTCGACCTGGCGTTGTGGGTGGGCGACTACTACCTGGCCGGTCCCGGCGAGGTGATCTCTGCGGCGATGCCGCCCAAGGGCTGGCTGCGCGGCGACATGACGCTGGCGCTCGCCGAGGACGCGGCCGACGCGGCGCCGGACGGCGCCCGCGAACTGCCGCTCGATCTGCAGATCGACGAAGCCGTGCTCGATCTCTTACGCGAGAAGGGACCGATCCTGAGGCGCCAGATGGTGCGAGCCGTGTCGGCCCGGGCCGGCGATCGCGAGACCACACCCGAGACCATCTCGCGCGCGGTGCGGCGGTTGTTGCGGTCCGGGCAGGTCCGGCTGCAGCCGGTGGTCACCGGCAAGGCCGACGCGTCGCGCAAGCGGCGCTGGATTCGCCCGACCGCAGCCGCGTTCGACCATGCGGGGATGCGCCTCGGGGCCAGGCAGTCGGCGGCCTGCGCGGTGCTGTGCGCCACGCCGGACGGCGTCGACGCCGGCGATCTCCGCGATCGCGGCATCGGCAGCGAGGTCGTCAGGCGTCTCGTGGCGCTGGGCCTGGCGCAGGTCGAGTGGCGGGCGACCGAACGCGATCCGTTTGCCAGCGGGTCGGCCGGTACGTCCGACGACCTGGCGCGGGAGGTGTTCCTGCCCCTCACGGCCGAACAGGCAGTGGCCTGCACAGCCCTCGAACCGCTGATCGGCGCCGGATTCCACCAGGCGCTGCTGCACGGCGTGACCGGCAGCGGCAAGACACAGGTGTACCTGCGGCTGGCCCGCGCCGCGCTGGCGCGTGAGCGCGGCGTGCTGATGCTGGTGCCGGAGATCGCGCTGACCTCCGCCGTCGCATCGCTGTTTCGGCGCGCGTTCGGCGATCGCCTGGCGATTCAGCACAGCGGCCTCTCCGACGGCGAGCGCTACGACCAGTGGCATCGCATCCGGCGCGGCGAGGTCGACGTCGTCGTCGGCACGCGATCGGCCGTGTTCGCGCCGTTGCCCAGGCTCGGCCTCGTGATCGTCGATGAGGAGCACGACACCGCGTACAAGCAGGAGGAGAGTCCGCGGTATCACGGGCGCGACGCGGCGATGGTGCGGGCCCGGGACGCCGGCGCGCTGACCGTGCTCGGCTCGGCGACGCCGTCGCTCGAGACCTGGAAGCACGCGGTGGACGGACGGTACCGGCTGCTGCAGATGCGCCAGCGCGTGCTCGACCGGCCGCTGGCGGCGGTGCGGACGATCGACATGCGCAACGTGCTTGCCGACGAGGGGCCGGACGTCGTGTTGAGCCTCGCGCTGCGCAGCGCGCTGCAGGCGTGCGTCGGGCGGGGCGAGCAGGCGATGGTGCTGCTCAACCGGCGCGGCTACGCGCCGTCGCTCCTCTGCCGCAATTGCGGCGACACGGCCGAGTGCCCCAACTGCGCGGTGACGCTGACGGTGCACCGGCGTGCTGCCCAGGTGCGCTGCCATTACTGCGGGTACATCGCACCGCTGCCGGAGACGTGCCCGTCGTGCCGGGGCGAGTTCCTCGAGTTCACGGGCGTCGGTACCGAGCGCGTCGAGCAGGAGGTGCTCTCCGCGGTGCCCGCGGCACGCGTCGCCCGCGTCGATCGCGACACGATGGGCCGCCGCGGCGCCATCGGCACGGTGCTGGCGCGGTTCGCCCGCCGCGAGATCGACGTGCTGGTCGGCACGCAGATGATCGCCAAGGGCCACGATTTCCCTCAGGTGACGCTGGTGGGCGTCGTCTCGGCCGACGTCGGTCTCGGCGTGGCCGATTTTCGCGCCGCTGAGCGGACGTTCCAGCTGCTGACGCAGGTGGCAGGCCGGGCCGGCCGCGGCGACGTGCCGGGCGAGGCGCTCGTGCAGACGCTGCATCCGACCCACTACGCGATCGAGCTGGCGTCCCGGCAGGCCTACGAGGACTTCGTCGCGCGCGAGATGGAGTTCCGCGAACGGATGCGGTACCCGCCGTCGGTGTCGCTCGTGAACATCGTGGTGCGGCACGAGTCACTCGCGACGGCGCTGAAGGACGCGGGGCAACTCGCCCAACTGCTGCGCACCGCCAGCGCCGAGCGTTTCGGTGTGCTCGGGCCGGCCCCGGCGCCGCTCGGGCGGCTGCGCGGCGAGTCGCGCGTGCAGTTGTTCCTGAAAGGGCGAGACCGCACGGCGATGCGCCACGCGACGCGCGAGGCGATCGCGAGCATGCCGACGCTGCACAAGCGTGTCACCGTCGACGTCGACCCGTTGTCGATGTTGTGATCGTCGACGCGGCGCCAGGGCGCCTCAGGGAGGCGCCCCTACCAGCGTGACCAGGCATCACCGGCCAGGCTGTTTTCTGTGGGTAGGGGCCGTTCCCCGAACGGCCCGTCAAACCGCGTCAGCCGGCCAGGCCGACGGCCATTCACGGCACGGTGTCAGGGCGCCTCGGGGAGGCGCCCCTACCAGCGTGACCAGGCATCGCCGGCCAGGCTCGATTCGGGTTGCGTCTACCGCCCCAGGAACTCCGCCGGGCTCAGCGGCACCGGGGTGAAACTCAGGACGAACATCGCGACGGCGAAGATCGCGAGCGCGATTCGCGCCCCGCCGATCGGGAGGTGCTCGTCGATCACCGGAGGGTGGTCGAGGCCCACGAGGAAGACCATCGCCGTCAGCAGCCCACCCCAGAACAGCCAGGTGCCGGAGACCGTGGCGCCGAGGACCAGCAGCGTGACGACCGTGGCCACCGTCACGAGCCGCGACGCCTTGCCGAAGACGGCGTGGACGATGTGGCCGCCATCGAGCTGACCCGCAGGGAAGAGGTTCAGCGACGTCGCGATCAGTCCGAACCATGCCGCGAATCCCATTGGATGCATCACGAATACGGAACGGGGCGGCAGCGCGCCGAAGATGAGCGACTGCAGCCACGTGAGCAGAAGCGGGTCGCCGAGATTCACGGCGCCTTGCGACGCGACGACACGCGGCAGGTGCACGACGTAGGAGTGCGACACGCCGTACACGGCAAACGGGATGAGCACCAGGAAGCCGGCGATCGGGCCGGCGATGCCGACGTCGAACAGCGCGCGCTTGGTGCGGGGCACGGCCATCCGGATGACGGCGCCGAACGTGCCGATCAACGTGTGACCGAGCAGCGGGATCCATCCGGGCACGAAATACGGCAGCGACGCCGGGATCCGGTAATATCGACACGCGACGTAGTGGCCGAGCTCGTGAGTGCCCAGGATGAGCAAGGCCGGTACGCTGAACCACAAGCCGCCCAGCAGGGCAGTGGCCGCTGACACGCGCACGGGCCGCAGGCCGACGGCGCTGACATAATTCAGGAAGAAGTCGGCGCCCGCGCGCGTCATCGCGAGAAACGTCAGCACGAGCAGCAGCAGGTGGACCCATGGCCTCGACCCGACGCGTGGGGCCGGTTCGTCGAGAGACGGGGTCAGCGGTCCGCTCACCCACGCGTTGTCGTCGCCAGACCAGCGGTGGGCGGCCGGTGGCGACGCCGGGTCGGCGTCGGGGCGATCGGGATCGCCCGAGGGAGGCAGGGGAGGCGTGGACACCGGCGCGAACTCGTCAGCCGCCGATGTTCTGGAGTTCCTTGCCCGGCTTGAAGCGGATGGTGCGGCCAGGCGGGATGCGCACCTCCTTGCCGGTTCGAGGATTGCGGCCGATGCCGCGCTTGCGCGGCTTCACCTGGAAGACGCCGAACCCGCGCAGCTCGATACGCTCGCCGCGTTTCATCGCCTCGCGCATGGCCTCGAACACGGCCTCGACGGCGACCTCGGCCTTCACTTTGGTGATGTCGGCAACCGTCGCCACTTCGTTGATGATGTCGACCTTGATCATCGTCAGCCGCTAAGAAGCATAGATACAGGGACTTAGCGTGTCAATGCGCAAAACGATCCGATGACAGGTCCAGCCTCGAGGACTCTACCGACCGTGGTGCTGGTCGGCCGGCCCAACGTCGGCAAATCGACGCTCTTCAACCGCATCGCGCGGACCCGACGAGCGATCGTCAATGCGATGCCCGGCACGACACGCGACGTGCTCGCCCACGACGCCCAGTGGGCCGAGGTCGATTTCCGGCTCGTCGACACCGGCGGCATCTTCGGGCACACCGAGGATCCGCTGCACGACATGGTCGTCGACCATGGCAAGCGGGCGATTCTGCAGGCCGACCTCGTCGTGTTCGTCGTCGACGGCCGCGAGGGCCGCGTGTCGGGCGACGACGAGATCGCCGCCGCGATACGGGCGTCGAGTGCGCCGGTCCTGCTGGCCGTCAACAAGACCGACGACAAGCGGGCCCGCGACCGCATGTACGAGTTCTTCGCGTTCGGTTTCGATCACGTGTTCGAGATCGCCGCCGAGCACGGCACTGGTGTTCCCGAGCTGCTCGACGCGGCGATCGGCCAGCTGAAGGCCGCCGGCCGGGTCGGCAACGCCGTCGCCGTCGAGTCGCCCGACGAGATCGCCGTCGCCATCGTCGGCCGTCCCAACGTCGGCAAGTCGTCGCTGGTGAATCGACTGCTCCGCGAGGAGCGGACGATCGTCAGCGACCTGCCCGGGACGACGCGCGACGCGATCGACACGTTGCTGCGCTGGCACAAACGGACGTTCCGCATCGTCGACACGGCCGGCATCCGGCGGCCTGGCAAGGTGGCCAGCTCTCACGCCGTCGAGATGGTCAGCGTGCTGACGGCCAAGCGGGCCATGGAGCGGGCCGACGTGGCCGTGCTCGTCATCGATGCCTCGCAGGGTGCCACCGATCAGGACGCGGCGATTGCCGGGGAGGCCGAGCGGCTCGGCTGCGGGATGATCATCGCCGCCAACAAGTGGGATCTGACAAAGGGCGAGGGCGACCGCTACTACAAGGAGTTCGACGAGGAGCAGCGCTTCCGGATGAAGTTCCTGGACTACGCGCCGCTGCTGCACATCTCGGCGCTCACTGGCGAGCGCGCCCCGAAACTGCTGGAGATGGTCGATCGCGTGGCCATGGCCCGGCGCAAGCGCGTGACGACCGGCGAACTCAACCGCTTCGTCGAGCGCATCTCACGCGAGCATCCACCGTCGAGTCAGGACAAGAAGCACGTGCGGATTCTCTACGCTGCGCAGACCGGCGTGGCGCCGCCGCAGTTCGTGTTCTTCACGAACGTCGCGACCGGCTT
>CBIHOS010000046.1:0-25239 GCA_966211945.1 uncultured bacterium
TGGCCGGGGCCGGCCAGCCGGGGCTTCCAGCCAGTGCCGCGACCTCGGGGACGGTGGCCTTCGTCGGGGCGGCGCCGGCGCCGCGGACGATGCAGCTGGTCGACGCGACCGGCCGCGGGCTGATGGAGTTCGGCCAGTTCGACACGCGCGAGATGCGGCTGTCGCCCGACGGCACCCACATCGCCTACGAGCAGGTCGATCCCGAAGCCCACACACGCGAGATCTGGGTGCTCGACATCGCCAGGCAGTCGCGGGTCCGGCTGACGCAGCACGACGCCGAGGACATCATGCCGATGTGGTCGCCAGACAGCCGCACGGTGTACTTCCTGTCGCGGCGCAACATGCGGTACACGCTGTTTGCGACAGGCGCGCACAGCGGCGAGCGCGAGCAGGCACTCTTCACGATGGACGGCCCGGTCGTGCCACAGGAGATCACGCCGGACGGCCGCTCGTTGATCTATCAACAGCTCGATCAGCAGGGCGGCTGGGACATCTACATGCGGCCGCTCGACGGCGCTGCGGCGACGCCGCTGATCCAGTCGGGGCAGAACGACCAGGATCCGGCGATCTCGCCCGATGGACGCTTCCTGGCCTACTCGTCGCCGGAGTCGGGCGGACGGCAGATCTGGCTGACCGCCGTGCCCGTCGACGGCCGGCGCTGGCGCGTCTCGTCCGACTACGGTCGGGAGCCGTCGTGGAGTGCCGACGGCCGCACGCTGTACTACCACGGCCTGAACAAGACGCTCATGCAGGTGAGCGTGGATCTGCGGCCGCCGACGCCCGTGATCGGCGCACCCAGGGCGTTGTTCGTCATCCCGTTCCGCGGCTACGACGTGCGGTCGCACTACGGCGTCCTGCCGGATGCGCAGCGTTTCCTGGTGGCACCGCCCGCGACAGCCGTGCCGGCCGACAACGCCACCGTCGTGCTCAACGCGCCGCTGCCCTGAAACGTAGGGCGTGGACGTACCGACGAGCCCGCTAGAATGATCCGATGCAGACACGCCAGCTCGGACGCACAGACCTTCGCATCACGCCGATCGGCTTCGGCGCCTGGGCCATCGGTGGCGAGTGGCGATTCGGATGGGGTCCGCAGGACGATGCGGAATCGATCGCGGCGATTCGCCGGGCCGTGAGCCGGGGCGTCAACTGGGTCGACACGGCCCCCGCCTACGGCCTCGGTCACAGCGAGGACGTGGTGGCCGCCGCCCTCGCCGACATCCCGTCGTCAGAGCGGCCGTACGTGTTCACCAAGTGCAGCCTCGTGTGGGGGCCGGACCGGGTCGTCCGCCACGACGTGACCAGCGCGTCGATTCGCCGAGAGGTGGAGGAGAGCCTGCGGCGTCTGCGCGTCGAGGCGATCGATCTCTACCAGGTGCATTGGCCGCGGTGGGCCTCGCAGGCCGAGCCGTCGCCCGGCAGCGTCGCCGAGGCCTGGCAGACGCTCGTGGACCTGCAGCAGCAGGGCAAGGTGCGGCACATCGGCGCGTCGAACTTCACGGTCGAGGACCTGGAAACGGCCGAGGGGATCGGTCCGGTCGGCTCGCTGCAGCCGCCGTACTCGATGCTGCGGCGGGCGATCGAGGCCGACCTGCTGCCCTTCTGCGAGGCGCACGGCATCGGCGTCATCGTGTACAGCCCGATGCTGTCGGGACTGCTGACCGGCGCGATGACGCGCGAGCGGATCGCCAATCTGGCCGAGAGTGACTGGCGCCGCAACAACAAGGAGTTCCAGGAGCCCCGGCTGACGGCCAACCTCGCGCTCGTCGAGACGCTGCGCGCGATCGGCGCCCGTCACGGCCGGACGCCGGGCGAGGTCGCGATCGCGTGGACGCTGCGCCACCCGGCGGTGACCGGCGCGATCGTCGGCGGTCGCTCCGCCCGCCAGGTGGACGGCGTGGTCGGCGCGATGGACTTCCGGTTGTCGGAACCCGAGCTGGGCCAGATCGAGGCCGCGCTGCCGCGCGACTGAGTCATGACCGACGAGCGACTCTCGGTCGTCGACATCTTCAAGATCGGCGTCGGGCCGTCGAGTTCGCACACCCTTGGGCCGTGGCGGGCCGCCGAGCAGTGCCTGGCGCGGTGGCGCGACGGCGCCGGGCTCGATCACCTCGCCGCCATCGCGGTGCACCTGTACGGCTCGCTCGCGAAGACAGGGCGCGGCCACGGCACCGACGTCGCCGTCGTCGCCGGGCTGCTCGGCGCCGACCCCGAGACGTGCGACATGGCGCAGGTCCAGGCGGCGGTGCAGGCGGTCTTCGCCTCCGGCAGACTGCCGTCGCCATCCTGCGCCTTCGCCCTGCACTTCCACGCCACCGAAGTGCTCCCCGCGCATCCCAACGGCCTGCGCTTCGAGGCGACGTGGGACGATGGCCGCACCGAACAGGTGACGTGCTACTCGGTCGGCGGCGGGTTCGTGGTGTGGGAAGACGCCGACACGACGACGCGATCGCCGGTGACGCTGCCATACCCGATCGACACCGCCGCGCAGCTCCTCGACTGGTGCGGCGCGTCCGGGCAGCCGGTGTCGGGCATCGTTGGCGCCAACGAGGCGGCGTGGCGGCCGCATGCCGAGACCGCGGCGTTCGTGGGCCGCGTGTGGCACGTGATGCGGGAGTGCATGTACCGCGGCTGTCACACGCCAGGCGTGCTGCCGGGGGGCCTGCTCGTACGGCGCCGTGCCGCGGACATCAACGCGCGGCTGCTCGGCACCGGACGGCCAGGCGCGTCGCCTGGTGCGCCCCATGTCGCCGTCGCCGACAGCGACATCGACGCCTGGTTCGCGACGATCCGCGCGCGCGGCAACGACTTCGCCTGGACCCTCGACTGGGTGACGGCGTTCGCGCTGGCCGTCAACGAGGAGAACGCGTGCTTCGGCCGCGTCGTGACGGCGCCGACGAATGGCGCCGCCGGCGTCGTGCCCGCGGTCCTCGCGTACGACGTCGTCTTCGGGGACGCCGCGGGAGTCGAGGACCGGATCGAACGCTTCCTGCTCGTCGCCTCCGAGATTGGCTGTCTCTTCAAGAAGGGCGCGACCATCTCCGCGGCGATGGGGGGCTGCCAGGCGGAGATCGGCGTGTCGTCGGCGATGGCCGCGGCCGGCCTGACCGAGATTCGGGGCGGATCACCGAGTCAGGTCCTGATGGCCGCGGAGATCGCGATGGAGCATCACCTCGGGCTCACGTGCGATCCGGTCGGCGGGCTGGTGCAGATCCCCTGCATCGAGCGGAACACGATGGGCGCCATCAAGGCGATCACGGCGTCGCAGCTCGCGCTTGCGAGCGACCCGGCGAACGCGCGGGTGTCGCTGGACGCGGTGATTCACACGATGTGGGCAACGGCGCAGGACATGAGCGCCAAGTACAAGGAGACGGCCGACGGGGGCCTGGCGCTGCACATCCCCCTCAGTCTCTCGGAGTGTTAGCGAATCCTTTCGCGTCGTGATGTTGGACCGCTCGGCGAGCGGTCCCTACCTGTTCTGCGCGAGGTGTGGCGCGGCCTGCTACCAGCGCGGTTCGCGACGGCCACCGCCGCCACCGCCGCCGCCGTAGCCTCCGCCACCGCCGCGACCACCGCCGCCGCCACCGGGCCGCCGGCCCGCGCCGCCACCACCTGGCCGGCCGCCACCGAACCCACCGCCGCCGCCGAAGTCACCGGGGCCGCGTTCCGGCCGGGGCCGTGCCTCGTTCACCGCAATCGCCCGCCCGCCCAACTGGGTGCCGTCGAACTGCTGGATCGCCTTCTGCGCCCCATCGTCGTCGGCCATCGACACGAAGGCGAAGCCGCGCGGTCGCCCCGTCATCCGATCGCGCATGACGGTCACGCTCTCCACGGCGCCGGCCTGCGAGAACATCTCCTCGAGTTCCGGTTCGCTGATCTGATACGGGATGTTCCCGACGAACAGGCTCTTGGCCAACTCCTGAACCTCCTTGCCTGACGTGCCGGACACCGCGGGCGGGTCCACTCGGAAGATGCCGGAGACCGTCCGGGCCTCCGCTCACAGGCACGCGAGCAGGTTCGAGTCAGGCGAGCTCGAAACTCGTGGCGTAGAGTCTGGCTGTCCTTCCAGTGGGGAAAGGTAGCACCGCCCCGCTCCGCCCGCAATTGGGCAGCGAAGCTCGACCGATGCCGTCACACTTGCGTCGCCGGCCGCTCGTGCGTAGAGTCCGCGCATGCTCGTCGTGGTGCTCGCGCTGCTGTTGCAGGCCCCTGCGTTGCCGGCCGATCGCCGCAACACCGAGGTCCCCGATACCGACACGCACGTGTCACTCGCGACCTACGCGACGAAGGCCGACTGGGAGGCGCGGCGCGCCGCGGTGCGGCAGCGCATCCTGACGGCTGCCGGCCTCGATCCGATGCCGGAGCGCACGCCACTGCACCCGCAGCGCTTCGGCAGACTGTCGCGCGACGGTTACACGATCGAGAAGGTCCTGCTCGAGACGTGGCCCGGCTTCTACCTCGCGGGCAACCTGTATGCGCCGACGACGCCTGGCAGGCACCCCGCTGTCGCGTCGCCGCACGGCCACTGGAACTACGGGCGGCTCGAGCATCAGCCGCTGGCGTCGGTGCCGACCCGTGCCGCGAACCTCGCGCGGCGCGGGCATGTCGTCTTCATCTACGACATGGTCGGGTACAACGACACGACGCAGGTCCCGCATTCGTTCCACGGCGACCGCGAAACCCTGTGGGCGTTCGGCCCTCTCGGCCTGCAACTCTGGAACTCGATTCGCGTCGTCGACTTCCTGGCGGGCCTGGAGAACGTGGACGCGACGCGCATCGGCGCGACCGGCGCCTCGGGCGGCGGCACCCAGACGTTCCTGCTGGCGGCCGTGGACGACCGCGTGGCCTATGCGGCGCCCGTGAACATGGTGTCGGCCTACATGCAGGGCGGGTCGTACTGCGAAAACGCGCCCGGGTTGCGCCTCGGACTCAGCAATCTCGACATCGCGGCGGCGTTCGCGCCAAAGCCGATGCTGTTGACCTCGGCGACGGGCGACTGGACCAAGCACGTGCCGGACGAAGAGTACCCGGCCATCCGGCGCATCTACGAGTTGTACGGCGCCGGCGACAGGGTGTCGCAACGGCAGGTGGACGCGCCGCACAACTACAACCAGGCGACGCGCGAGGCCGTCTACCGCTTCCTCGACGCGCAGGCATTCGGCAGGAGCGACGACGGGAAGGAGCGCTCCGCGCCGATCGAGCGACTCGGGGACATGCTCGCGTTGATGGACCGCAGCCGCCCGCCCGGCGCCCTCGACTACGAGGGCCTCTTTGCGGCGTGGCGGAAGGTGGCGACGACGCAGGCCGCATCCACGCAGGATCTCGGTACGCTGCGCACGCGGTTGCGCCACATCCTGGCGATGCCCGAACGGCTCACCGTCACGCACGACGCGGCGACCGGCATCATCTCTCGCGGTGGCGGCGACCGCGTGGCGACGCGCTGGACGCCAGGGCGCGGGCGTCCGCTCGTCGTCGTGCATGCCGATGGCCTGGCCGCCGGCGAGGCGCTGCCGGCCGTGGCGGCCGCGCGCAAGGCGAAGCGGCCGGTGCTCGTCGTCGAGGCGTTCCAGACCGGCGCGTCCGTCGCGCCGCGTGCGCGGACGCACAATCACTGGCTGACGTTCAACCCGAGCGACGATCAGGCCCGCGTGCACGACATCGCGGCGGCCCTGGCGTGGTTGCCCGGAGACGTCGACGCCGACATCGTCGCCACCGGCGCGGCCCGGTACTGGGCCGCGGTGGCCGCGGCCACGTCGGGCCGTCGTCATGCACTGCAGTTCGACGTTGCGGCCCTGCCTGCCGACGATGTGGCGCTGCAGCGTGAGTGTTTCGTTCCCGGTCTGCAGCGTGTGGGCGGCCTTCGTACAGTCCAACGCCTGCTCACGCCTTCCCGCTCATGGTCAGCTTCGCCCGCTGCGTTCTAGCTCTCGCGTCCCTCATCACCGTCACACCATCGAGCGAGGCCCAATCGGTTCCGGCTGCGCATGACGCGCAGGCCTGGGTGCAGTTTGTCGGCGTGCTCCCGGTCGGATCGCAGTGGCTCGTGCACACGGAGGTGCAGCCGCGGGGGAACGCCGATTTGAGTCGTCGGGACCAGGTGATCCTTCGCGGCGGCGTCGGCCGTCGCGTCGGTACACGGGCGACGGTGTGGGCGGGGTACGGCTACATGCCGAAATGGCAGGCCGCCGGTGATCTGGCGCACGAGCAGCGCAGCTGGCAGCAACTCAGCCTGACGCTGCCCGCAGTCGGCAAGTGGCGCCCGTCGCTGCGCGTGCGCCCCGAGCAGCGGTTCGTCGACGCGTGGGCCGACCGGTCGCACCGCGTCCGGGCGATGGCCCGCGCCGTCCGGCCTGTTGGCGTCACCCGCTGGTCCTTCGCATGGTCGAACGAGTACTTCGTGACGCTCGACGGGACGGCCGACGGTCCGGCGCGGGGCTTCGACCAGAATCGCGTGTTCGGCGGGATGAACTACCGGTTTTCGCGCGCCAGCACGGTCGAGGGTGGGTATCTGTGGCAACTGTTGCCAAGCACGGCCTCTGCCGCCAGGCGGCACAACCACACGATGTTCGTCTGGTTCAACTACGCGCCGCCAGCGCGCTGAGCACCACCTGCCGAATCCATCGGTGACAATGGCGCATGGAACATCGTCTGCTCGGTCGATCCGGTCTCAAGGTGCCCGTCCTCAGCTTCGGCACCGCGACCTTCGGAGGCGGCTCGGAGTTCTTCCGCAAGTGGGGTGAGACCGACGTTGCCGAGGCGACGCGTCTCGTGGACGTGTGTCTCGATGCCGGCTTGAATTTCTTCGACACGGCGAACACCTACTCGCGCGGGTTGTCGGAGGAGATCCTCGGCCAGGCGTTGAAGGGCCGCCGCGACAAGGCGCTCGTCTCCACCAAGGGCTCGTTCTCGATGGGCGACGGTCCCAACGATCTCGGGTCGTCGCGCTTCTACCTGCGGCGGGCGCTCGAGGATTCGCTGCGGCGGCTGGGCACCGACTACATCGACGTGTACTTCATCCACGGCTTCGATGCGCTGACGCCGGTGGAGGAGGTTCTCACCACGCTCGACACGTTCGTCCGCGAAGGCAAGGTGCGCTACATCGGCTGCTCGAACTTCTCGGGCTGGCAGGCGATGAAGTCGCTCGCGGTGTCGGACCGGTACGGGTGGACGCGGTACGTGTCGTACCAGGGCTACTACTCGCTGGTCGGCCGCGACTACGAGTGGGAGCTGATGCCGCTGGCCCTCGATCAGGGGCTCGGCACGATGGTCTGGAGCGCGCTCGGCTGGGGACGACTGACGGGGAAGATCCGGCGTGGATCGGGCGGCGCCGGCCGCATCAGCAAGGGCGGCGCACAGGGCGGTCCCGAGGTCGAGGACGAGTACCTCTATCGGGTGGTGGACGCGCTGGACAACGTGGCGATGGAGACAGGGAAGACCGTCGCGCAGGTCGCGCTCAACTGGCTGCTGCAGCGTCCGACCGTGTGCAACGTCATCGTCGGCGCCCGCACGGAGACGCAGCTGCGCGACAACCTGGGCGCGATTGGCTGGTCGCTGTCGCCCGAGCAGGTGGCCCGGCTGGACGCGGCAAGCCGGCGCGCACCGGCCTATCCCTACTGGCACCAGCGCGACTTCGATGAACGCAATCCGAAGCCGACCGACTGGTGATACGCAGGTGGAGTGGACAGCCTGCGCCCGACAAAAGTCGCCCGCTGTCGCGTCTATTGTTCTGGCAGATTATTGTTTTCTGGCCTGATTTCATCGAATTCACAAGGCCAGGCGTTCCTCGGCATCGGTGCATCCATGGCTCGTCTTTTGCTCAGCCGTAAACGGCCGCGACGCTTTCCCCGCCGTTGCAGCCCTGGAGAACGCCGTGCATCGGACGCTGCAGGAGTTGGTTCCGCCTCGAGTCCAGGCTTCCCGGAGCACACCCCTCCGCATGGTGGGCGCGCCGGCGGTCTCCTCGCCTGCAGCGGCTGACGTCGACACTGGGCCCGATCGCGAATCGGCACCGCCGGTCGCGGAAGGCACCGATGGTTCGGAGTCGCGTGAATTCCAGGGCGACGAGCCTGGACGACGACGGGAGCGCACGCTGCTGGACGCGTGGCGTGAGGCCCACTGGGCCCTTCGACTCCGATTGCGCGATCTGATGGGGATGGGTGGCGTGTCCGAGGTCGAGCGGCTGTACGACCTGGCGCGGCGCGCCGACAACCAGTTGAACGATTTCTACCGGTCGCGGGCCGAGGAACTGACGCGCCGGCTGCGCGACCTGATCGTGGAGCAGGCGCCGCCGTCTGCGGCGTACGGCGATCGCCCGACACCGCGGTTCACGCCGCACGCGTGCGCGGTGCTCGCGACGATCGCGTCGTCCACCGCCCTGCCGCCAGTGTCAGGGCGCGCCGGCACGGCGGTACCGAAGCCGTCCGACGGCCAGTCGGGCCTCGACCTGACCATCAATGAACGCGCGCTGCTGAACCGCTTCCGCGTGATGGACGCGGAGGACCGCGCCGCGCTGCTGCGGGTGGCGCAGCGCTTCGCCGATACTGCGGCGCCATCCCGCTGAGGGCGCCACCGCGCGACGAATGCGTGCGCCACCTGTGAGTCGACGGCCTCCTACGACGTGACGCGCTTGGCGGTGAACTCCCTGGTCTGGCCTTCGTTGCCGTCGCGCCAGGACGAGAACTTGATCTCGCCGTCCGCGGCCTTGCCCTTGTACATGATCTTCACTTCCTGACCCTGGAAGCTGCGGACCACGTTGAAGGTGATGTCGTCGGCCTTCGCCGTGCCGTCCTTGATCTCGACGGCGTCGCCGCCAGGCATCCCCGAGATCGTGCCGGTCAGCTTCTCGCCATCGACCTTGAAGGTGAAGGTCTGTTCGCGCATCTGGCCGTCGCGCCCGGCGACCTGCGCCGACCACTTGCCGGTGACGTCGGCGGCAGACAGGGACGTGACCGCTACCGCAAGCAGCACCGCGAGCATCGAAAGTCGTAGCCGCATCGAGTTCTCCTGGTTCCGGCGTCGCCGAGTTCGTCGGCGACACATGTGGCGCGCGTGGAGAGCTGCCTTGTCGCGTCAATCCGGGCGCGTCGTGTGCGCAGGATGGTACCAGCAGGTTGGTTGCCGACGGGGAGGACCGGTCACACGTGCCGCGGATGATCGTGTGTGGCGTCCTCCTTGCAGGCTGCACCTCCGTATGACCTGCCTGCGTATAGCCACATCGCCTCGCGCCCCGAGTGCACGCACGCCCGACAGTCCAGCTGAGGCGCGCGGCCCTGGACCTCGGCGGGCCGTCGCGCTCGCGGGAAACTCCCGATGAAGGCCCTGACCCTGCAGCCCGGTCTTCCGGACTCGGCACGACTGGAAGATGTATCGGAGCCGTCGCTCGAGGACGGCACGCTGCTGGTCCAGACGCTCGCCGTCGGTATCTGCGGCACCGATATCGAGATGCTGTCGGGTGCCTATGGGTGGCCGCCACCGGGCGCGAGCAGGCTCGTGCTCGGACACGAGTCGATCGGGCGAGTGATCGAGGCACCGACGGGGTCGACTGTCGTGTCAGGAGACCTCGTGGCAGGGATCGTGCGCCGCCCCGACCCGGTGCCCTGCCCCTACTGCGCCGCAGGGGAATGGGACATGTGTCGCAATGGACAGTACACGGAACGGGGGATCAAGGAACGACACGGATATGCGTCGGAGCGCTTCCGCATCGAACCCGAGTTCGCCGTGACCGTCCAGCCGTCCCTCGGCATCCTCGGGGTGCTGCTGGAGCCGGCGAGTGTGCTCGCCAAGGCGTGGGAGCATGCCGACCGCATCGGCCAGCGCTCCGACGCCTGGCGACCGCACACGGCGCTCGTCACCGGGGCCGGCCCGATCGGGCTCCTGGCCGCGCTGATGGGACGGCAACGCGGCCTGGACGTTCACGTCTTCGATCGGGTGACGTCGGGTCCCAAGCCGGCGCTGGTGCGGGATCTCGGCGCCGTCTATCACGGCGGGACGTTGCCGCCGGTGGATCGACTCGCACCCGATGTGATTCTGGAATGCACGGGCGCCTCGACGGTCGTGGCCGACGTGCTGACTCGCAGTGCCCCCTCGGGCATCGTCTGCCTCGCCGGAGTCTCGTCGGGCGGGCGAACCATCCCCATGGACCTCGGCGATTTGAATCGTCGCATGGTGCTCGAGAACGACGTCGTCTTCGGGTCGGTCAACGCGAATCGCCGGCACTATGAGCAGGCGGCGCGAGCACTCGCGGCCGCAGATCGGGAATGGCTCCGGCGTCTCATCACACGCCGCGTTCCGCTGGCTCGCTGGAGGGAGGCGTTCGTGAAACACGACGACGATGTGAAGGTCGTGGTCACCATGGACGGTGCCGCATGAGCGTGCCTCTCGAGGACTACGCGCTCCTCGGAGATTGCGAGACGGCGGCGCTCGTCTCACGCGCCGGTTCCATCGATTGGCTCTGCTGGCCGCGCTTCGATTCGGATGCGTGCTTCGCCGCACTGCTCGGCACGCCCGAGCACGGGCGCTGGCTCCTCGCCACCGCGGATCCCGGCGCACGTGTCAGCCGTCGCTATCGTGACGACACCCTGATCCTCGAAACGATCCACGAAACTGCCGACGGCGCGGTCATGGTGACCGACTTCATGCCGCCGCGCGGCAGTCACTCGGACATCGTGCGGGTCGTGGAGGGACTGCGCGGCCACGTGCGGATGCGCACCGATCTCGTGTTGCGCTTCGACTACGGCCGGGCGGTGCCGTGGGTCACCCGCAGCGACGATGGACGTCTCCGTGCCGTTGCGGGTCCGCACATGGTGCTGCTCGCGTCAGGGTCGGCGGTGCACGGCGAGCACTTCCACACCGTCGCCGAGTTCGAAGTCACCGCCGGTCAGCGCGTCCCCTTCATACTCACGTACGGCCCCTCCCACCTGGTGCCGCCGCCGGCGGTCGATCCGGACGAGGCGCTTGCGGAAACCGAGGCGTTCTGGCACGCGTGGGCGCGCCACCACGAGTCGACTGGGCAGTGGGCGGCGATCGTGTCCCGCTCGCTCATCACGCTCAAGGCGCTCACCTACGCGCCAACCGGCGGGATCGTCGCGGCGCCGACCACGTCGTTACCCGAGCAGCTGGGCGGCGTGCGCAACTGGGACTACCGCTTCTGCTGGCTTCGCGATGCGACGCTGACACTCCTCGCGCTGATGAACGCCGGCCACACGAGCGAAGCCGAGGCCTGGCGGAGGTGGCTGTTGCGGGCGGCGGCCGGCGCACCCTCCCAGGCGCAGATCATGTACGGCCTGGCGGGGGAGCGACGTCTGACCGAAACGGAAGTCCCGTGGCTGCCTGGCTATGAGGGCTCGACCCCGGTGCGCCTTGGCAACGGCGCGCACGACCAGTTGCAACTCGATGTCTACGGCGAAGTGCTCGACGCGATGTACCAGGCCCGGCTGGGCGGCATTGCCAGTCTCGATGCGGCATGGGCATTCGAACGTGCCCTGGTGGAGCACGTCGCGGCGGTCTGGACCGAGCCGGATGCAGGCATCTGGGAGGTGCGGGGTGGGAGGCGGCACTTCACCCATTCCAAGGTCATGGCGTGGGTCGCGGTGGATCGCGGTATCAAATCCGCCGAGCGCTTCGGCCTGCAGGCAGACCTCCCGCGCTGGCGCAGCGTGCGTCGCGCCATTCACGAGGACGTGTGCGCCCGGGGCTACGACGCCGCGCAAGGATCGTTCGTGCAGTCCTACGGCGCGACACCACTCGATGCGAGTCTGCTGCTGCTGCCGACGATGGGATTCCTGCCCGCGAGCGATCCGCGGATTGCCGGCACCGTGGCGGCCGTCGAGCGCCACCTGTTGCGCGACGGCTTCGTCCTGCGCTACGACACGGAGGTTACCGAGGACGGCCTGCCGGCCGGGGAGGGGGCCTTCCTGCCGTGCAGCTTGTGGCTGGCCGATGCCTACGTGATGCTGGGGCGCACCGGCGAGGCGCACGCACTGTTCGAACGCATCGTCGCGTTGGCGAATGACGTCGGCCTCTTGGCCGAGGAATACGACCCGCGAGTCGGCCTGCTCGTGGGGAACTTTCCCCAGGCGTTTTCACACATCGCGCTGATCAATACCGCTCACAACCTCACGTGCGCGAAGAAGCCCGTCGAGCAGCGTGCGTCTTGACGTGGTCCGAGCGTCCTGACGCTGTATGCCATCCGCGAACAGTCAGCACCGCGACGGCGTCGATATCAGCGCGCGGCTGAGCCTGCCGCGGAGGCGGAAGACCGCGTGCCTGCGCAACGTCCGGGTGTCGATGGGGAGGAAGAGAGGTGGTGCCGAGGGCCAGAATCGAACTGGCGACACTACGATTTTCAGTCGTATGCTCTACCAACTGAGCTACCTCGGCACGAAGTAGCGGGGCAGGAACAACCCGCGAAGCATAGCACGGCCTCGCGAAGCGCTGGTAGGGCCGATGTGGGGGACATCGCCCATCTCCTCGAGCGTGTGTGAGGCAGGGGAGCTGGCCCGCGAGCGGCGGCCAAGGGCGCCGCCCGCGAACCCTACCAACATCGTCAGCCGGCGACGACTTCGACTGCGGTGGCCGGCGCCAGGCCCAACTCCTTGCGTAACCGTTCGTCGATCGATTGATAGGTCGCCGGGTTGTCCCTGAGGAACTGCTTGGCGTTCTCGCGACCCTGGCCCAGACGCTCGCCCTGATACGAGAACCACGTGCCGCTCTTGTCGACGATCTTGCGATCGACGCCGAGATCCAGCAGGTCGCCCTCGCGCGAGATGCCCTCGCCATACATCACGTCGAACTCCGCCTCGCGGAACGGCGGCGCCACCTTGTTCTTCACGACCTTGACGCGCGTGCGGCCGCCGGTGACGACGTCGCCGTCCTTGATCGCGCCGATACGCCGGATGTCGAGGCGGACCGTCGAATAGAACTTCAATGCCCGGCCGCCGGTGGTGGTCTCGGGGTTGCCGAACATCACGCCGATCTTCTCGCGCAGCTGGTTGATGAAGATCAGGCAGGTCTTGCTCTTGGCCACCACGCCGGTGAGCTTGCGGAGCGCCTGCGACATCAGCCGGGCCTGCAGGCCGACCTGCGCCTCGCCCATCTCGCCCTCGATCTCGGCCCGCGGCACGAGCGCCGCCACCGAGTCCACGACGACGACGTCGACGCTTCCGGAGCGCACGAGCACCTCGACGATCTCGAGCGCCTGTTCGCCGTTGTCCGGCTGCGAGACGAGCAGATCCTCGAGGTTGACCCCCAGCTTCTGTGCGTAACTCGCGTCGAGCGCATGCTCGGCATCGACGAACGCCGCCATGCCCCCGACCTTCTGCGCCTGGGCAATCACCTGCAGCGCCAGCGTCGTCTTGCCCGACGACTCGGGGCCGAAGATCTCGACGACACGCCCGCGCGGCACGCCGCCCACGCCAAGGGCGTAGTCGAGACTGATGGCGCCCGTCGAGATGCTCGGGATCGCCACCGCGTCCTTCTGGCCCAACCGCATGATGGAGCCCTTGCCGAACTGCTTCTCGATCTGGCCGACGGCCATCTCGATGGCGCGGACTCGTTCCTTCAGGTCGTCAACGGGCATCACTCACTCCTTGCGGTCGGGGCGGCTCGACAGGGCGCCACCACACGTGTGGCAGCAGGTGGTCGGACCGTTGAGAATACTAATGTCATGCCAGGGAGTTGTCAAGCGAAAGTGTCACGGTCGACACGCAGTAACAACTTCCATTGGAGACACTTACAAGTGCGAAGCGCTTTCGCCTTGCAGCCGCTGCGTGGCAATCGTTGCACGCCCCTGGTTGCCAGCGCAGGGCAGGATTGTTAACGTCTGCCGTCATGCCGAGCCCCCTGGGCCACGCCCTGGCTGGAGTGGCCGTGGGCGTGCTGGCGGCAGGCCCTCGCGCCCTCGTCCGTTCGCTCGACCCGCCCGCGGCCAAGCGCCCCCTCGACACCGCCCTGCTGGCGATGCTGCCCTTTGCGGCGCTCGGCGCACTGCCCGATGTCGACCTGCTGTTCGGCGTGCACTCGATGTACACGCACAGCCTCGGCGCAACGTTGATCGTGCTGCTCCTGGCCCGCGTCGTGACGGGCGGCTGGCGCTGGGCCATCGCCGCGGCGCTCGCGTACGGATCGCACATCCTGCTGGACTGGCTCGGGCACGACACGACTGCGCCGATCGGCGTCATGGCGCTCTGGCCCCTGACGCCGGGGTACTACCAGTCCGACCTGCACCTGTTCCTGCCGATCTCGCGACGCTACTGGGTGCCGGGGTTCCTCGCCCACAACCTCACCGCCGTGGCCCGCGAGGTGCTCTGCATCGGGCCGCTCGCCTTCCTCGCGTACTGGCGACTCACGCACGTCGCGGACCGGCGTTTGTAGACGGCAGTCAAAAGTCACAAGTCAGAAGTCAGACGCGCTCGCGGTCTCGCCCGATGGGACGCACGCCGGCGGCGCGGTCTGACACTCGTCTTGTGTCTTGTGTCTTGTGACTTTTGAGCCTGACGTGCGGCGCGTCGAAGGTTCAGGCGTACGCGTAGAAGCCGCGGCCGGACTTGCGGCCCAGGTGTCCCGCCGCGACCATGCGGCGCAGCAGGGGACAGGCGCGGTACTTCGGATCGCCGAGCCCCTGGTGCAGCACGTCGAGGATCGCCAGGCAGACGTCGAGGCCGATGAAGTCGGCGAGCGTCAACGGGCCCATCGGGTGGTTCATGCCCAGCTTCATCACCGAGTCGATCGCCTCGGCGGTGCCGACGCCTTCCATCAACGCGAACACGGCCTCGTTGACCATCGGCATGAGGATGCGGTTGGCGATGAACCCCGGATAGTCGTTGGCGGCGACGCCGGTCTTGCCGAGTTGCCGGCAGAGATCCTCGGCGACCGCCATCGAGCCGTCCGAGGTCGCCTGCCCGCGAATCAGTTCGACGAGCGGCATCAGCGGCACCGGATTCATGAAATGCATCCCGAGTACCTGCTCGGGACGTCGCGTCGCGGCCGCGATGTCGGTGATCGAGATCGACGAGGTGTTGGTCGACAACACGACCTCGGGCCGCGTCAGCGCGTCGAGCTTCTCGAACAGCGTGCGCTTGGCGTCGCGCTGCTCGACGATGGCTTCGACGATGTAGTCGGCGTCGGCGAGATGATCGATCGATCCGAAGTAGGCGAGCCGCCCGAGAGTGGCGTCGCGCTCGTCCGCACTCAGCGTCCCCTTCTCGACGAACTTGCCGAGGCTCCTGCCGATCGAGGCCTTTGCCTTCTCGAGCGCGCTCGCCGAGACGTCGACGAGCCGCACGTGGAACCCGCGCTGCGCGAAGGTCTGGGCGATGCCGTTGCCCATCGTGCCCGAGCCGATGACGCCAATCAGCTTGATCATGAGAATGCGGAATGCTCCATGCGCAATGTCGAAGGCGCGCGACGGGACGGCCGGACAAGTCCGGCCGCTACGACTGCTCGGTACCGATACCCAACACCCGATCCCCGATACCCGGATCGGACGCGCCGGCGGCGCGTCCCTACCTATCGTTCGATCGCGAGCGCCACGCCGTTGCCGCCGCCCAGGCACAACGCCGCCACGCCGCGCCGCAGGTTGCGTCGCTCGAGCGCGTGAAGCAGCGTGACGAGCACACGCGCGCCGCTCGAACCGATCGCGTGGCCGAGCGCCACTGCGCCGCCGTGCACGTTGACCTTCTCCTCGGGGATGCCGAGTTCGCCGGTCACCGCGACCGCCTGCACCGCAAACGCTTCGTTCAGCTCGAAGAGATCGACGTCGCCGATGTCCCAGCCGATCTTGCCGAGCAGCGTGCGGATCGCCGGCACCGGCGTCATCATCACCCACTTGGGCTCGAGGCCGCTCGTGGCCTGTCCGATGATGCGGGCCCGCACGGTGAGGCGGCGCGCAGCGGCCACATCGGCACCGGCCACGACCAGCGCCGCAGCGCCGTCGTTCACGCCGGGCGCATTGCCGGCGGTCACCGAGCCCTTCGGATCGAAGGCCGGCTTCAGCTTCGCGAGCGCCTCGATCGACGTGTCGGCCCGCACCGACTCGTCGCGCGCGAACAGCACCGGCTCGCCCTTCTTCTGCGGGATGGGGACCGCGACGATCTCCGCGTCGAAGGCGCCGTCGGCGGCCGCGCGCGCCGCCTTCTGGTGGCTGCGCACCGCGTAGGCGTCCTGGGCCTCGCGCGACACGCCGTACTTGGTCGCGACGGCTTCACCGGTCATGCCCATGTGCCAGTTGTCGCAGGCGCACCAGAGGCCGTCGTGGATCATGCTGTCGACGACCTGCGCATGCCCCATGCGGAAGCCTTCGCGGCCCTTCGGCAGGAGGTACGGCGCCTGGCTCATCGACTCCATGCCGCCGGCGACGACGATGTCGCGATCGCCGGTGGCAATGCCCTGGGCGGCCAGCATCACGGCGCGCAGGCCGGAACCGCAGACCATGTTCACGTTGAGGGCGGGCACTTCGGCGGGGAGACCCGCCTCGAGCGCGGCCTGCCGCGCCGGATGCTGCCCCTGCCCGGCCGACACGACGTTGCCGAGGATGCACTCGTCGATGTCGGCGGGTGTGAGCCCGGCCCGCGCAACGGCCTCGCGCACGACGATGGCACCGAGGGCGGGAGCGGGGAAGTCCTTCAGCGAACCGAGAAACTTGCCGGTCGGTGTGCGGACGGCGGAGACGAGGACCGATTGGCGAGTCGCCATGCTGACAGCGTAACCGAGGGCCGGGTTGGGACCCACCTTCGCCGAACGGCGAACGGCGAACGGCGAACGCCGAACGGCGAACGGCGAACGCCGAACGCTGAACGCTGAACGCTGAACGGCGAACGCCGAACGCTGAACGCCGAACGCTGAACGCCGAACGCCGAACGAAGGCCGAGAGCCGACCGGCACTGCCGACCGTACACTCCCGACTCCCGACTCCCGACTGCCGCCTACTGAAGGCCCTGCTATCCTCCCGGTGTGGTTCCCGCCCAGGCGTTCGTCGGCGCCGTGTCCAAGCTGATCGCGTCGCAGCCGCACAGCCGTGGCAAGGTCGAAGCGGCCTGGCACATGGCCGTCGGCGGTGCGATGGCGCGCCTGAGCACGCCGGTACGCGACACCGACGGCGTCGTGTTCGTGCGGGCCCGCGACGCGCGCGTGGCCGGCCAGCTCGAGGTGCATCGCGCGGTCATCGAAGGGCGTCTGCGCGACGTGCTCGGGCCACAGGGCCGCACGTTCACGCTCGTCTAGGAACGCCTGCAGCCTCCGGCCTACAGCCCATGACACTCGTACTTGCGTCGTCGTCGCCGCGGCGGGCCGCCCTTCTTGCGGCAGCCGGCTTCCACTTCGAGGTCCGCGTCGCCGACGTGGACGAGACGCCGCGCGCCGGTGAGACCGCGGCGGCGCTGGTCGAGCGGCTGGCCCGGCTCAAGGCCGCGACGGTGCTGCGCGGTCGGGGCGAGATCGTCCTCGCCGCCGACACGACCGTGGCGTGCGACGGCACGATCATGAACAAGCCCGACGATGAGACGGAGGCCTCGCGGATGTTGCGGCGGTTGTCCGGCCGGGAACACGAGGTGTTCACGGGCGTGACGCTGCGGCACGACGAGGGCGAGGACACGTTCGTCGAGCGGACGGCGGTCTGGTTCGAGGTGATCAGCGAGGCCGAGATCGCCTGGTACGTGGCCTCGGGCGAGCCGCTGGGGAAGGCCGGCGCCTACGGCATCCAGGGGCTGGCGTCGCGCTTCGTGACCCGCGTCGACGGGTCGTATCCGAACGTGGTCGGGCTGCCGATCGCACAAGTCGCGAGACGGCTGGCGAAATTCGTGCAAACGGCGTCATAATCCGCCTGAGGGGCGGCAGCTGGTCTTCGCGCTCCTCCACACACACCATGAGCGGATCCCGGACCGTCAAGCTTGCGATTTCCACCCTCGTCCTCGGGCTGGCGTTCAGCGCCCTCCTGTATTCGAGCCTGGCCGAGGACACCCAGTACTACAAGCACGTGGACGAAGTGATGACGCAGCCGGTCGACTGGTACGGCAAGCGTCTCCAGCTGCACGGCCACGCGAGCGACATCCGCCGCAAGCCGGACAGCCTGGACTACCGGTTCGACGTGTCCTACAACGGCCAGCTCGTGCGCGCCACGTACTCGGGCATCGTGCCGGACACGTTCAAGGACGGCTCGGAAGTCGTGATCAAGGGGACGCTCGGTCCCGAGGGCTTCGTGGTCGAGCGCGACGGCGTGATGGCCAAGTGCCCGTCCAAGTACGAGCCGTCGGCGCCAGGCGTCGGGCGCACCGCCCGCCCCGCGCCTGCCGCGCCCGCCGCGCAAGCGCCCGCGACGGTCCCGGCGCAATCGGCCGGCAACTAGCCGCGCCGCCTCACCACCATGCCAGCACTCGGTACGTTCCTGCTCCTCGCCAGCTTCGTCGTCGCCGCCTACGCGGCGGTGGCGTGCATCGCTGGTGCGCGGCGCCAGTCCACGCGCCTCACCGACAGCGGCATCGGCGCGTTCTACCTCGTCACCGCGCTCATGGGGGTGGCGTCGGCGGTCATCATGTACGCCTTCGTCACCGACAGCTACGCGATCAAGTACGTCGATCGCTACTCTGACGCCGCCCAGCCGCTGCTGTTCAAGCTCACCGCCTACTGGGGTGGGCTGGACGGCTCGATCATGTTCTGGGTGCTGCTGCTGTCGGTGTTCGGCGCGATCGCGGTCCGCAACTCGCGCGAGTCGCACCGCGAGCTGATCCCGTGGGTGGTCGCGGTCATCGCCATGGTGGAGATGTTCTTCCTCTTCCTCATGGTGGTGCACAACAACCCGTTCGAGACGTACCTGGCCGACATCCCACCCGACGGGCAGGGGCTCAATCCGCTCCTGCAGAACGTCTACATGGTCATCCACCCGCCGTCGCTCTACATCGGCTTCGTGGGGATGACGATTCCGTTCGCCTTCGGCATGGCCGCACTGGCCACCGGGCACCTCGACGACTCGTGGCTCCGCGCGGTCCGCCGCTGGACCATGGTCAGCTGGCTGTTCCTGTCGCTGGGGCTCACGCTCGGCATGATCTGGGCGTACGAGGAACTGGGCTGGGGCGGCTACTGGGGCTGGGATCCGGTCGAGAACGCCGGGCTGCTGCCGTGGTTCACGGCCACCGCCTTCCTCCATTCGGTGATGGTCCAGGAACGCCGCGGGATGCTGCGCGTCTGGAACATGACGCTGGTCATCACGACGTTCTTCCTGACGATCTTCGGGACGTTCATGACCCGCTCGGGCGTCGTGCAGTCGGTGCACGCGTTCGGCGAGGACAAGGAACTGGCCTGGATGTTCACGGTCTTCATGACCGTGCTGCTGGTCAGCAGCTTCGGGCTGCTGCTCTACCGGCTGCCGCTCCTGCGGGCCCGCCACGAGCTCGATTCGTGGGTGTCGCGTGAAGCCGCCTTCCTCGTCAACAACTGGATCCTGCTGTTCTCGGCGATGTTCGTCCTGTTCGCCACGATGTTCCCGACGCTGAGCGAGTCGTTGACCGGGCAGCGCCTCACCGTGGGGCCGCCGTTCTTCAACAAGTGGATGCTGCCGATCGGGCTGATGCTGCTGGCGCTCACCGGCGTCGGACCGCTGCTCGCCTGGCGCAAGTCGACGGTCGAGAACCTGCGCGACCAGTTCCTGTGGCCGGTCGTGAGCGCGCTCGTCGTCGGCGGCGGACTCGTGGCGCTCGGCGTCCGGGTGTGGTCCTCGGGCATCTGCTTCGCGTTGTCGGCGTTCGTCGCCGGCACGCTGCTGCAGGAGTTCGTCCGCGGCGCCCGCGTGCGGCAGCAGTATTCGGGCTCCGATCTGCTGACCGCGGCCATCGGCCTCGTGTCGCGCAACCAGCGCCGCTACGGCGGCTACATCGTCCACCTGGGCATCGTCCTGATGGCGCTGGGCTTTGCCGGGGAAGGCTTCAAGCAGGAAGAGCAGCTGCTCATGAAGCCCGGGCAGCAGGTGACCGTGGGGCCGTACACCGTCCGCCACGAGGGCATCCGGCTGACGCAGGACGCCCAGAAGCAGATGGTCACGGCGCGGATGACCGCGTCGCGCGACGGGCGTGACCTCGGAACGATCGCTCCGGCCAAGTGGTTCTACGTCAAGCGGGCCGAGGAGCCGACGACCGAAGTCGCCATCCGGCGATCGTTTGCCGACGACCTCTACGTGGTGCTGGCCGGTTTCGACGCCGAGCAGCAGTCGGCGACGTTCCATGTCGTGGTCAACCCGCTGGTCAACTGGATCTGGGCCGGCTTCGGCATCCTGGCGCTCGGGACGTTGATCGCGCTGTTGCCCGAACGCGCCCTGCAGGTCGCGGCGGCGAGGGTGCCGGCGGCCGCCCCAGAAACGAATACGGCCACGAATACGGCCCCGAGTACGACCACGACCGCGGTGCTGCTGCTCATCGGACTGCTCGGCAGCGGCGCGATGCCCGCGCACGTGCACGCCCAGGACATCGCATCGGTCATCGAGCGATCGCCGCTCGAGCGCGAACTCGAGAACGAGATCATGTGCACGTGCGGCGGCTGCCGCCTGCCGGCCGGCACCTGCGGCATGTTCCAGTGCCAGGGCAAGGCCAAGCAGCTCGCACGGCTGAAGGAACTGGTCGGCGAAGGCAAGGATCGCGAGGTGATCCTGGCGACCTTCGTCAAGGAGCACGGCGGCAACGACGTCCTCACGCAGCCGCCCGACTCGGCCTTCAACCGCCTGATCTGGCTGGTGCCGTCGGCGCTCGGCGTGTTGGGCGCCGCCTTTGCCGGGACCGTCGCGGTGCGCTGGGCGCGCCGGCGGCCCGAGGCTCCACAGGACCGCGACGCTCCGGCGGCCAGGGACGCCTACCAGGCGCAGCTGGACGAGGAACTGCGTGATCTCGACTGACGCGCGCGGCGCACGTGCCTGGCACTTCTTCATCGTCCTTGGCCTGCTCGGCGCGACCGCCGCAGTGTGGCGTGAGCCGCGCTTCACGCGACCCGAACATCTCGTCCTGCTGAGCGTGGCGATCGTTGCGGCGTCGTTCGCGGCGCTCGCGATGCACCGCACCGTGCTGCCGCTGGTGATGCCCGAACGGCTGGCCGGCGACGGGCGGCGGTCGACGCGCCAGCTGCAGGCGCTCGAACGCGAGAAGGCGCTCGTGCTGCGCAGCATCAAGGAACTCGAGTTCGACAAGGCGATGGGCAAGGTGGCCCAGGCCGACTTCGACGAGATGGCCGGCCGGCTCCGGCAGCGGGCGGTGGGCTTGATGCAGCGCATCGAAACCGGCCAGGCAGGCTTGCGCGATCGGATCAGCCGCGATCTCGCCGCCGCGCGGCAGCCGAAGGCGTCGCGCCAGGCCGCCGCCAGGCGGTGTGCGTCGTGCGAGACGGCCAACGACGCCGACGCGCGGTTCTGCAAGTCGTGCGGAGCGGCGTTGTGACGACGGAGATTCGGCGGTCGGACGCGCCAGCGGCGCGTCCCTACCTCTTGTTTGTCGCCATCGTCTGCGTGATGGCGATCGCGGGCATCGGCATCGCCCGCGCGCAGATGCCCGACATTCGCCAGATGAACGGCGTGCCGCTCCCGAGCACGGATCTGCCGGACGGCTCGGTGTCGGTGCGCGTGGTCCGTCAGGCGCTGGGCAACAACGTCGCCGGCGTGCCCGTCACGCTCGCCGCGGGCGCCGCGCAGACCGCTCCCACCGACGCCAGCGGCCGCGCCATCTTCAGCGGCGTGGCAGCCGGATCGACGGTGACGGCCACCGTCGTCGTCGACGGCGAGACGGTCCGTTCGCAGGCGTTTCCCATGCCGGCGCAAGGCGGCGTCCGCCTGATCCTCGCGGTCGGCCTGGACGGCGCGGCGGCATCGAGCGGCGGGGCAGGGGCGGCCCCGGCGCCGCTGCCGGCCCAGCCTGCGCGCCCTGGCACCGTCGTCTTCGGTAACCAGACGCGAACGATTCTCGACTTCAACAACGAGCAGCTGGAGGTCTTCCACCTGTTCGAGATCGCGAACGCGTCGGCGACGCCGGTGTCGATCGAACAGCCCGTCAGCATCGCGATGCCGGACGACGCGGCGCAGGTGACGCTGCTCGAGGGATCGTCGCCGCAGGCGAGGGTGTTCGAGCGCACGCTCGTGATCGCGGGGCCGTTCGCGCCCGGCCGTACCATCGCGCAGGTCGGCTACCGGTTGCCGATCACCGGTGGTCGCCGCGAGATGACGCTGCGCCTGCCGCTCGCGAGCATGGCCACCAACGTCATCCTGCGGCGCCTCGGCGAGACGCGGCTGGTCGAGCCGACGCTGCCGCAGTCTCGTGAAGCGCAGGCAGAGGGCCGCACGTACTTCACCGGGACCGGGCCCGGACTGCCGGCCGGCGGCGACCTGCGTATCGTCGTCGACGGTCTTCCACACCACTCGCCGTGGCCACGCTACGTGGCCCTGACGCTCGCGGGCCTGGTCGTCGCGGGCGGCCTCTACGCCATGTTCCTGCTGCCGGTCAGTCCTGCGGCCCGCATTGCCGCCCTCGACAGGCAGCGCACCACGCTGCTCGAGCGGCTCCAGCGCCTCGAGAACGGCGGAGCCGTACGGCCGGACGATCGCGACGAGCACGACGCGATCCTGCGGGACCTCGAAGGCGTGTACGCGCTGCTCGACGACGAGCGGGCCAGGGCAGGGTCGGCGGCGGATCACACGAGCCCCCGCCACGCTTCATGAGCCGCGGCCCGGCCGGCTCTCCGATCGTGCCCGGCGGCGCCGTCGCCGCGGCACAGGCTCCGCTCCTCATCGCGTCGCAGGTCGCACGCCAGTACGGCCGCCGCCGCGTGCTGCGCGACGTGTCGTTCGAGGGGCGGCGCGGCGAGGTGATCGGGCTGCTCGGTCCCAACGGCTCCGGCAAGACGACGCTGCTCGGCGTGCTGTCGACGCTGGCCGAACCGTCGCGCGGCCGCGTCGTCTATCCGGCGGCCGGAGCGCTCGACTCGCCCCGCCGCGCGCTTGGCGTACTGGGTCACGAGCCGCAGGTGTACGGCGAACTGACGGCGCGCGAGAACCTCGTGCTGTTCGCGCGGCTGGCCGGCGTAGCCGACGTCGCGGGCGTCGTCGATCGCGCCTTGGCGCAGGCGCGAATTGCCGACCGCGCCGACGAGCCGGTCGAACGCTTCTCCCGCGGCATGCGTCAGCGCCTCGCATTCGAGCGGGTGCTCCTGCATGCGCCGTCGATCCTGCTGCTCGACGAGCCGTTCACGGGCCTGGACGACGAGAGCGCGCGCAGCATGATCGTCCGCCTGGCCGCCTTGCGCGACGCCGGCACGCTTGTCGTGCTCGCGACGCACGACCTCGCGCTCGTCGAGGGCCTCGTGGATCGGGCGTTCGTGGTGAAGGACGGCAGGCTCGTCGGGCTGGATCGCAACAGGACGATCGCCGACGGGTATCGGGCCGTGGTTGCGGGTTCGGTCGATCAGGTTGGACGGCTCGGCCTGCCCGCCGAAGCCTTGGCGGAGGCGGTCGAGCCGGCCCCGGCAGGCGACGTGGCGCTGCGGGACGTCGTTGCCGCGACCGCCGTGCTGGTGGGGAAGGACCTGCGCATCGAGCACCGCTCGCGCGAGGGGCTGCTCACGACCGTGTTCTTCGCGCTGTCGTGCGTGCTCGTCTTCTCGTTTGCGCTCGTCCGCAACGGCACGCCGGCGCCAGATGCCGGGCCCGCGGTGTTGTGGGTGGCGGTCGCGCTGTCGGGCACGCTCGCCATGGCGCGCACCTTCGAGCGCGAGCGTTCCGCCGGTACGCTGGCCGCCATCCTCGTGTCGCCGGCGCCGCGGCCGGCGGTGTTCCTCGGCAAGTGGATTGCCCTCATGGCGCTGCTCTTCGCGGTCGAGGCGATCCTGCTGCCGCTCGTCGCGCTGTTCTTCCAGATGCCCATCGGCGGGCAGCCGTGGGCGATTCTCGCGCTGCTCGCGGCCGGGACGGCGGGCTACGCCGCCATCGGCACGTTGTTCGCGGCAATGCTGGCGCGCACCCGGACGCGCGACGTGCTGCTGCCGCTGCTGCTGTATCCGATGAGCGTGCCGATCATCATCGGCGGCGTGCGCGGGACCGCGGCCGCCCTCGCCGATCCCTACGTGCCCGGCCAGGTCAGCCTCTGGCTGTCGCTCTTGATATGCTTTGACGCGGTGTTCGTGACGCTCGCATTGTGGACGTTCGGTACGCTCATGATCGAAGCCGCGCCGCGTGTCGCCAAGGAGGCCTGAGATGCTCGCGCGGAGTGTGCCGGCGATGCTGTGTGTCGCGCTCGCGATGTTCGGCCTGGCGCCGTGGCTGATCGCCCAGGCGCCCTACGAGTCCACGATGGGGCTCGTCCAGAAGATCTTCTACTTCCACGTGCCGTCGGCGATCATGCTGTTCGTGGCGGCCTTCACGTCCGGCATCGCCAGCATCGGCTACCTGCGGAAAGGCCGCGCCTCGAGCGATCGCCTCGCCGAGGCGGCCGCCGAACTGGCCGTGCTCTTCGGGATCATCGTCATGATCTCGGGACCGCTCTGGGCCCGCAAGGCGTGGGGCGTGTGGTGGCAGTGGGACGCGCGGCTCACGTCGACGCTCGTGCTGTGGCTGTTGTTCAACGCCTACCTGCTGCTGCGGCGCTACGGGGGGCCGGGCTCGGAGAAGCTGGCCGCCGGCGTCGCCATCTTCGGCATGTTCAACGTGCCGTTCATCTACTGGTCGGTGAACGTCTGGCGGACGCTGCATCCCAAGACCAGCGTGGTGCCGACCCTGGGGCCGGAGATGCGGTTCCCGTTCTACTGGTGCATGGCCGCGTTCCTGCTCCTGTATCTCGCGCTGCTGCAGGCACGCGTGCGGTTGGCCGAACAGGAAGACCGCCTGGATCTCCTGCTCGCCGACGCGGAAGGGTAATCGATGTCCATCGTGAAACGACTGGCCGGCGCCGCCGTCCTGACCGCAGCCCTGGGTGCCGCCGTCCCCGTCGACCTGGCTGCGCAGTCCGCGGCACCGCCGACCACGGCCGCACAGGACGAGTACGTGCCCATCGACGAACTGCCCGAAGGCGAGAAGCTGCCGGCGGCGCCGTTCCTGATCGGCGCGTACACGGTGGCCTGGCTGGCGATCCTGGTCTACGTGCTGATGCTCTGGCGCCGGCTGGGTCGCGTCGAACTCGAACTCCAGGAGGCGCGTCGCGCCGCGGGCGGACGCTGACCGCGCGTGACCGCCGGACATTTCATCTTCATCCCGGCGGTCCTGCTCGTCGGGATCGTGATTGGCTGGATTCTGGG
>CBIHOS010000047.1:0-24818 GCA_966211945.1 uncultured bacterium
CATCGGCTTCGTGCCGTGGGGACCGCTGGGACAAGGCGTCCTGCCCGGAACCATGGACGTGAACGCATAGTCGGCCTTCGACCCGAAGACTGATCTGCGAACGACGTTCCCACGCTTCTCGCCGATGGTCATGAAGAACAACCAGCCGATTGTCGAGTTGCTGAGGGCATTCGGCGCCAAGAAGAGTGCGACGCCCGCGCAGATCGCACTGGCATGGCTGATGGCGCAGAAGCCGTGGATCGTGCCGATCCCCGGCACGTCCAACCAGGATCACCTGCGCGAGAACCTGGGCGCGGTCACCGTGCACCTCACGCCGGCGGACCTTCTCGAGATCGAGGCCGCATTCTCCCGGATCGAAATCTATGGCGGCCGCATGGATGCGATTCAGATGGCCCAGATCGGCAAGGACGGCGATTGATCATGACCAGCCTCCGCGTCCGTATCACCGACCAGCATTGCTTCGCCCTGGACATCGACCATCACCGACGTCCTGGACGGCGCGTCCTTCGCGGGCTGATCGAGGTCAACGTTCCATATTGTCCGCACTGAGGCACCTGTACTCCTGTGTGATCGGCGGCATTCCCGAGACGCAGGAGATGCTGGACTTCTGCGCCGAGCACGACATCGTGGCGGACATCCACGCTGTTCTGTTCGTGCCTCCGCCAGCGTTCGTATCGGTGACAACCGACAGGAGACGAACGCATGCACGTCTGGACTCCGGCGTTCCACCACCAGTTCCTCGACGGTAATCCGGCGAACTTCAGTGCGCCGCCGGGGGCGCTGACGGCGCTCCCGAACGGCCTCGTCGTGCAGCCCACGCCGCCACCGGACGAGCGCGGTCATGCGATCGCGCCAGGCCACTCGCTCAGCTACACGCTCGAGCGCACGCTCCTCGATGTGATCGGCATCGACATCAAGCTCGATGTCGTCGTCTCCGGCAGCGCGCAGGATCAACTCGACGTCCAGGTGCATCTCGACGGGCAGGCCGTTCGCGTCATCGCGACCTTCCTCGGCGCGCTTCTGCGACTCCAGCTCTGGGTGGGCGGCACGCCCATGTCCGCCAGCATTCCGCTCGAAGCCGCGAGCGGCCTGTTCCGCCTCCATCTTCGCTGGCACACGCACGGCCAGGGGTCCATGTGGGTGAACGACGTGCTGCGGGCCTACGAGCCCGCGCTGCAGCCGGGGCTGTCACTGCCCGTCACCACGTTGTTCCTCGGCCACCACTCCGCGGTCGTCACATCAGACCCGCCGAAGATGCGGGCCCGCCGCCTCACGGTGAAGGTCCTGCGGAAAGACGATGCGACGCGCCTGCTGGACGATCTCTTCCCGCTGCCGCGTCCGCTGCTCGTCGATCCCGAATGCGCGAAGCGCGTACAGGGGCTGGCTGGTGCGGCGATGATCGAGGCGAGGCAACTGATGACGGCTGCCGTGGGCACTTGGACGAGACGCTGGACCGACGGTCAGGCGGGCAGTCCCTTTTCGGCCGAGTCCGTCGCGGCGCACGACGCCGCCGTGCAGGCGGGCCGCGCGTTCATCGCGTTCATGATCGGCCAGGAACGGGCCGACGCCGATCGCTTTCTCACCCAGGCCAGGAAGTTCCTCGCGTTGTTGCAGATGGTCGATCCGGCGCGGTACACGGCGCTCGTGGCCAGAGCGGAAGATGCATCGACGCGACTCGACGTGCCATGTGTCGCCGCACTCGAACCGCTCCGCCGCCTCTACGAATCGCGGCTGACTCCGCTGGCCGAGCTCGTCCAAGACCTTGCCGTTGCCGCGCACGCCCCGGGAGGACCCCATGTTTGATCTGACGGCTCATGCCGAGGTGGCCGTGTCGAGCGCGCTCAACCTCACCGGACCGCTGCGCCATGCCACCGTCGTGCAGCTCGCCGACGCGTGGTATCCCGAGATCCGCTTCCACGAAGTCGAACGCTTCCACCCGGTCGACTTCGAGGCGATGTTCGCCGTGCCGCCGGCCGTGATGGCGACACTCGACGAGCCGACGAGAGACACGCTGCGCATCCAGGTCGGCAACGCGCGCTTCGAGCCGCCCATCGTGCGCACCGGATCTGACACGGTGCCGGCCAGCGCGCTCACGACCGCCGTGCTCGACGATCCCACGACCGGTGCCGAGGTGCAGGAGCGAATCTCCTCGGGCAGCGTGTACACGCATGGCGGTGGTTTCGATCGCTCGATACAGCTCTTCGGCGCCTCGGCGACGGTCCAGGGGCTTGTCGATCCGTCACCGGGCGACCCGCGCGTCCCGCGTCATCCGATCGTGGTCCGTGCCGAGATGCGGTTCCTCCTGGAGACCCTGAAGCACGAGGTGCAGGCCGACCGGCCGGACGACGCGCTGTGGGGACGATTCGCGGTGGAGCATTCGTTCTTCCGGACCGCCGGCGCCAGCAACGTTGCCTTCACCACCAGTGCGAAGCGTGAGATCCTGCGGCGCTTCATCGCGGCATTCGAGGCGGGCGACGAAGCCGCACAGACCGCCGTGCTCGCAGACATTCCGCAGCCGTGGCAGTTCGTATGGCGCGCGTGGGATGCCCTGCGAAACTACGTGTTCCTCGAGTACTACTTCCTGTACGCCTTCAACGACTACCTGCAGGTCGCCGATTCGGTCTTCTCCAACGAGCACGAGGGCGACAACGAAGGCTGCTGCGTCGTGTTCGATCGCCGCGACCTCGAGGATCTCGCTGCCGGCAACAAGGCGCTCGACGAGGTGGTCGCGCACACGGTCATCACATCCGTACACGAGGAGTTCAACGACAACGACGAACTGAAGCGGCTGCCGCTCGATCGGGATCGCGCCCGCGACGACCTCCTCGTGTACGTGGCTGCGGGCAGCCACGCCACGTACCTCACGCCCGGCAGCCACGATGTGCTGGACTTCGAGGACATCGTGACGGACTTTCCGGGCGAGGTTCCCGGTTGGGCGTGGCTCATCCCTGGAGCGGCGCCGGTGATCGTCCTCATCCTGTTGATCACGGCCATCGCCGAGCACTTCGCCGATTCGGAAGACGAGACGTCGGACAACGGCGCGTTCACGGGCCCGGACCCCGAGGCCGGGAGCGATCCGGGGCCGCTCGCCTTTCCGAGCCGTCGCGTGGTCACGCCGCTGTCGGCGATCGCGGGGCCAGGGGCGGACGTGAACGCGTATCAGGCCGCACTCGCGTCAGCATCGGCGAACGTGTCCCTGGCCGATCTCACCCGCCGCGCCTTTCCCGGAACGTGGGGCGCACACGACGGCCTGCGCGACCACAGTCCGAAGTGGGAGAACAAGACGGCGCGCTATTTCCGCAAGTTCGTACACTCGGGCGACGTCAGGACGAACGTGATTCTGTGACATCGAGGCCGCCGGCCGTGATCGCGACGGTGCGCGCCGAGTACGCCGATCTGCCTGCCCCGGTCGCGCGGTATCCATGATGGGCACTTTCGGAACCGCGCGCCATCGACTGGGTTCGTCTGACGCAGGAGGGATCCCTGCGTATTTCGGTTCGGCCCCACCGGCGACGTGACGGCCATCTACACGCCCGCACGCTGGAGCAGCTTCGACGGTGCCTGTCGCCAGGTGCCCTGGGAGGAACACTTCCACGGCTACGAGCCGCACGATGGCATCATCGTGCCGATGGCCGGCGACGTCGGCTGGTCTGTCGACGTGCGTTCCGGACAGTCTGGCGGGGCCGGGTCACGGGAATCGACGTGCGCAGGACACGATGACGGTGCGACGGGGCGTGGTGGCCGCTGACTCATGAGTGACGACGACGTGAGGGCATTCCTGCGCGGCGGGAGCTCGCTGATCCTGACAGGGATGACGGTTCTCGGGTTGTGTCTGGCCCTCATCGGGCTGCTGCCGCTTCAGGGCGCTGCCGATCTCTCGTCGGTCACGGGCATGTCCCTCGTCTATCTGGCCGGCGGTCTGCCAGCCGCATTGCGGGCCGGCGGCGCGTTGTGGAACGAGCACGTTCTCGACATCGACCTGCTGATGGTGGTTGCCGCTGTTGCGGCCGCGGCTGTTGGCGCTCCTTTCGAGGGTGCAATCCTGCTCGCGCTCTTCAGCGTCTCGACCACGCTGGAAGCGCGGGCGCTCGGACGCGCCCGCCGGGCCATCGAGGCCTTGATGGCACTCCGCCCGGAGACGGCTCTGCGCAAGGGCCCCGACGGCAGGGTCGCGGAAATCCCTGCTGCCGATCTCGGCGTGGGCGACATCGTCGTACTTCGCCCCGGAGCGCGTGTTCCGGCAGACGGGGTGATCGTCAGCGGCCGCGGGTCGCTGGACGAGGCCGGCATCACCGGCGAGTCGATGCCGGTGGCCAAGGACCCCGGTGCTCCCGTGTTCGAGGCGACCATCAATCTCGACGGCGTGTTGGACGTGGCCGTGACCAGGACGATCGCGGAGAGCACGGTCGCCCGCATGATCGCGCTGGTGACGCAGGCGCAGGCTGCCAAGGCGCCGTCCGAGCAGTTCAGCTCCTGGTTCGGGCAGCGTTACACGATCGTCGTGATGGCCGGTGCCCTTCTTGCCTTTGCGGTCTTCTATTGGCTGGGGCGTGGCTGGGAGGACGCCCTCTACCGCGCCGCGACCCTGCTGGTGGCGGCGAGCCCCTGCGCCATCGTCATCTCGGTACCAGCGGCCATCCTGTCGTCGCTGTCGGCGGCCGCCCGTGGCGGGGTGCTGTTCAAGGGCGGTGCGGCGCTCGAAACCCTCGCGACCGTCGACACGTTCGCCTTCGACAAGACGGGAACCCTGACGACAGGTAAGGCATCGGTGACCGTCATCGTGGCCCTCGACGGCGACACGGCACGGTTCCTGGCGCTCGTCGCGGGACTCGAGGCCCAGTCCGAGCACCACAGTGCCGCCGCCATCCGGCAGGAAGCCGCCAGACGGGGCCTCGAGCCGGCCACCGTCACGGACGTGACCACGCGACCGAGCGCCGGGATTGTCGGCGACGACGGGCAGGGCTGGGTGTGGGCGGGCAACCCTCGCCTCGCGGCGCAGATGGGCGCAGCCATCGAGCACCCGGCGCTGAAGGCGCTCGCGGCCGACGCGCAGACGGTCATCTATGCCGGCCGGGATTCAAGCGTTCTCGGCGCCGTCGGCATCGCCGATCTGACGCGCGCGACCTCCGGGCCGGCGCTGGCGGCGCTACGGCAGGGCGGTGTGAACACCATCGTCATGATGACTGGCGACCGTCGGCCCGTTGCCCTGCGGATTGGTGAGGAACTCGGGCTGAAGCCCGAACAGATCCATGCCGACATGCTGCCGGACGACAAGGTGCGGATGGTGGGTGAACTCACCGCCGATGGCAGGGTGGCGTTTGTCGGCGACGGCATCAATGACGCGGCCGCGCTGGCCCGTGCCGACGTCGGGATTGCCATGGGAGCAGCGGGGTCGGATGTTGCCCTCCAGGCCGCCGATGTCGCGCTTCTGTCGGAGGACATGGGGCGGCTTGTCGATGCGCATCGGCTGGCGCGCCGGACGGCAGCGATCATCCGACAGAACCTGACGTTCGCCATCGGGGCCATGGCGGTGCTCGTGACCGGAGGACTGTTCTTCGACCTGCCTCTGCCGCTTGCCGTGATCGGCCATGAAGGCGGCACGGTCCTGGTGGTGCTCAACGGCTTGCGATTGCTCGGCGATCCCATACGCCGCGGCGCGCCGACTCCAGTGGTAAGCACCGAGATACCAGTTCTCGCGGCTCCCGGTCAGCCAGATCGGCACTGGCCCTATCGCAGGAAGGTGCCGAGACGCGCAGGCTGAGACTGCGGCGATGTGTGGCCATGGGCAAAGTTCATACAATGATCGGCATGATTCGGATGAGCGGACGCGTGATCGCTGCGGCACGGGCCCTGGCCGGCGTCAGTCAGGCGGACTTCGCCGCTGCGTGCGGCCTGGACGTCGACACCTTGCGCCGGTTGGAGGCGGGCGGCAGTGCGCTTGTCGCCTCCGACAAGCATGCCGCGGCCGTCGCACGAGGCATGAGTCACTTCGGCGTGATGATTGTCGAGGAGTCGAACGACATGGGCGTTGGCGTCAGATTGAAGTTCACACGCTCGGATGTCCGCCAGATTGCCCGCCTCGAAGGCGAGGGCGGGATGATCGGGTCCGACGACGCGCCGTGAGGGTCGGCGGCGCCGCAGCGCTGGCGGCTGATTGTCGACGCCCGCGCCGCCGGATCGGACTGACGCGGCAGCATGCACGAGTCGTCGAGGGTGGTGCAGTGGATGAACGTATCAGGCGTGCGATCGCCGAGAAGCGACTGCTCGACGTCCGTTACAAAGGAGCGGACCGTCTCGCCGAGCCGCACGACTACGGCGTCATCGATGGCACCGTGCGACTCCTGGTCTTTCAGTTGCGCGGTCCGGCTTCGGGCAGGGGTGCCGTCGGCTGGCGCCTGCTCGATGTCGTCAAGATCGAGAGTTGCGTCGTCACCGATCAGACCTTTGCCGGCAGTCGTGGGTCAGCGCACGAGAATCACTACCAGTGGCAGAGGCTGTACGCGCGCGTGACGTAGGCGCGGTTCGACAGAGTCCTGCCGGCGCGCGCCATCGGACCGACCTGCGTGCGGTCGCCGTACCACGTCGGCGTGGCGTTCGATGGCCTGTTTCAGCAACGCCTCGCGGTCGGCCTCGCCTGGACATCTGCGCCAGGTAGAGCGCGGCGCAGCCGGCTCGGTTGGACGCCGGTTACATGAGGATATGCGACTCACCACACGTCCTGGAGCAAGCACATGGCCAACGACATCCCGATTGCCTGCACGCTGTCGACGAGCGACTACCGGAGCAGGATCGCCGACATCGCCTCCTTGAGCCGGGATGCCCTCCGCGGCGTGGAGCGTCGTGGACTCACGCTCGACCTGCGCTACGCGCCGGAAGCCGCCGCCCGCGTCCGTCGCCTCGTGGAGCAGGAGCGCCGCTGTTGCGCCTTCCTGCAGTTCGACCTGCACGAGGACGCCGACCAGGTGCGCCTGCTCGTCACCGCACCCGCTGCCGCTGCTGAGGTCGTGCCGGAACTGCTGGCCGAACTGACGGGACGGCACCCCTGACGCGAGCCGAAGCGGACAGCGCGTGAGTTCGCCGGCGGCCGTCGAAGTCGGACGCACCGTGCTCAGCACGTGAGGCGCAAGCAGTACCCGTCGCCGTGCACGGTCTGGATGAAGTTTGGACGATGAGGGTTGGGCTCGATCTTCTTCCGCAGTCTGTTGATGGCGTGGTCGACCGATCTCGTGTTCGGCATCTCGAGGTAACCCCACACCTCCCGCAGCAACTCGTCGCGCGAGACCTTCTGGCCCGCACGCTCCGCCAGGTAGCGCAGGACTTCGAACTCGCGATGGGTAAGGTGCACCTCCTCGCCATCGACGTGTGCCCGCAGGGTCTGGAAGTCGACGGCGATGCGGCCGACCGTGAGTGTGGACACAGCTGGCCGCGCGCGACGCAGAACGGCGCGTATCCTGGCAACGAGCTCTTCGATGTGGAAGGGCTTGGTGACGTAATCATCGGCCCCGAGCTCGAGCCCACGCACCTTGTCACCCTTCTGCCCAAGCGCCGTCAACATGATGACGGGCGTCCTTCCGCCCTGCCGCAGCAAGCCACAGATCTCGAACCCACTGTGCGTCGGCAGCATGACGTCCAGGAGGATCATGTCGGGCGGCATGGTCCGGACGGCGCGGACGGCGGCGTCACCATCCTGGACCCACTCGACTTCGAATCCGGCGAACTCCAGGTTGTCCTGCAGGACTCGACCGAACGCCGTGTCGTCCTCCACCATCAGCACCCGGGTCTTCATGCCTACTCCATGACAGGCAGCCGCACGGTGACAATCGTGCCGCGCCCCTCGTCACTGCTGACGTGCAAAGTGCCGTTGTGATCGCGGACGATCTGCGACGCAATCGACAGACCCAATCCGCTGCCGCCCGACGGGGCATGCCGTCCACGAACGAAGCGCCTCAGGATCTTGTCGAGCTCGTCCTCGGCGATGCCAATCCCTTCGTCCTCGACGTCTATCGCGAGGTATCGCTCGTCGCGCCGCGTTCTCAGGGCCAACCGCTTGCGCTCGCGTGAATAACGAAGCGCATTGTCGACCACGTTGTCGAACACCATCACGAGAGCCTGGCGGTCGCCGCGAATGGGCGGAAGGTCCGTGGCCGGCTCGACGTCAATCGCGAAACCGAGCTGGCTGACCTGGTGCTGAAAGCCGCGCAACACGTCGTCGAGAAGGTCCGTGATGGCAATCGGCTCGAACGTATACGCCTCGTGCACGTCGGTGATGCGGGAGTAGGCGAGCAGGTTGTTGACGAGGCGACCGAGCCGCTTCGCCTCCTGGTCCACCAGCTGCGCGTACTCGGCGACGCGATCGGATCCAGAGACGCGACCGCGGGCCAATGCCTCTGCCGCGCTCAGGATTGTTGCCAGTGGTGTCTTGAGCTCGTGAGTCACCGAGGCCACGAAGTCACCGCGCAGCTGCGCAAGCTCCGTCCGCGCTCGCAGCGCGCGCGCAGCCAGCCACAAGCTGACGCCGCACACCAGCGCCGCCAGGGTCGTCCAGCCCACCGTCCATTCCGCACTCTGTGCGGCCACCACGAGACTGGGGTCTGCGCCTGCGTCGACGTGCACTGTCCAGAGCGCCGTCGGGAGATCGCCCATGTCGTTGGCAAGCACCAGCTCTGGTTCGAAGAAGAGCGGATGCAGGAGACGTTCGGCAAAGAAGGGCGAATCCGGAGCACTACCGTTGCCAGCGACCGCCCGTCCGTGGTCGTCGGTGATGGTGACCTGCAAGCCAGCGCCGGCCGCGGTGAGGCGCGCCACTTCCTCGGTCAGCTCGGGAAAGTACTGTTCGCGTGCCCAACGAAGGTTGACGGCAAAGCCGAGAACTCTCGCCAGCGACAGGCGTCGGGCGTCTCGGTACATGAGCCGGACGACGACCTGATACCGCGTCCCTCCGATATCGGTCTCGAAGGCCGCGAAACGCCGCCCGGCGTCTGCGACCGGTGCAATGCGGGCGACGATGGACCGCAGGCTCCGGCCGTCGTGGGTGACGCGCACGGGAAAACTCGGGAGCGGTGCCGAACTGCTCATCCAGGGCGGCTCACGGTCTGCCCGTGTGAAGAGCACGACGTTCGACTCGAGCGCGCCATCCCATCCGAAGAAGAACTCGGGATATGGATACCTCGCGAACGCACCGGCAATGACGTCGCGCACGTCGTACGGCGGTTCGAAGTCCACCTCGTCCCAGTGCAGGCCGCTCAGGATGGATTCGTCCACGCCACGCATGTCGCGCGCGAGCGTTCGCAGCAAGAGGTCGGCGGCTTCACTGGCGCGCCCACGTACCAGCATCACCGAGGTACGCCGCCACTCCCGGCTCGCGTGGTACCCGAACCAGGCGAGCGTCAGGACCGCCGCACAGCTCCCGAGGATGAGCCAGAACGCGGGATTGCGCCGTGTCGATGGCGGCGTCATCGCGTGAGCTCTCGTTCCCGGTAGTAGCGCGCCGCCCCCGCGTGGAGCGGAACCGATGTGGCCGGCGCCTGACGCACCTCCATGTCTCGCAGTGACGCACGTTCGCTGGAGATGCCGGGCAAGCTCTCGAGCAGCCCCTTGGTGAGCGCGTACACGAGGTCGTCGGACAGCCCGGCGCGACTCACGAGCACGCTGTCGATGCCGAGCGTGGCGACTCGTCGCGGATGTCCGGGATAGGTGCCCCCTGGAAGGAACGTGAGGCGGAGGAACGGATACGCGTGGCGCAGCGCCGGCACGGCGGGTCCATCGATCGGCACGAGGTGCGCGCCAGCGCGTGTTGCAAAGGCCACCGATTCAGCCGGATACGAGACATCGAAGAAGCCCGCGTCGATCGTTCCCTCTGCCAGGCGGCGGCCGGCCTCACTGAACGGCAACCGTTCGACCTGCATGTCCGCCGGCTCGAGCCCGAAAGCCTGCGCGACGATGCTCGAGGTGAGTGCCGTGCCACTGCCTTGTGGGCCGACGGCAACCCGTCGCCCGCGCAGGTCCGTGAGCGCCCGCACCTCGAGTCCGCTCCTGACCACGAGATGAAGGGGCGTCAGTTGCAGGACCGCAATCGCCCGCAGCCCTTCGAAGCGCCCGTCCATCTCTTCGAGCTGGCCGGTGTAGGCCATGTACGCCACGTCCGCGAATGCAAAGCCGATGTCGGCGTCCCCGCGGCGCAGGTTCTCGAGGTTCGACACCGCACCCGGGCTCTCTCTCACCGTCACCGTCACCGATGGCAGGACCCGCGAGTAGGCACGCTGCAGGGCGAGTCCGAGTGGATAGAACCCAGCTCCCGGCGTACCGGCCGTGAGCCGGACGACGGCGACTGGCGGCGGAGGAACGACGCTGCGACTGCATGTCGCCGACCACGCTGTCGCGAGGAGGGCCAAACCGAGAAGACGGGTGCGCACGGACGGCGAGAGGTATCAGACGCGCGCATCGTATGCAATGGCATTCGACGGCCGCCTCGCGGCCAATACGCGCGACAAACTGCGACAACCCTCGCGTGGGTCGCGTGCTACGGTGTCGCCACTTCAACGAAGCGACGGCCCCGTGACGATCGTGCGTCGCGCGTTCACGGTGCCGGCTCGATGGACTCTTGGAGGTCGCGCACGTGAAGCTCTGGCAAGGAGCCGCCGTCCTGATCGCGCTCGTCGTGGGCGCCGTTGGTGTCACGGCACAACGCCCGGCGTCGGTTCCACTGACTCAGCTGTTCGAGCCGGTCACACTCGCCGTCGACACGCCGATGGCGGCCCCCTCATGGGCGCTCGCTGAACGGACGCTGCTCGAACTCAACGCCGAGGGGGCGCGGCAGTACCGCCGGCAGTACCTCACGGATCGCGGACACCTGCGCACACCCGAACGGTGGGGCGTGTCCGATGGTCCCGACGATGCGATGGAGCACATACGCCAGTGGCCACTGGCGCATGCGCTCGGTGGACCCGAGTCGCTCATCTCGGACTGGGAATTCGCGTGGGAGGGCCACCTCGATCAGTTCGGCCGGGCCCGCATCCCCGAGCTCGAACTGGCCCGCGACGGCATCTTCCAGAAAGAGTTCATCACCTCGTTCGACTGGGAGCACACCAGCGAAGGACTGTCGGGCTTCTACTTCTATGGCCTGAGCCGACCGACCGACCTGCGGCATCGCTCCCGCACCCAGCGCTTCGCGGGCTTGTATCTGAATGAGGATCCCGACGCGCAGAACTACGACCCGAAGCTGCGGATCATCCGCAGCCTGTTCAACGGCAGCAAGGGCCCGAAGCTGACGCCAGCCACAGCCGACGACTGGGATGGCGTGGCGCACGAAGGTGTCAGCCAGGCGCGACGCACGCGCTTCCTGGCGTCGAGCAACATCAGGGGTGACCACCCGCTCAACCTGAACGCCGCGAACCTCGTGCTGCACGCGTACCTGCTGACGCAGCAGGCGAAATACCGCGACTGGGTGCTCGACTACGTCGGCGCGTGGCGCGAGCGCACCGAGAAGAACGGCGGCAACATTCCGTCCAACATCGGTCTCGATGGCCGCGTGGGCGGAGAGTGGGGCGGCAAGTGGTACGGCGGCGTCTTCGGCTGGAACTCACCCGACGAAGGCAACCGCAACTACGTCTTCCGCGGGCCGCCCGAAGCCTTCGGCGCGGCGCTGCTGCTGACCGGCGACCACGGCTTCACCAACGTCTTGCGGCGCCAGATCGACAACCTCTTCGCCGCGAAGAAGGAAGAGGGCGGCAAGGTGCTGTTGCCGCGTCGCTTCGGCGACCAGGGGTGGTACGACTACCACGAGATGGTCGGCGGGCCGTCGGGCACGCTCGGCAACCTCTCGCTCGTCGCCACCGACATCTACACGTGGTCCTTGGAGGACCGCGATCTCCAGAGACTGCCCAAGACCGGCTGGATCGGCTATCTGACGGGCGTCGAGCCGGACTATCCCCTCGAGGCGCTCCAGCAGGATCTCGCTGCCATCCAGCGAGCGAGTCAGCGTTTGCAGCGCGATGCGCGCGGCGAGTCGCCCCGCCGCGGCGGGGCGATGTCGGGAACCGGAGCGAACCCGGTGGCGGTCACTGCGCTGATCAACCTGACCATGGGCGGCAACGACCCTGGCGGCTCCAGTCATGGTCCGCTGCCGCTGCACACACAGGTGCGGCACTTCGATCCCGAACTGCGGCGCGCCGGCCTCCCGCCCGACGTCGGCGCGCTCGTCCAGCGCATCGAGCCCGACTCGGTGACGCTGACGCTCGTCAACGTCAGCCCGTTCCATGCCCGTTCCGTGATCGTCCAGACGGGCGCCTACGCGGAGCACGAGGCCACGAACGTCAGCGTGAACGGCAAGTCGACGAAGGTCGATGCGCCCTTCTTCCAAGTGCAGCTGGCTCCGGGAGCCGGCACCACCGTGACGATCGGCATGCGCCGCTACGCACACCAACCGACGCTGGCCTTCCCATGGGACCGCGCATGGATGGCCTCGAAGGACACGGCACCAGCCCCGCCCGCGCGGACGCCAGCAAAGCAGTGAAGGAGTTCGGTATGCCTACAGCACTTCAGTCCGGGTGCACGCCCCTCCCAGGCCGTGCCACTGCCATCGCCTTCGCGTTGCTGCTCACGGTCGTGTGCGCCGGCTGGCCTCTCGCTGCCCGTGCACAGAGCACGGTGTCCAGCACGATTCACGGCTCGGTGACCGACGAAACCGGTGCAGCCCTGCCCGGTGCAACGGTGACGCTCACGAGTCCCGCGCTGCAGGTGCCGCAGATGATCGAGGTCACCGACCAGGACGGCAACTACCGCTTCCTCGAACTGCCGGCCGGCGTCTACTCGGTGGAGTGTGCCCTCGAAGGCTTCGCGACGGTCGTCAGGGAGGAACTGCGGATCAACGTCGGCTTCGTCGCCCGGGTCGACGTGCCGATGAAGGTCGGTGCGATGAGCGAGACGGTCACGGTACGCGGCGGCAGCCCGGTCGTCGACCTGACGCGCACGACCACCGCGGTCAACCTCACAAAGGAAGCACTCGACGCCATTCCGCGCGGGCGGGGCCTGTGGGAGACGGTCGCCATGGCGCCGGGTGTATCGACAAGCCGCGACGCGCCGGACGTCGGCGACAGCAACCTCGCCGGCCGCTCGCCCATCGTCAACTATGGTGCGAGTTCGACCGGCAAGATCGAGATCGAAGGTGTGAACGTCACGACCGGCACCGAATCCAATGCGGGCGTCTACCTGCACTCGTTCCTGTTCGACGAGGTGCAGATCAAGGGCTCGGGCAACGACGCCGAGGTCTCGGTGCCAGGCGTGAACTTCGTCGGCGTCGTGAAGTCGGGCAGCAACACGTTCCACGGCTCGTTCCTGTCGGCCTACCAGGGGCGCCGGATGCAAAGCTCCAACCTGAACGACACCCTTCGCGCGCAAGGCATCACCGAGACGGAGCCCCTGAAGTACTACTACGATGTCGCCGCCGATCTGGGTGGCCGCATCATCCACGACAAGCTGTGGTTCTACGGCGCATACGCACGACAGCAGCGGATCAGCAAGGTCCTGGGCTTCGCGGCTTCTCCGGGCCCGGACGGCCAGTACCTGACCGCTGATGACCCGACCGCCAACTTCGAGAGCAGCCTCGACTCCGGCGCCGCCAAGCTGTCGTGGCAGATATCGCCGAAGCACCGGTTGCTCGCCGTCGCCACGCCGAGCCTGAAGTACCAGCCGCAGCGCGATGCCGGCCGCTTCAGGCCGCTCGAATCGACGCTGAACTACCGCCACGTGACCAGCATCTACAAGGGCGAACTGCAAAGCATGCTCACGCCAAAGCTGCTGCTGAACGCCATCGTCGGGCGCGGTGGCTACAACGCGGACTATTCGGCGGTCCGCGCTGGCTTCTCGGCGCCGGACAACCCGAGCCGCATCGACCGCGAGACCGGATTGCGCACGGGCCCGGCAGAATCCCCGCGCCGCACCCCTCGGTACCGCAACATGTTCGATGGCAGCCTCAGCTACCTGCCCGAGCGGCTCTTCGGCGGCAAGCACGAGATGAAGGCCGGCTGGTCGCTCTACTGGGAGCGGACCGGCGACGCCTTCGACGATCAGCCGCACGGCAACTACCTGCTCACGTTCGACCGCGTGAACGGCGTGTCGAACCAGGCCGCCGAGATCCAGATCCGCAACTGGCCGATCGAGCCCCAGAACAAGGCCACCGTGTTCGCGGGCTACATCAAGGACACCTGGCGCATCTCCGAGCGGCTCACCGCGAACTGGGGCATCCGCTACGAACGTCAGCACTCCTTCGTGCCGGCGCAGAGCAATCCGGCGAGCCTGCAGTTCCCGCAACTGTTCCCGGGCGGCGCCTTCGCGCCGGTCGACGTCCTGACCTGGCAGCGCGTGGTGCCGCGGGTCGGCATGGCGTGGGACCTGGTGGGCGACGGCAAGAGTGTGCTCAAGGCCACCTACGGCCTGTACAACCACATGGTCGGCGACAGCTTCGCCGGCGCCTACAACCAGAACGGCAACATCGCGGCCACGTTCCGGTGGCGTGACCTGGATGGCAACCGCAACTACACGCCTGGCGAGGCCAACCTCGATCTGAACGGATCGGACTTCATCGGCATCACCGGCGGCAGCAGCAACGTCCTGCCGAGTGGTCTCGAGCAACCAATCACGACGGAGGTCACGGTTGGGTTCGAGCGGCAGCTGGCCGAGAACCTCGCGCTTCGCACGCTGTACGTGTTCAAGCGCGACAGCGACCTCTACGACACGGTGAACACCCGCCGCCCCTACGACGCCTACAGCATTCCGATCAGCCGGGTGGACCCGGGTCCGGACGGCGCGCTCAACACGGCCGACGATGGCGGAGCGGTGACAATCTTCGACTATGCCCCGCAGTATCGCGGTGCGGCGTTCGTCGCGAACCAGCGACAGAACAGCGCCAACGTCGACCGCTATCAGACCATCGAGATGAGCATGACCAAGCGCATGTCGAACCGGTGGATGGGCACGGGCGCGATCTGGTTCACGAAGAACCACGTATGGCTGTCGCGAATGCAGGCGACGCCGAACCAGGCGATCTTCCCGCTCGACGAGACCTGGAACTGGGCCGCCACGGTGAGCGGCGCCTATCGCATGCCCTGGGACGTACAGGTCAGCGGCTTCATGCAGGCCCGCGCCGGCGTTCCCGGATACCGGACGTACGTCTTCCGCAGCCTGCCGCAACTCGCCACATTGAGCGTACCGCTCGAGAAGTTCGGGTCGCAGCGCGGCCCGGCCGTCGCCGTCCTGAACCTGCGGGGTTCGAAGGAACTGGAGCTCGGCGGCGGCCGCCGCCTGAGCCTCGACCTGGACGTGTTCAACGTGCTCAATTCCAGTGCGGCCGTCGGCATCAACTGGGTCTCCGGCCCGACGTTCGGCTACGTGACCGATCTCACTCAGGCTCGAGTCGCGCGCATCGGCGCGAAGTTCAGCTTCTGATCCGACCGGCATCGGTGGGCGGCGATTCCGCCGCCCGCCTCTACCCGCGAGGCCGCGACATGCCCGTGCGTGGAGCGGCCCGGTGACCACACGTCTGCGTGGGGTCCTCGGTGGCCTCTTTCTCGAGAGTTCGCGTGGAGCGACGCGGACAACTGTCAGTCCTCGTTCGCTGACGCACCTGACGACATGTCTCTGAAAGCTCTGTCGCGCAGTCTGTACGTTCAGGTGCTGTTGGGCATTGCGTTTGGCGTGCTGATCGGAGCGATCTGGCCGGAGCAGGGTGCGGCGCTGAAGCCCCTCGGCGACGGCTTCATCAAGCTCGTGAAGATGCTGATTGCGCCCATCGTGTTCACGACCGTCGTGGTGGGGATTGCGCAGATGGGCGCAATGCGTGACGTCGGCCGGGTAGGCCTGCGCGCCCTCGTCTACTTCGAGGCCGTCTCCACCCTGGCCCTCGTCATCGGCCTCATCGTCGTCACGATCGTAGCGCCCGGCGCAGGCATGCACGTCGATCCGTCGCGCCTCGATGCGACGGCCGTCGCGCAGTACACCGGCGCCTCGCAGCACCGCGACGCCGTGACGTTCCTGCTCGACGTGATTCCGGACAGCGTCGTCGGCGCCTTCGCACGCGGCGACGTCCTGCAGGTGCTGCTCTTCTCGGTGCTGTTCGGTCTCGCGCTGCTGCACCTTCAGCCGGCCTCTTCACGCCTCGTGAGTCTTCTCGAGCAGTGCTCGCACGCGATGTTCGCGGCTGTCGGGCTCGTGATGCGCCTGGCGCCGATCGGCGCGTTCGGCGCGATGGCCTTCACGGTGGGCGCCTACGGTCTCGCGTCGCTGCTCGCGCTGGGCAAGTTGATGGTGGCGGTGTATGCCACGTGCGCCCTCTTCGTCTTCGTGGTGCTCGGGACAATCACCCGCCTGGCCGGGTTCAGCATCTTCCGGCTCATTCGGTACATCCGAGAGGAGATTCTGATCGTGCTCGGCACCTCCTCATCGGAGTCGGTGCTGCCGCGCATCATGGCGAAGATGGAACTGCTCGGGTGCTCGAAGCCGGTTGTCGGGCTCGTCGTTCCTACCGGCTACTCCTTCAACCTCGATGGCACGGCCATCTACATGACGATGGCGGCGGTCTTCGTGGCGCAAGCCACAGACGTCCATCTGACGCTGTGGGACACGCTGTCGATCCTGGCGCTCCTGCTCATCACCTCGAAGGGAGCGGCGGCCGTCACCGGAAGCGGCTTCATCACGCTTGCGGCGACGCTCACCGCCGTTCCTTCCATTCCAGTCGCCGGGCTCGCGCTCCTACTCGGCGTCGACCGCTTCATGTCCGAGGCGCGCGCGATCACGAACTTGATCGGCAACGTCGTGGCGACTGTCGTCGTCGCGCGATGGGATGGCGCACTGGACCCTGCACTGGCCAATCGCCGGCTCGATCGCATGGCCGGCTCGAAGGCCGATCTCTCGGTTCCCCACGACGATCCGGCGCATCGGTCCCTTCCCACGTCACTACCGCCGCGTGACGCGCCGGACGCGCTGTGAACCGATCACGAAGGCGACGATCTCAGGAGGAGTCATGCGTCAGCGATATGTAACCGTGTGCGTGTTGGTGATGGCCAGCGCCGTCTGTGCGGCACAGCGTCCCGCTGCCATCGACGTGGCGCAGCCGAAGATCGTCGTGCCCCCGTTACCCACGCCCGCGGACCTCGTTGCCCCGGTGGAATGGAAGCCAGACGGGCACGTCGTCCCCCGGATGCCGGCAACGCTCCTGCGTCTGCCCAGGACGGTCCTCACCAGGGCCAAGTACCCGGCCATCGACTTCCATGTTCACGCTGGCGGCCTGACGACGAGTGAGGCGTACCGATCGTTCATCGGCAAGATGGACGCAGCCGGCATCGGTGCCATCGTCAACTTGAATGGCGGGACGGGATCCCGCCTGGACGCGGCCCTGAAGGCGGGAGAGCCATACCGCGACCGAGTCGCCAACTTCGTCACCTTCAGCGCGGAAGGCATCAACGAGCCCGGGTGGTCCCAGCGCTTCGCCGCGGAGATGGAGCGCGGCTTCAAGGCCGGCGCCCTCGGCATGAAGGTCGCCAAGGGATTGGGTCTGTCCGCCAAGAACCCTGATGGTTCCTTCATCCAGGCCGATGACCCGCGACTCGATGCCGTCTGGGAGATGGCCGCGAAGTACAAGCGGCCCGTCATGATCCACCTCAGTGACTCGATCGGGCGCTTCTATCCGATCAGCCCGAAGAACGAGCGGTTCGAGGCTGGACTCTGGCACAAGCCTGGCGACGATGCCGGCAACTACTACGACAACGGCAGCCCGTCGCCAGACGTCATCGAACGGGCACGCGAGAACATGCACCGCAAACATCCGAACACACGGTTCGTCAACGCGCACATGGCGATGCTGTACTACGACCCGGCGAAGCTCGCGACGTTTCTGGACACGTATCCGAACGCCGACGTCGAGATCTCGGCAACGGTGCAGGACCTGGGACGCGCCCCGCGCCTCTGGCGTGAGTTCATCCTGAAGTACCAGGACCGCATCCTCATGGGATCGGACGGCAGTCCCAACCGCGGGGTGCAGGACTTCTGGGAACCTCACTGGCGCTTCCTCGAAACGTCCGACGAGTACTTCGAGCATCCGGCGCAGGTCCGCACCGTCGGTGGGTCGCCCGGCCACGGCCGCTGGAACATCTCGGGCGTGGAACTGCCGGACGCGGTGCTTCGCAAGATCTACTACGAGAACGCCCTTCGCTACCTCCCCACCCTCCGCGACTCCATCACCCGCCAACTCGCGGCCCGCGCTCCCGGCAACTAGCGGCGAGCCGCCCTTCCAGCACCTTCACGGCGCCCCCGAACGGAACCGGGGGCGCCTCCTCCGTCACGCGATCACGACCGGGATGACCGTGGCCGTCGCGCCCTTGTCGGCCAGCCAGAACTGGCCCTCCTTCACGACGTCGATACTGAGCTCGTACTCGCCGCGCTGCAGTTCCTCGGGATCGAGCACCAGGCGGAAGGGCACCGTGTCGTCCGGGCCCTTCGGCAGGCGTTCGAGGTGCGCGCGAAACTCGCGCACCGAGTCGCCAGCGCCGGCAGGCCGGCACAGCCTCGCGCCAAGCTTCAGGGGATCGGCGCCCGCCCCCTCGGGCCACGGCTTGCTGCAGGTGTTCCGGACGGTGCCGTTGAGGACGGCCGTGTCGCCGGGCGACAGCGTCACGGCGTCGGCGTCGACAGAGATCTCGTGGCTGAACGTCTCGATCCTGAGCGTCGCGGCGGCCGGCATCGCGCCGTGGAACGACATCCAGTACTGATCCTCCATCAGCATGTCCACCCACACCTCGTGGATGCCGGCCGGCAGGCCGCCGGTGTCGATGCGCAGCGCGAACTCCAGTTCACCCTGCGGCGGCACGCGACAGTCGCCGGGGCTGGTGCGCAGCTCGCGCAGCCACTTCCTGCGCTGCTCGATGGGCGTCACGTAGCCGGCGACGCTCCAGCGTCCCGGGCCGCTGCCGACCAGCCATTCCGTCGCAGAGAGGTTGCGGATGCGACCCGTGAGCGTCAGGATGTCGGCCATCATCACGCGCGTCAGAGGGGCGTCGAAGATCACCTCGTAGCGGTAATCGGTGAACACCAGCTCGTTGGCCTTCTTCCGGTGGGCCGGCGCGATCTCCTCGAAGAAGGTCCGCTCGGGCGGGGAGTAGCGCGCGACGGTGCCCTCGTTGTCCATCCCCTGCCAGGCCGACAGCGTGAACTCGATGTCGTGCTGCTCGCACCACGCCTTGTACTCGGGCGCCAGATAGAGCTGGAGCGGATAGCCGACGTAGTTCACCGAGACATGGAAGCCGGCCTGCTGCAACAACAGGACCGAACCCTTGAAGAGATCCCAGTTGAACCCCTTCGAGGTGGGGTGGAGGCTGCAGTTGATCCCGGTGAGGCCGACCGGCACGCGGCCGAAGCCGTCGATCTCACTCGCGCCGCCCGGGCGGATGTTGCCGCGAGTGAAGTCCATCACGTTACGGCTGACGTTGGACGTGATGTAACAGGCGAACTTCTGCGTGACCCTGTTCAGCACGGGAATCGTGGCGTCGCTCAGCAGCGGCTCGCCGCCCGTGATGCTGAGCATCCCGTATTCGAAGCGCTCCAGGATGTCGGTCCAGATGTCGACCCACTCGGAGACGGTGAGCTCGGGGTGCGACGAAGGGAAGTCGTGCTTGATCTGCTTGGCCCCGGCAGCACAGCCGCAGTACGCGCACGTGTAGTTGCACGTCAGTGTCGGCGACCAGATGAAGTAGGCCATCCGGCGCTGTGGCGCCTCCAGGCGCTGCGAGCACAACAGCAGCGAGACTTCCTTCTCGATGTCCTTTCGCTGCCCCTCGAAGGTCTTCTCCACGCGTCCCTGACCGTCGACCTGCCACTTTGTCGTCCAGTCCAGGTCGCAGGCGTTGTAACAGCGCTCGTGATCGCAGACCCGCGGTTCGACGGCGCCCATCCAGCCATCGTGCTTCAGGTTGAACATCGGCGGCCGGCGCGCGTTGTAATCGGCGAGACAACGGTAGACGTCGCCGTTGGGATAGATGTGGAAATAGCTCACACCGGCCGAGCACAGGATCTGGCCGGCTAACTCGAGCGTCATGAATCAGCTCCCGAAGGCAATGCTCGCGGTGCAGGCGTCCGACCGCGAGAGAGCGCATTGAACGATCACAGAGTTGTCAGGAAGCGCCTCTGCGTCGGAGATGTAGAAAGGGGGCTGTCCGCCTCGATCGCAGCGTAGCACGATGATGATCGACGGATCATCGCGGACTCTGCCGTTGCGAATGCTCGGCCACGCGATGAAGTCGGTCGACGCGGCACGGAGCGCGGCGGAACCGTCAGTAGCGGTCGGCGCGAAACGGCCCGGGATCGAAGCGTGGCGTTTCACCCGTCATGAGCTGCGCGAGAAGCAGGGCGGTGCCCGTCGCCGTCTTGAGTCCCGCCATCTGGTGTCCAGTGGCCAGCCACACGTCGCCCTTCCCGCGGGCGCGACCGATGACCGGCATGCCGTCGGGCGTACACGGTCGAAGGCCGCGCCACACCTCCCGCGCCGCCGGCGCGTCGCCGATATCGAGCATGCCCTTCGCGCCGCGCACGATCACGTCGACCCGGCGGGCGTTGATCGAGAAGTCGTTGCGCACGAGCTCGAGGGTGCCGGCGATCCGCAACGCATCACGATGCGGGTTCACCGCGATCTTGCGTTCGATGAGGTAGATCGATCGCCGTGGATGCGGGTTGGACGGCGGCAGCAGCACGGAGTAGCCCTTGGCACCGATCACCGGCAGCCGCAAGCCGAGCATCCGTCCCAGCCCCTCCGACCAGGGCCCGGTCGCGACCACGATCTGTCCGGCCGAGATCTCGCCCTTCGTCGTCGTGAGCCTGCGAACACCGCCAGCCTCGGCGATGCGATAGACCTCCGCACCTTCGAGGAATCGCACTCCGAGGGCCCGCGCTTCCGCCTCGAGGGCCTTCACGGCGCCAAACGGCTCGCAATGCGCATCGTCGGGATAGAAGTAGCCGCCGACCTGCGGCCCGACGATCGCGGGTTCCTTCTCGCGAATCTCGTCGGCGGTCCACCGCTCGGCCCGCACGCCCGATCGGCACACGAGATCGACGCCAGGCCTGGCGGCCTCGATCGACGAAGCGTTCTCGTATACGGCCAGCAGGCCGTGACGCTCGAAGCCGAAGGCGTCAGGCGATCGGCGCGCGAACTCTTCCCAGAGGTCGACGCTCACGCGGCACAGTTCCACCAGCGCCGCCGCGCCGCGTTCGAACTTGGCCGTGCGCGACGCCAGCACGAACTCGATCAACCAGCGGGCAAACGCCGGATCCGCACGCGGCTGGATGTAGAGCGGGCTCTCCGGATCCAGCATCCACTTGAAGGACTTGAGCAGCATCGCCGGATTGGCGAGCGGCACGGCCTGCGAAGGCGTCAGCCATCCAGCGTTGCCATACGAGCACCCATGCCCGATGCGATCGCGCTCCAATACCGTCACTTGCACGCCTCGCCGTGCCAGTTCGAGGGCACTGGCCACGCCGATGATTCCGCCGCCGATGATTGCAACGTCCTGCTTCACCCTCTCATCGTAGTCAACTGCGGGCCCCCGCCGCTCGCCTGATCTCCGCCATGACTCGTCGTCGGCGCGCAACGACGGCGCTGTGTGCAGGTCGCGCGCATTGCGAAGCGAACGATCATCGACGACGATACCGGCCTGATGAGAGCCGCCAGCACGGCCCCAGGGACAGGCACGGTCGCCGCGCGTGCGGTCGTCCGATTTGCGTGTCTTTTGCTGCCATTCGCGCCGCTCGCGACCGGATGCGCGTCCGGGGGCGGCGCATCTGCGCCGTCGGCCCGAGCCGCGGCATTCGCATGGGACACCCTGCCCGATCTGCCGCGTCCACTGGGCGGCCAGATGGCCGGCAACAGTCACGGCGCTCTGATCGTCGCCGGCGGCACCGACTTCCCGACGCCGCTGTTCGAGGGCGGCGCGAAGGTCTGGTACGACACTGTTCACGTTCTCGAGCGCGGCGCTGCCGCGTGGGCCACGCCGCTCAGGCTGCCCAATCCGCTGGCCTACGCCGCGGCGGCCAGCGCGGACGAGCGCCTGCTGCTGGCCGGCGGCTCCGACGCGGCGCGCCACTACGCCGCCGTACATGCGCTCGAATGGAAGGACGGTGCGCTCCAACTGACCGCGCTTCCGCCACTCCCAGGCCCGACGGCCATGGCGCGCGCGGCCGTCGCCGGCCGCATCTTCTACGTCGTCGGAGGACAGGCTGTCCCTGATGCCGTCGAGGCGTCGCGGGCCGTGCTCGCGCTCGATCTCGATGCGACGCACCTCGGTTGGCAGGCGCTGCCGCCGTTGCCGGGGCCCGGCCGGATTCTCCCTGCCGTGGCCGCGCAGGCAGGGCAGTTGCTGATCGCCAGCGGTGCATCGCTGTCTGCCGACGCCGCCGGCCGCGCCACCAGGCAGTCCCTGGCCGATGCGTACGCATGGACACCGGTACCACCGACGTCGACGCGCGACGCCGCCGGCATCACGCGCGGATCGTGGCGCCGTCTCGCCGACGTCCCGCGCGCCGTGATCGCGGCCTCGGCCGCGCCGTTCGGGCAATCCTTCATCGCGGTGTTCAGTGGAGACGATGGCGCACTGGCAGCGCAGGTGGCAGAGCTGCGGGACAGGCACCCGGGCTTCAGCCGCGACATCCTGGCGTACGACATCGATGCGGACACGTGGACGTCGTGGGGCGCGATGCCGCAGGGCCTCGTCACGACGATGGCCGTCCCGATGGACGATGCGATCGTGATCGTCGGGGGTGAGGACAGGCCGGGGCACCGTTCGGCGTCGGTCCTGCGTGGCCGTGCGGGCGTTCGCCCTCGGTGAGGGTCCGTTCGATCAGGCGATGGTCGTCACTTCTTCGTGACGCGAACGTCCACCCGTCGGTTACGCCGCCGGCCCTCGTCGGTGTCGTTGGACGCGACCGGGTACTCGTTGCCGTAGCCTTCGACTTCGAGTCGATCGCGCGCGATACCCTGGCTGACGAGCGAGTTCGGCGTCAGGAAATCGCTGGCTCCTTGTCGCATGGCCGTGCGCGCTGCGTCGCACGAGGGAATCGCGGGTCAGGGCCGCGTTTGCCCGTCGGAGGCGCGGACGTCGGTCCGGGTCACTCGAAGGCAGACCCCGAAACGTCCCAAAAGGTCACATCGGCACGCATGCGATAATCCGCCGCACGCGCTCAGCCGCGGATGTGACTTAGTGGTCGCCCATGACGTCAGTAGATCGAGCACCGCTTGACGGGCAGTCCGACGACGAGCTGGTTGCGCTGGCTCGCACGGAAGGCAGTGGCGACACACGCGCGTTCGAAACACTCGTCCAGCGGCACCAGGGGTTCGTCGTGGCCAACTGTCGCGTCATCACGCGGTCGCCGGGCGACGCCGACGATCTCGCGCAGGAGGTCTTCGTCAAGGCGTTCTTCGGGCTCCGTCGCTTCGAGGGACGCGCGCAGTTCCGCACGTGGCTGCAGCGCATCAAGGTCAATCACTGCCTGAACCACCTGCGCAAGACGCGGGGCGCAATCATGGTGGACATCGACGACGTCGCGCCAGAGCAGCACGGCGCCCTGCGAACCGCGGCGACAGCCCCCGTGGAGATTCAGGCTGCGGCAGACCGCGAGCACATCGTCGCCGTGCTCGACGGCATGGCAGACACGCTGCGCATCCCGCTCATGCTGCGCGACGGCGATGGCCAGTCGTATGAGGAAGTCGCCGATCACCTCGGAATCGGCCTGTCGGCGGTGAAGATGCGGATCAAGCGGGCGCGCGCGGAGTTCCGGGAGCGGTTCGCACGTCTGTCGGCCTCGTCTGGGATCGCGGGCTCTCGAGCGGAGCAATCGTGACGCCGCCGCCTCCGGGGCCGTCCGACGCGCTGCCGGTGGACGACGCCGATCAGGGGGAGCCCATCACCGAGTTGCGCGACCTCTCGCTGCACGTCGACGATCGCTTCGGTCGGAGGGTGCGGGGCCGCCTCGAACGCCGCGTCCTCGCAGGGGAACTGGTGGGCCTGGCGTGGACGGCGCCGCTCATGATGTTGCTCGAGTTCGTCAGGGTCCCGTTCGAGTTGCTCCAGGGCCGCCGGCGGCCTCGGCGAGACGGTGAGGGAGCGTCGTGATGCAGCAGCAGCTACTTCAGATCGTCCGCGATCTCCAGCAGATTGCCGTCGAGGCGATCCCACGCGTGCTGGTCGGCATCGCCGTGGCCATCGCGTTGGTGCTGGCGGCCGGACTGGTCGAACGATTGCTCCGGGCGCTGCTCGTGCGCATCCGCTTCGACGCGCTGCTGGAGCACGCCGGCATCGACAAGGTGCTCCAGCGGATCGGCATCCGCCAGTCGCTCAACCAGGTGTTGCCGCGGCTGGCCTACTTCCTGTTGCTGCTGCTGTTTGCGCGGACCGCCGCCGACGCGTTCGGACTCACCGCGATCTCCGACGGGATCGCCGCGATGTTCGCCTATCTCCCCAATGTCATCGCCGCGGTGCTGCTGCTTGTCGTCGGCACATCGGTGAGCCAGTTCGCGGGCCGGACCGTGACGCAGGCGGCCGAGGAGTCGGGCATCGAGTTCGCCCGTTCGCTCGGCAGCCTGGTCTCCGGGCTCATCCTGTTCATCGTCGGCGTCATGGCGATCGGACAGCTGCGGTTCGACACCGACATGGTGCGGATCGTGACCGTGTGCACGCTGTCCGGCCTGGCGCTGGCGTTCGGTCTCTCGGTGGGACTGGGCACGCGCGACATCACGCGCAACCTGATGGCGGGCTTCTACGCGAGGAAGGTCTTCAGCCCCGGCGACT
>CBIHOS010000048.1:0-24737 GCA_966211945.1 uncultured bacterium
TCCATCCGCCGGTCGATGCGGCGATGGCGACGTCGGTCTCTCTCTTATGCCTCTTTACCTTCACGGATCTGCGGCGCCGCGCGATGCGGACATCGATGATCCACTCGCAGACGACGACACTGCGGGACGGATGTCGTTTCTCGAGCATCTCGACGAGTTACGGCGCCGGATCATCCTTGCGCTGTTCGCGACCCTGATCGGCTTTCTGGCGAGTCTGGTGGCCTCCGACCGCATCTTCGCGTTCGTGATGCGGCCGCTCCACCAATCGCTGCCCGCGGGGGGCCAACTGATCTACACGGAGGGCCCTGAGGTGTTCGTGGTGTACCTGCAGATCGGGCTGTTGGCGGGCGTGCTCCTCGCGTCGCCGGTGATCATGCTGCAGGTCTGGCTCTTCATCGCGCCGGGGCTGTACGTCCATGAGAAGCGCCTCGCCGTTCCGTTCGTGCTCTCGGCGACGCTCTGCTTTCTCGGCGGGGCGGCCTTCTCGCACTACGTGTCCTTCCCGGCGGCCTCACGCTTCTTTGCGTCATTTGCGACGGGGTACGTCGTGTTCCAGCCGAAGGTGTCGTCGGCCATGTCGCTGTACCTGCGAATGCTGTTCGCCTGTGCGATCGCCTTCCAGCTGCCGACGCTCACCATCTTCCTGGCTCGCATGCGCATCGTCACTGCGGGCTGGATGCTGCGCCATTTCAAGTACGCGACACTCGTCGTCTTCATCGTTGCCGCCGTGGTCACGCCGGACAGTAGCCCGGTGAGCCAGGTGACACTGGCGCTCCCGATGCTGGCGCTCTACGTGCTGAGCATCGGCATTGCCTGGCTGTGCCGCCCCAAGGACGTGGTGTTCCGATGAAGCAAGGCGTCGACGACGTGGACACGCAGAAGTGCGGTCACGCGGACTCTGCCAGCTTCCGCTTCATCGGCTCCCAGTAGCTTCGGCGCCACCGCTCTTCGGTGCGCGGGATGAGCGCCTTCGGTACGCCGCGATGGGTCAGCGTCAATTCGGTGCCGGTCGTCACGCGACGCAGCGTGACGGCCGCCATGGAGAAGACGCCTTCGGGGTAGTCCTGCTCCCTCCAGGCCCGCACGACCCGCTCGCCAGGCGCGAGATCGACGACGATGCCGGTGCCTTCGCCCATGCAGAAGGGACGGCCCACCTCGTCGGTCTCGGACACGAGCATCCGGTACAGGTCCGACGGCTCAGCCCGGAATCGAACCTTCTGCGAAATCGTCTTGCACATGGCGCCCTCGCCTGTCTTTCGCCCGCCGCGCGCCGCGCGGTGACGATCTACTTCTGAATCTGGTGCGTGTCCCGCACACTGCTGAAGGTCAGCGCCAGCAGCTTCCAGGCGCTGCCCTCCTTCTGGTAGACCTCGGTCACGGTGAATTCGGTCTTCGCGTCGGCGCCCCTGACGACTGCCGTCAGCGTGATGCGGCTCCACACGATGGCGGTATTGTCGACCACTTCCGCCGCCACGTCGTGGACATCCGCCTGCTTGTACCAGATCGACCCGGTCTCGATGATCTCGAGTTCGCGGTCCTTCTTCCAGGTGCCGCTCATGTGCACGAACCTGGACTTGTCGTGGAACAGGGGCTCGAGCTTGTCGACGGCCTTGTCGGACATCCACTGCCATTTGTGCTTCGACAGCTGAATGAGTTCCTGTTCCGTAGTCGATTTCTGCGCACGCGCGCCGGTCGCACTGGTGAGGACGACGGCGAGGACGAGTCCGAGGAGTGGCAATCTCGAGTGCATACCAGTGAGCCTTTCTGTGTTGGCCGCGCACACTGCACGTGTCGGCAATCGGCACGCTCTGCACGGCGCCGCCGTGCGTCCCAACGATCAGAAGTCGGACCGCTTTCCGGACTCGGTGGCCAACTGCGTCACGTCGAGCCTGGCCTTCCGAGGATCCGGACCGGCCCCTGCCGAGCGTACCGAAGACGTAGCCGATCTCGCCGCCATGTGGGGCGCCCGCACGCATCTGCTCCCGCATCGCGCCCTGGACGTACGAGAACCGGTAGAGATACACCGGCGCACCGTTGGCCGCGAAGGCATTCGCGGCGAAGCGGGCAGGTTCGGCCTGGCCGAAGTCGTCGTTGGCCCTCGCGATCAACGCCGCCAGATCGGCCGATCCGTCGGGATCGTCGGCCGACCTGGCTTGCGCGCTCCGCGGGCCGAATCGCGCGAAGAGTTCGTCCTTGGTCGTGGCTCGAATCCGGTTGCCGGCAGTGTCCGCGCTGTTGCTGCCAACCAGGAGCGGCACCCGAGGCTGACGGCGCGCCTTGTACGCGCTCTCCGCGGTCTCGGTGATCACCCTGCCGTCGAGAATCGGCGTCGTCTCGATCTGCGGTGTGTTGGCTCCCGCCGGCGCCGGCGCGCCGCGCAGGACCTGCTCGGCACTGAGCGCGCGCAGACTGGTCGATGCGGCCGCGTCGATACCGTCGATTCCCATCGAACGCGCGAATGTGATGCCGATCGTTTCGGCCGACATCGGATCGTTCGGATCGACGCCGTCGCCGCGCATCGGCCGCGCCGTGAGTACGCTGTCACGCGACCCGCCAGACTGGGCGATGGCCTTGTGGAACAGGCCGCGTGCCATCGGCGACGCCAGGAGGCTGTGTACCGACACGCCGCCCGCCGAGAATCCGAACACCGTCACATTGCCCGGGTCACCGCCAAAGGCGGCGATGTTCCGCTTCACCCATTGCAGCGCCGCGATCTGATCCAGGTAGGCATCGTTGCCTTTGGTTTCGTCAGAGCGCTCGCGCCTCAGTGCCGGGAACGCGAAGAAACCACAACGGCCCAGGCGATAGTTGATGCTGACGAGCACGACGCCTTGCTTGGCCAACTGCGCGCCGGACGTGAATGCCGACGCCCCGGAGCCGCCCGTGAACCCGCCGCCATGGATCCACACCATCACCGGCAAACGCGTCGGGCTCGAGCCGGCGGGGCGCCAGACGTTCAGGAAGAGGCGGTCCGTCGTGGCGACACCCGCCGCGCCCGCCAACGCGGCCAACGAATACAGACACAGCCTGATCGACCACGGCATCGACGCGACTCCTGGCATCAACGATCGGCGGAACGGGGACCGAAACCCTGTTCGCGCAAGTGCGCAATGTCCTTGGTCGGAGCACGTCCGAAGAAGCGGCCGTACTCGCGCGTGAACTGTGACGGACTCAGATAGCCCACCCGGAGGCCGGCCTCGCTGACCTCCATGTGCTGGAACAGCATCAGCCGCCGGGCCTCGTGCAGCCGCAGCACCTTCTGGTACTGAAGCGGACTCATGGAGGTGACAGTCTTGAAGTGCTGGTGGAACGACGACGTGCTCATGCTGGCCGAGGCAGCCATCTCCTCCACCGTGACGGGCTGCGCGAAGTGCGCGCGCATCCACGAGACGGCCTGGGCGACCCGGTGCACGCTGGATCGCGGGACGGCGATCTGGGCCACACGCGGGCCGATCGGCGAGCGGAGCAGGCGGATCAGGATCTCGTCGACCACGAGCGGTCCGATCAGGTCGGCGTCCTGCGGCTGAGACATCACGTCCATCAGGCGGGTCACGGCGTCGACGATGGCGTCGGTGCTCTGTCCCACGAACAGCCCGCGGGCTGTCTCAGCTCTGGGCATGCCGAGCGGGTAGACGCGCGCAACGAGATCGGCCACCCGGGCAGGGTCCAGGTCCAGGCGAAACGCGAGAAACGGCTCCCTCCATGTCGCACGACTCAGTTGTCCCGAGACCGGCAGATCGACCGTGAAGACCAGCATGCGCTCGGAGTCGTACTCGAGCACCTCGCTGCCCAGCATCATGAGCTTGGCGCCTTGCGCCACGATGCACAGGCACGGACCGAGCGTGGCGCGCACGGGTTCCGACGTGGGCCTCCCACGGCGCACGGCGAACGTTCCCGGAATTCGCAGGGGGAACACACCATCGCGCGGCGCGTGGTGCGCGATGCGCCGGGCGAGTCCTCGCAGCGCCATCGAGCCCGGGCCGGACAGACTCATGTCTTCGAGCGACGTGTGGGTTGCCGCGGCGGACAGCACACGCTCGGCAGGACGCCGTCGGAATGTCTTCGCGCCATCTGCGGTCCGGGCGGCGTCCGGTGCGCGACCATGCGCACGTCGCGGAGTGACTCCCATGGCGGAAATGGTAGCGCTGACGATGACGCCGCACTTGCTCGAACCTCCGAGCTGATTCGTAGTCAGGCCGGATGTTCAGGGGGAATGGGCAAGCAGTCGCCGGCGGGCGGCGTATCTTCAGGAGTGCCAGGCAGCACACCAGATCCAGGAACGGAGCGGTCATGGAAACGCGCGCGCTCGGAAACAGTGGCTTGCAGGTCTCGGCACTCGGTTTCGGCTGCATGGGACTCAGCTTCGGCTACGGCCAGGCCGCGGACCGACACGCAGCCCTGGCGGTGCTCCGGGCTGCCGTCGAGGCTGGCGTGACGTTCTTCGACACGGCAGAAGCCTATGGACCTGGGACGAACGAAGCACTGGTCGGCGACGCGCTGCGCCCCTACCGCGATCGGGTGATCATCGCGACCAAGTTCGGCTTCCGCTTCGAAGACGGCAAGCAGGCAGGTCTCGACAGTCGCCCCGAGCACATCCGCGCGGTCGCCGACGCCTCGCTCGCCAGACTGAGGACGGACCGCATCGACCTCTTCTACCAGCACCGCGTCGACCCGGACGTGCCGATCGAGGATGTCGCCGGCACCGTCGGCGAACTGATCCGCGAAGGCAAGGTCGGGCATTTCGGGTTGTCCGAGGCAGGCGTTCAGACGATCCGGCGCGCTCACGCGGTGCAGCCAGTCGCCGCGCTGCAAAGCGAGTATTCGCTGTGGTGGCGGGAGCCCGAGCGGGAGCTTCTTCCCGTGCTCGAGGAACTGGGCATTGGTTTGGTGCCGTTCAGCCCGCTCGGCAAAGGTTTCCTCACCGGTGCGATCGACGACACGACGACGTTTGCCCCCACGGACTTCCGCAACATCGTGCCGCGGTTCAGCGAAGAGAACCGCAGAGCGAATCTCGCCTTCGTCGAATGGCTGAAGGCGTTCGCGGCGAGGAAGAGCGCAACGCCGGCGCAGGTCGCCCTCGCCTGGCTGCTCGCTCGGAAACCGTGGATCGTGCCGATTCCCGGGACGACGAAGCTGCACCGACTCCAGGAGAACCTGGCCGCCGCCGGCGTGCACCTGTCGGGCGATGACCTGCGGGACATCGAGGACGCCGTGTCACGTCTCGACGTGCACGGCGTCCGCTATCCCGAGCAACTGCAGAAGCTGGTCGGGAGATGATCCGAGCTTCATCGCGCGTTGCGGGGAGCGACTCGCGCAACGATCTGCATCGCGCTGGTTGCCCTCCCCCACCCGGCGTAGAACCCAACCTGGGTGATCGTTTCCGTGATCTGCTCGTGCGTCACGCCGGCATCGAGCCCGCGACGTACGTAGAACTCGAGTTGGTCGACCTCGCCGGTGGCGGCCAGGGCCGCGATCGTCGCGAGGCTTCGATCGCGGGCTGCCAGGTCGGCCCGTCGCCAGAGATCGCCGAAGACGACATCGTCGGTCAACTGCGCGAACTTGGGGGCGCGAGCCGCCACCGCGCCACTCGCACCAGGAAGCGCGGCATCGGCGCCGGCCGGCAGGCGGGGCGTCGAGGCCTGGAGGGTCGTCAGATCGATCTTGCGCGTTGTGTACACCTGGTCGTACACCGCGAGCGCTGACACGGCGTTGGGCCAGCCGCTGTAGATCGCCAGGTGCGCCAGCAGGCCGGACGTCTCGGTCGACCTCAACCCGTTGTCGAGCCCTCTCGCGAGGTGGCCGGCGAGTTGCGCCGTCTTGCCGGTGGCAATCAGGCTCGCGATGGTGACGAGACTGCGTTCGCGCAGCGACAGCTCGCTGCGTGTCCAGACGTCGCCGTACAACACATCGTCCGTGAGGGTCGCGAGGCCAGGCGCGAGCCGTTGCTGGAGTGGCCCCGACGGCCGCCTGTTGCCGCGCTCTCCTGCGGGCGGCGGCTGTGGCTCCGGTGCCGCGGGTGTCGGCGTCTGCGCTCGCCGTGGCGCAGCGCGGTACTGCTCGTCGCTCACCTGCTCCATCCAATCGACGGTCCTGCCTTCGCGGGGCTCGGTCATCGCGATGTGGGTCATCGCCGCGTCAGGCGCAGCGCCGTGCCAATGCTTCTGATTGGCCGGGATACGCACCACGTCGCCCGGGCGGATCTCCTCGATCGCGTCACCCCAGCGCTGCACGCGGCCAACGCCGGCCGTCACAATCAGGGTCTGACCGCCCGGGTGCACGTGCCACGCCGTGCGCGCGCCCGCCTCGAATGCGACCGAGCCGCCGCTGACATCCGCGCTGACGAGTGAGCCGAACAGCATGTCGACTCGGGCGACGCCCGTGAAATTGGCCGGCGGCGCCTGACGAACCTGGCGGCCGGCGCTGCGTGTGACCACGATCGTCTGACCGTGAGCCACAGCGCCAAGGAGGATCGTGCCGATCCACGTCCCGATCGAAACACGCATGGCCGGGGTGTACCTGTCGTTGCGCATGAATGCTCCCGTCGCCGCGCCGCCGATCCCGCCGCGGCGGCGCGCGTTTGCCGATGAGCGGTGAGCGTATCGCCACTCGAGCACGATCACTTGCCCAATCCTGCAGGTTCCGACCTGAAAGCCCCGGCTGGGCGCTGGCGCCGTTGGTGCCATCGGCGGCGGCCAGGGACGACCGGGCCGGCACCTGCGGCTTGACACATTGAACTAATGTACTAGTACAATTGGTCAATCGCCGTTGTGGCGACGGAACAGGAGCAGACGATGCGAACGATCATCCTGGCAGTTGTCGTCGGTCTCGGGTCTCTCGGTATCGCGCACGCCCAAGCCGACAGCGCGGTGATGGGTACGTGGACGGCGAAAGCGGGCTGCCGGCACGGCGGTGGCGAAACGCTCCACCTCACCGTGACCCGCGACGCCGATGGCCGGTTGCGCGGCGCTACCAACTGGGCCCGCTCCTCGTCCGATGGCCGGTCGGGCCCGCTGGTTCCCTTCACGACGGTGGCGGCCAAGGGCGACACGCTCACGGCGACGACGACGGCCAACGGCCGGACGATTCGCCTGACGGCGAAGATCGACGGCGACGCCATCACCGGCAGCTGGCTGACCGACGGCGACGACGACAGGTGGACGTTCGCAGGCACGCGTGAGGCCACCCCTGCGGCCAGCCCGTCGCCGCGTTAGGCCCGGGTACAACGGGAGACGCGGGGGCGTGCTACGCTCCCCGCGTGCGCCGCCTCGCACTCTCCATCGTCGCGCTGCTGCTCGCGTTCGGCCTCTCTGGCGCCGCCAGCCTGGTTGCCGCCGAGCCGTGCTCGTCGCTCGAGTCCAGCGCCACCGACAGTGACTGCCCACCTGCCTGCGTGACCTGCGGCTGCTGCCATCAGGCCTCCGATGTGACCATCGCGATGCCGACGTTGTCGCCGACAGCACGACCCCGTCCTCGACTCGAGGTGATGCCGACGACGAGCGAGCGCGCGCCGGGCGACATCCTGCACGTCCCGCGCGTCGCGTAGAGGCGCCCGCCCACTCGTTTCCTGTGCCAGTGCGCGCGGCCCCGCAGAGGGGGACGAGCCGCTGACCCGTCCGTGTCTCGCCCCACGAGGGGCGCAGGTATCGCCATGTACATGCAGTTCCGCACCGCCCGCCGTCGCGGCGGCGGATGGGCCGCGCTGTCGATGGCCGGCTGCTTCGCGTCAGCCGCGGCCGGCGCGCAACCGGCCGCACTCACCCTTGCCGACGTGATCGCTCGCGCGCGATCGGAAGCGCCTGCGGTGGTCATCGCCGCACTGACGCTCGAGGAGACGCGCGGCCGGCTGGTCGGCGCCGAACGGCGCTTCACGAGCAATCCCGACATCGACGGCGCGATCGGTCGTCGCAGCGGCGAGAACGGCGTGGTGGCCGATCTGCAGCTGGGCATCTCGCAGACTTTCCAGCCGCGCTCGCGCCGCCGCGCCCGGATCGAGGGCGCGCAGGCAGCCATGGATCAGACGCGCGCCGACATCGAGGCAACGCGGCGGCTCAGCATCGCTGCGGCGGTCGAGGCATTCCATCGCACGGTCTACGCCGGCGAGCGGCTGCGCCTGCTGCGGCACGACGCGACGCTGGCCGAATCGGTGCTGGCCGTGACCGAACGACGCTACTCCGCGGGCGACGTCGCCGGCCTGGACGTGAATCTGGCGCGCACGGCCGTCGGACGGGCACGCGCCGACGTGGCGGCCGCCGAGGCCGACGCCGCGGTCGCGCGCGGGGAACTGCAGCGACTGCTCGGTCTGCCCACACCGGTGGCCGTCGCCGGATCGCTGCCCGATGCCGTCGCCGACGCCGTCGCGCTCGAGGCGCGACTGGCCGCCGTCTCGACGCGACCGGACCTGCTGGCGCTCGAAGCCGCCATCCGCGAGGCGCGGGCCGAAGCCAACCTCGGACGCAGCAGCGCGACGCCCGACTACGGCGTCGGCGCGCGGTTCTCCCGCGAGGAGGGCGATCGGATCGTGATGGGTACCTTCAGCATCAGCCTGCCTCTGGCCGCCAGAGGACAGGACACGATCGTGACCGGCCTGGCCCGCGAAGCCCGGCTCGCCGCCACGCTCGACACGACCCGACTCCAGGCACGCATCGAGGTCGCCGCCGCGCACGCGGCGTACGAGCATCGCCAGGCGGCGCTGCGCCTGCTGGAGCGCGACGTCGTCGCGAGCCTCGACGACACCCTCGCGCTCGCGACCCGCAGCTTCGACGTGGGCCAGATCGGCATCGCCGACCTGCTGGTGATGCGCCGCGAAGTCGCCGAGGCGCGCCTGCAGCACCTCGACACCCTGCTGTCCACCGTCCTCGCTCGTGTGGCCCTCGACAGCGCCTCCGGAGTCCTGCGATGAAGGTGCGCCATCTTTCCCTCCTGCTCCTGACCGCGGGACTGGCGTGGGGCTGCGGCCGTGACGCGGCGCCGCCCTCGACGGCCCAGCCCAAGGCGGCCGACGCGGCCGAGGACGCCGAGCACCACGACGACGCCGACGTCGTCGAAGTCGAACCGGACATGCTGCGCGATCTGCGCATCACGACACAGCGCGTCGAGTCGCGCACGGCAGCCGAGCGGCTGTCGCTCATCGGCGAGTTCGCGGTCGATCAGCGCCGCTACGCGGAGGTGGGTTCGCCGGTGGCGGCGCGGGTGACGCGCGTCCACGTGCTGGAAGGCGACAGCGTCAGGCAGGGCGCCGTCCTCGCCGAGCTCACGAGTCCGGACCTCGGACGGGCGCGGGCCGAGTTCCAGTCGGCCCGGGCGCGAGCGACGCTGGCGCGGACTGCCGTCGATCGCGTGCGCGGCCTGGCCGCCGAGCGCATCGCCCCGGCCCGCCAGGTGCAGGAAGCGGAGGCCGAACTCGCGGGGGCCGAGGCCGCGGTACGGTCGGCGCGGGCCGCCATCGCGACGTTCGGCGTCACCGTCGCCGACGACGATACGTCGGTCGGATCGACGTTCGCGCTGCGCTCGCCGGTCGCGGGCGCGGTGATCGAGCAGGCGGCGGTCGTCGGCCAGATGCTGGCGCCGGAGACACCGGCCTTCCGGGTCGGCGACCTCTCGTCGCTGTGGCTCACCGTCCACGCGTTCGAGCGCGACGCCGTGCGAGTCCGGCCGGGCAGCGAGGCACGCATCACGCTGACTGCGCTGCCCGAACAGGATCTGACCGGCACCGTCCGCGCGATCGGCCGGCACGTCGAACAGGAGTCGCGCACGGTGGACGTGCGGATCGATGTCGGCAATCTGCGCGGGCTGCTGCGGCCCGGCATGACGGCGACGGCGTTCGTCCCGGTCGGCGACGCCACGACCGCGGTGCTCGCGGTGCCCGTGACGGCGGTGCAGCGGGTGCGCGAGGCCTGGTGCGTCTTCATCCCGCAGGAGCCAGGCCACTTCGCGATCAGGCCGATCGGACGGGGCCGCGATCTCGGCAGCGAGATCGAAGTGCTGTCCGGCCTCTCCGCCGGCGACACCATCGTCGTCGACGGCGCGTTCCTCCTCAAGGCGCAGGCCGAAAAGGGCTCTGCGGGCCACGACGACCACTGAGCCATGATCGGCCGACTCATCGATCGAAGCTTTCGCGCGCCGCTGCTGGTGGTGCTCGTCGTCGGCGCCGCCAGCGCCGTCGGCGCGGTCTGGCTGCAGGACCTGCGGCGCGACGTCTTCCCCGAGCTGTCCGCACCGATCTTCAACGTCATCACGCAGAACGCGGCGATGGGCGCCGAGGAACTGGAGACGGCGATCGCGATCCCGATGGAGGTGGCGCTCGCAGGACTGCCCGAGGTGCGGCGCGTGCGGTCGGTGTCGCAGCTCGGCGTCGCACAGGTGACCATCGAGTTCGAACCGGACGCCGACTACTACCGATCGCGACAGTTCGTCGCCGAGCGTGTCGGGCAGGTGTCCGGACAGCTGCCGCCCGGCACCGAGCCGCCGCTCATCTCGAGCCTCACGGGCCGCCTCAACGAGATCTTCGAGTTCACGCTGGAGGCCGAGCCCGGTGCGGCCGACCTCATGACGCTGCGCGATCTCGCCGAATTCGAGGTCAACAACCGCCTGGTGGCGGTCCCCGGCGTGGCGGCGGTCGAGCGGCTCGGTGGATACCTGCGTCAGTTCCAGGTGCAGCTGGATCCCGACCGGATGTCGGCGCGGCGCATCACGCTCGACGAGGTACGCCACGCCGTCGAGGAAGCGAACGTCAACGCATCTGGCGGCGTCGTGGCGCAAGGCGCCATCGAGTGGACGATCCGGGCGCTCGGACGGGCCAGCGGCATCGCCGACCTGCGCAAGACCGTGATCGCCGTCCGCGGCGGCGTACCGGTGCTGCTCGAGGACGTGGCAGACGTCCAGGAAGCGCCGGCGGTGCGGCGTGGCGTGGCGCACCGGCTGCGGGGCGAGGTCGTCAGTGCGCGCGTCGTCAAGCAGTTCGGCGCCGATACCGTGCAGGTGGCGGCGGGCATCCGCCAGGCGATCGACGACATCCGCCGCGCGCTGCCGAAGGGTGTGCAGCTGCGCATCGTGTACGACCAGTCGCAGCTCGTCGAGGCCTCGCTCGGCGGCGTCGGCCGCGCCGTCGCGCTCGGGGGCGTGTTCGTCGTGCTGGTCATCCTCGTGCTGCTCGGCGACTGGCGGGCGGCGCTGCTCGTGACGGCGACGATCCCGATCTCGATCGCGCTCGCCGGCCTGCTGCTGCGGCCGCTCGGCGTGGGGCTGAACACGATGACGCTCGGCGGGCTCGCCATCGCCGTCGGGCTGCTCGTGGACGCGGCGATCATCATGATCGAGAACATCCTGCACCGCCTGCAGGGCGCCACCGATGCTGCCGACCGCCGCGAACGGGCCCGCCGGGCCGCCCTCGAGGTCGCGACTCCCATCGCCTTTGCCACCGCCATCGTCATCGTCGTCTTCCTGCCGCTGTTCGGCATGAGCGGCATCGAAGGGCGCATGTACCAGCCGCTGGCGGGGGCGGTGATGGCCGCGATGTTCGCGGCCCTCGTGCTGGCGGTGACCGTCGTGCCGGTGGTGGCCGCGCGGCTGCTGCGGCCGAACGCGGTCGGCGCCGGCGTCCCCGAGGACGTCGCCCTGCTCCGCCTGGTGAAGCGGGGGTACGCGCCGGCCCTGGACTGGTCGCTGCGCCACCCGCTCGCGGTGGCGCTGCTGACCGTGGCGATCGTCGTGCCCAGCGGGCTGCTCGGCATCAGGCTCGGCAGCGACTTCATGCCGGAGCTCGACGAGGGCGCGTTCCTGCTGCAGACGGTCCTGCCGGCCGAGGCGTCGCTCGAGGAGGTCGACCGGCTGAACCATCAGGTCGAGGATCGCTTACGCGACGTGCCGGAGGTGGAGGACGTCGTGCGGCGGACCGGCCGGGCCGAACGGACCGAGGACCCGATGCCGCACACGATCTCGGACGTCCTGGTGGTCCTCGACGCCGAGAGGACGCGGCCGCTCGAGGCGATCGAGGCCGACATGCGGGCACGGCTCGAACCCCTGCCCGGCGTCGCGGTGCTGTTCACGACGCCGCTCGGCATGCGCATCGACGAAGGCCTCGGCGGGACGCCGGCCGACCTGTCGGTGCGCATCTACGGCCCGGACCTCAACGAACTGGCGCGACTGGGCGCGCGGGTCGGACAGATCGTCGCCGGTGTCGACGGACTGACAGACCTGCGGGCCGAGCAGATCACCGGGCTGCCGCAGGTGCAGATCGCGGTGAAGCGCGACGCCGCGGCCCGCGTCGGCCTGGCGCCCGGCGACGTCGTGCGCACGATCAGCACGGCGCTGGTCGGCGAGGAGGTGTCCGAGATCTGGGTCGGACAGCGGCGCTTCGGCTTGATCCTGAAGCTGCGCGACGATCGTCGATCGCTCGACGCGATCCGGACGCTGCTCGTCGACGGCCACGACGGCACGCGCGTGCCGTTGTCGCAGGTCGCCGACATCACCCAGACGTTCGGGCCGGCCGCCATCCGGCGAGAGGCCGGGACGCGCCGCGTCGCCGTCGAGGGCTCGGTCACCGGCCGCGACCTGGCCGGCGTGGCCGCCGACGTGCGGACGCGGCTCGCCCGCGAACTGCGGCTGCCAGCCGGCTACTTCTTCGATCTCGGCGGGCGTGTCGAGAGCCAGAACCGCGCGGCAGGCGCGCTGCGGCTGGCGATTGCCGCCGCGCTGTTCGGCGTCTTCGTCCTGCTGCTCGTGGCGCTGGAGTCGGCGGTCGAAGCGGGCCTGATCCTCGTCACCGTGCCTTGCGCCTTCGTCGGCGGCATCCTGGCGCTGGCCGTGACGGGCGGCACCTGGAACGTTTCGTCGCTCGTCGGCCTCATCGGCCTCTTCGGCATCGCGGTCCAGAACAGCCTCGTGCTCGTCACGCAGACGCGCGGGCTCCTCGCCGATGGCCACTCGCTCCCCGACGCGGTGCGGGAGGCGAGTCTCGGACGGGTTCGCCCCAAGCTCATGACGGCGGGAACGGCGACGCTCGGCCTGCTGCCGCTCCTGCTGCTGTCGCTGCACGGGACCGAGATCGAGCGCCCCCTCGCGATCGTGATGATCGGCGGCCTCGTGACGTCGACGCTGTTCACGCTGCTCGTCCTGCCCAGCTTCTACCTGCGCGTCCACGCCTGGCTCACGACGGACTCGTCGACCGATGCGATGCGGTAGCGACGTCAGCGCTCACGTATCGGGATCAGCTGGTAGACAGGCAGCGCCACGCTCACGACCACGACGCCGAGCGCAGCCTGCAGCGGACTCCCCAGCGCGAGCAGGACCAGCAGCGCCGACACGAGGCCGAGGAACGTCATCGTCGTCCACGGATGGCCCGGAACGCGGAACGTCGCGTCCTGCCTGCCGATGACGAAGACCGACGCCACGGTCGCCGCGATGAACACCACCGTGATGAAGACGAAGTACGCGACGATCGCGTCGAACGTCCCGAGCACCACCAGCACGGACGCGAGCAGGGCTTGTACCCCGATGGCGCGGACAGGCGTGCGGAAGCGCGGGTGGATTGCGGCGATCGCGGCGGGAAGCAGCCCATCGCGAGCCATCGCCACGTAGAGCCGCGGCGCTACCATCTGCATCGTCCCGAGGCTGCCGAGCACGCACACGATCACGATGCCCGCGAGGACCGCACCGCCACCGCTGCCGAGGATGGCCTCGCCGACCTGCGCCACGATCGCCTGCCCCTCCGCCACGCCCCCGGGCGGCAGCACGGCGAGGAACGCCATCGTCGCAGCCGCATATGTGACGGTCACGATCACGAGGCCGATCAACAACGCGCGCGGCAGCGTCCCCCGGGGATCCTCGAGTTCGCCGGCGACTTTCGTCACTTCCCACCAGCCGCCGAACGAGAAGAACGCCGCAATCGACGCACCGGCGAGCGCCCCGCCGAGCGATGCGCCGCCAGGCACGCCAGCGAAGAACGGCATGAAGTGCGTCGACGAGGCGACCGGACTGGCGAAGGCGGCGAGGATCACGGCAAGCAGGACGGCGATCTTCAGCGCGGCGACGGCGCCGAGCAGACGAAGCCCGACGCGCACGCCGGCGACGTGCACCAGCGCGAAGCCGACGATCGCCGCGACCGCGACCAGCCGGCTGGCACCGGGGCCGATGGGGGCCAGATAGGCGACGTAGCTCGCAAAGCCCGTCGCCAGGGCCGCCGTGATGCCGGGGTCCATCACGAGCAGGCACTTCCAGCCATAGAGAAAGGCCACACGCGGGCCGTATGCCTCGCGCAGGTACACGTACCCGCCTCCCGACTGCGGGTACCGTGCGGCGAGCGCCCCGTAACAGAGCGCGCCGCAGATGGCCATGCCGCCCATTGCCGTCCAGATCGCCAGAATGAGGAACGGCGAGCCGAGCGTGCGGATCATCGTGCCCGGCGTCAGGAAGATCCCGACGGCGATCACCTGGCCGACGACGAGCGCGATGGCGCCGGGTAGACGTCCTGCCCGGGCGCTGGCGCCGGCGGTCATCAGAACGTGGCGCGCAGTCCGAACTGGAAGGCCCGCGGCCCTCCCGATCCGAACACACCGCCCGCGGTGCTCACCGCCTGTCCGAACGACGATGACCGCAGGTAGCCGTCGGTGCCGGGCTGCGAGTCGTCGCGCACGAGGACGTTGTTGAAGCCGGAGTAGTTCTTCACGCTCACGCCGAGCACGTTGGTGACGTTGAACAGGTTGAACACCTCGACCATCGGTTCGATCTGCACACGGCCGGCCGTGAACGGCCGCGACACGCGCAGGTCGAAGGAGCTGAACCCGTCGCCGAGGCGAAGGTCGTCGCGCACGTACGGCAGGAGCTGACCGCCGATGCCGCCAGCGTCGTTGATGGCCTGGAGTGCGCGGTTCAGGTCGCCCCCCGTCTTGAACTGCCGGCCACCCGCATTGCGCTGGAACGCCGGCACGCGCGACTGGCCGTCAGGCATCTGGATGTCGATCGGCACGCCCGACGCGAAGGTCACGATCGGCGCCACGCGCAGGCCGGCCGGCCCGCGCGCCCACGCCGCCAGCGTGAAGCGATGCCGCTGATCGTTCGGGGTGGGTCCGTACTCCAGCCGCAGGTTCGTCGGATCGATCGGTCCGTTGGCGAACGGGATCTGGTCGTCGTTGGCGTAGTTGAGCGCCTTGGCGAAGCCGTAGGACGCCCGGAACCCCAGTGCGGCGCCGCGGCGCTCGGCGCTGACGAGCAGCGCGTCGTAGTGCGTGTTGACGCTCGACTCGAGGTTCACGACACGGTCGGGGCCGCCCACGACCGGATTGAACACGGTGCCGACGGTGCGCCCGATGATGAAGTGCGTGCCGAGATTGTGCAGACCGTCGACGCGCACGACGGTGTTCCACGGCAGTTCGCGCTGGACGCCGAGGCTGAACTGCTGCACGCGCGGGTTCTGCAGGCGGTTGTCGATGATGTTGATGCCCGAGGCGCCAGCCCCCGGCAGGACGAAGCCGGAGAACGGCTGCGCGGTCGAGGGCGCGAACGGCGGGAACCGGCCCGTCGACTCGTCCAGGAAGAACACGTTGCCGGCTCTCACCTCGACTGGCAGCGCGCGGCCATCGAGCCCGCGTTCGAGCGACTGGATCTGCAGGGTGATGCGGTCGTAGTAGATGCCGTAGCCGCCGTGCACGCTGGTGCGACCGTCACCCGGCGCCCAGTTGAAGCCGATGCGCGGCGCCCAGTTGTTCATGTCGCGGCCGCGCTCGCCCGGCAGGAACGGCTGCACGATCGGGTTGATCTCGCCCGTTCGGCTGACGTTCTTCACGTCGGTGTCGAACTCGTAGCGGAGACCGGCGTTGATCGTCAGGTCGGGACGGATGCGCCAGTCGTCCTGGACGAACAGCGCCAGATGATCGTTGTCGGCGTCCGGCAGCACCAGCGCCCGATCGGGCTTGCCGCTGCGCAGCGTGACGGCAAACAGCAGGTCGCCATCGTCCACGCGACCGTCGCCGTTGTGATCGAAGGTGGCGAAGTCCTCGACGAACTCGATGCGCCCGTCGAGGAACACGCCGAGGTCGAATGCCGCATCGACGCGCTGCCACTCGCCGCCGGCGCGAAGGCTGTGCGCGCCACGCACGATGGCGAGCGCGTTGGACACCTGCAGCCGGCGCTGCGTCGTGCCCTGCGGCACCCGGAACGACGATCCATCCAGCATGCTCGGAAACGTGTACTGCGGACCCGACGCCACCGGCACGATCGCGTTGTCGAAGCTGCTGAACGACACCGAGGCGATGTTGACGATGCTGGGACCGACGACCCGCGTCCAGCTGCCGACCAGGGAGTTGTACGTGTTGCGACCGCGCTGTCGATAGGACGCCGAGCCGATCGCGCGATCGAGGCTGCTGGCACCCGTGTCCTCGGCGCGCTCGCCGGCGTATCGCACGTTGAACGCGTCGGCGCCGGAGGGACGCCAGTCGATGCGGCCCGAACCGAGGAGGTCGTCGAGCGGCGCCGCCGCGAACGTGCGCCGGATGGTCCGTGCGGCCACGTCGCGCTCGCCCACCAGGACCGCTCCATCCTGGTTGCGGTACTCGGCCGCCGCGAACCAGAACGCTTTCCCGGTCACGAGCGGTCCACCTGCCGCCCCGGCCAGCTGCTGCCGATCGAACGGCAGCTCATCGCCACGGCTTCTGTCGAACGTGGCGGGCAGCCCCTGCCAGCGGCGATCACGCAGGAAGAGCGAACTCGATCCACGCAGCGTGTCGCTGCCCGACTTGGTCACCACGTTGATGAACGATGACGCCGAGCGTCCGTACTCGGCCGTGAAGCGGTTGGTGGCGATCTGGAATTCCTGCACGGACTCCTGCGTGACGTTCTGCAGCGGACCGCCGACCACATCGTCGTTGTTGTCGGCGCCATCGATCATCACGTTGCCGCCGCGACCGAGCTGGCCGGCCGACGAGATCACCACCGTGTTGGACTTGGTGGGATCGAAGTTCGGCGCCGGGACGTTGCCTGGGACCAGGAGCGCGAGTTCGAGAAAGTTGCGCCCGTTGAGCGGCAGCGTCTCGATCGCTCCGGAGGTGATGACGGCGTCGACCACCGATCGCGAGGTGTCGACGAGCGGTACCGTCGCGCCGACGTCGATGGTTTCGCTCACGCCGGCCAACCGCAGCGTGACCTCGACCGCCGCCGACTGGCCGACCTCGAGGACGATGCCGGGCCTGGTGACCTCGGAAAACCCCGGTGCCGCCACGACGACGTCGACCGTCGTCGGCGGAAGGTTGGGCAGCACGACGATGCCGTCGGCAGCCGTCGTGCCACTGCGCAGCAGGCCACTGTTGGCGGCGCGCGCGGTGACGATGGCGCCGGCGATCGGCTGTCCCTGGCCGTCGTGCACGATACCGCGCAACGTCGCGGTTGGCTGGGCCCAGGCCAACCCGCTCCCAGCCAGCCACGCGCCCATCAACAGGGCGTACATCCTGCTCGAACACACCACGCGCATGCAATCCGCTCCCCGGAGCAGCGCCTGGCCGCTCGATTGTCGAAGCGGACAGCATGACGCCCGAGCTGGCCCGGGGGAACTACACGATCAGACTAGGCAGGCAGCGCAAACCTCGTAGCGAGGTGGCAGGTCGATCGAACGTGTGACGGTCAAGCGAGCGGCAGCGACGGGGGCTGCCAGCCGCCGAGCGTCGACTCGAGGTGCGCGGCGGCGCGCAGGGCGACGTCCTCGCGCCACGGCCGCGCGACGCACTGCACGCCGATCGGCAGGCCGGTTGCCGTCGCGCCGACGCGGACGACGACCGACGGCGCCCCTGTGAAGTTGAAGGGCACGAGGTACGGGAAGATGCCGGCGTTCCACGACACGGCAGGATCGAGCCAGTCGGCGACGGGCAGCGGCGCGGCGTCCGCGGCGGCCGGGCACAGGATCAGGTCGTAGCGTCGGGTGAACGCCAGCGCCTGCGCGCGCCACGCGTCGATGTCGTGGATGAGGTCGCCGAGTCCCAGCGTCGACGATGCGTGAGGCCGCATCAGGGCGAGGGCGCCCTCCACCTGGGGCGATCGCTCACGCGTGCCGAGGAAGGCCAGGTAGGCCTCGAGCCCGGCAGCCCCATCGGCCCCGAACAGCCGTGGGAAGAACTCGAAGGCACGCTCGACGTCGGGCGGCGCGGCGTGTTCGATTTCGACGCCGGCGGCAGCGAAGGCGTCGGCCGATCGGGTCACGGCGTCGCACACCGCGCCGGTCGCACGGGCGAGCGCCGTGTCGACGAACACCGCGGCGCGCAGGCCACGCAGATCGACGGCCGCAGACGCGCGCAGCGGCACCGGCACGATGTGCGGATCGACATCGTCGGGGCCCGCGATGATGCCGAGGACGAGTTCGAGATCCGCAACGTGTCGCGCAATCGGCCCGACCGTCGTCAACCACTGCGCCAGGCCGCCTGGACCGATGATGTGTCCGGTCCGGGGCACGCGGCCCGTCGAGGGCTTGAGGCCGGCCACTCCGCAGCAGTGCGCCGGGAAGCGGATGCTGCCGGCCGTGTCGCTGCCAACGTCGAGCGCCGCGCCGCCCGCCGCGACAATCGCTGCGGCGCCGCCGCTGCTGCCACCCGTGCCATGAGCGAGGCCGTACGGATTGCGCGTCCTGCCGTAGAGCAGGTTGTCGGCCTCGTAGGCGAGCGTGAGTTCCGGCGTATTGGTCTTGCCGAGGACGATGGCGCCAGCCGCCTTCAGCCGGGCGACGACGGTCGCGTCGGCGGCGGGCACGAAGCCGGCCCGGCCGAGCGTCCCGCCGGTCGAGATCAGCCCGGCGGTGTCGAACGAGTCCTTGATCGTGATCGGCACGCCGTGCAGCGGGCCGGCGGCGGTCCCGTCGGCCACGGCGCGATCGGCAGCGCGGGCGTCGTCGAGCGCGGCCTCGGCTCGCAGCTGCACGACCGCATTGATGCGTGGATTGACGAGGGCGATTCGCTCGAGATGTGCCGACACCAGTGCTTCCGACGTCACCTCGCGCGAGCGGATGCGGGCAGCGAGATCGACGGCAGCGGCGGCGAGCAGTGGTGGCGTGCGTGGCGATGACGACATGCGACGGTCGAGGCGCATCTGACCGCAGACGCGCCGCGAACGCAAGCCGCTGTCAGCGCGCGGCCTCCTCGACCTGGCGCGGGCGGTACCTGGCAAACCGTATCATCCACTCGACTTCCTGCTCGAAGCGAGGGTTGGTGAAGGCCTTCGACGGATCGGCGTGGGCGGCCGCGCGGATGGTGGCGGCGTGGCGCCGGACTTCGTGCTCGAGCCATCCTTCGCCCGACGCCTGCGGCGCGGCCGCGATGGCGGCGACGCGCCGCAAGGCCGCGACGTACTGCTCGCGCAGTTCCCGGAACTGCAGCGCCGTCGAGAACAGGTGGTGCGCGGCGGTTCCCTCGAAGACGTCCCTGTCGATCTCCTGGAAGGTCACGTCCTTGTCCCAGGGCAGGAACTCGAAGCGATCGCCATCGGCATGGCGGTACAGATAGAAGTTGTTGCTGCCCCAGTCGCCGGCCAGCCCGTCGTGGTCGGCGAGGAAGCTCTCGACGGCGAGATACGCGAACAGCCGTTCGAAGTCGACGTATCGACGCATCGTCTGCACCCATGTGCCCGTGGCGCCGCGGGTCGTCGTCTCGATCATCTGCACGAGCGTGGCGTAGCCGCGTTCGATCGGTTCGGACTCGCGCGTCTCGGCCTCGAACATCACGGCGTAGCGGGCCGGATCTCCGCCCAGCCATTCGAAGCGGTAGTCACCGGCCCATTCGAACTCGTAGAGGTAGCCGCCGTCTTCGCCCAGGGTCCGGCGGAGGAAGCGCTTGTCGATCGGCTCGATGACGCCGAACAGCCCGAGGTACTCGCCGTTGACGTAGACCCGCGCGTGGGCGACGCGTGGCGCCGGCAGGCCCATGCGTGCAAAGAGCGCCATCGACAGCGACTCCTTCATCATCGCCGGGTCCTGGCGGAAGTTGTCGAGCACGAGTCCCTTCAGTCCGGCGAAGGTCTGGTCGGAGACGTACTCGTCGAAGGTCACCCGGAGCGACGGCTTGCGGGGATCGCGGCTGCCGCTGCCGCGCGACCGGATGCCGACGTTGCGCACGACGACGCCGTTCCAGGAGAAGTCGGCCGGATAGAACGTGTTCTCGAGGTAGCGGGCCTGCAGTTGCGCCCAGTCGGCCGCGTGCAGGTTCAACCGCAACTCGTGCACCGCACCGTCGGCGAAGACCTCGGCCGAGGTGGGCTCGTCGACGGCATGCACCGGTGCGACGAGGCAGACATACGCAAGGAAGCCCAGAAATACACCGGCGTGTCGGACCACACTCCCTCCAGCGTTCGGACGGCCGCGCCGAGCCAGGCGGGCCCGGGTCAACGTGAACGCGGCGGGAGGAACCGCGCACTGTGTCGTTACTCCGGAGGTAGACGGACGCGGCGGCTCGCAGGCCGGCCCCGCCGGCAGACAGGTGGGACGAACGGGATCGGAGAACGAGGCCGGACGTGGAACGCCCTGTGCTTCTGGACACGGCAGCGGTCCACCGCCGTGCCCTGTCCGGCACCGGCGGCGTATCGCGCGCCGTCATGGTGACGGCATCGGCGTCTCTCGCAGCGAGGTCATCGTGCCCGAGAAGCAAACCATCAAGGCCGCCCGTCAGGCCAGACGCGAAGGCAAGGCGCCCACCACGCAGGCGGGCGAGTTCGTCCGCGAGGAGATCGAGCACATCCGTGAAGGCAAGCACGGCGCGCGCTCCGCCAAGCAGGCCATCGCGATTGGGCTCGCCAAGGCCCGGCGCGCCGGCGTCGATCTCGCGCCACCCGCCAGGGGCACGACATCGGAGGACACGCGCAGACAGGCGACACGCGACTACGAACGCGGGCACTCCGCCAGCCATGCCGCACCGTCGCCGAAGCGATCGAGGGCGAGCACGCGCCGCCTCGAACGCGAAGGCACGGCAGCCGCGTCGCACCTGGCGTTGTCGCGGCAGGCGAAGCAGGCGGCCCGGACGCGCAAGCGCCGCGCTGCCGCCACGGGCACGGGCACGGCGACCGCGACGCGGAAGACGACGGCCCGCGCCAGCAAGAAGCGGTAGCCGCGCTGGTGGCGGGCACGTCCGGCGCCGCGACTTGACGCCACCCGGGGCCCAACCCATGATGCCGGGACGGACGCCCCATGACGCACGTAGACCTGCTCGCATTCGGCGCGCATCCCGACGACATCGAGATCGGGATGGGCGGCACGGTGGCCCATCACGTCGGCCTCGGCGGCCGGGTCGGCCTGTGTGATCTGACCGCGGGCGAGATGGGCAGCAACGGCACCGTCGAGCAGCGGCTGGCCGAAGCCGAGGACGCACGAGAGGTGCTCGGTGCGGCCTGGCGCACGAATCTGCACCTGCCGGACCGGGCACTCGGCCACGCCGACCACGTGCGCGCCGCGGCGAGCCAGATCCGCAAGGCCCGCCCGCGCGTCGTCGCCATCCCCCACGGGGGCGATCGCCATCCGGATCACGTCGCCGCTCACAGGCTGCTCGTCGAGGCGATCTTCAGCGCCGGCCTGCGACGCTACGATGCCGACGGCGAGGCGTGGCGGCCCGACTGGTTCTGCCTCTACTTCATCAACGACGCGGCGACGCCGTCGTTTGTCATCGACGTCTCCGCGCGCTACGAGATCAAGCGGCAGGCACTGGCCTGTCACCGCAGCCAGTTCGCGCCGACCGAGGCCGGCGCCACGGCGACGCGGCTGACCGCGTCGACCTTCCAGCAGCTGATCGAGAGCCGCGACGCGCAGTTCGGTGCGGTCGCCGGCGTGCCCTTCGCCGAAGGGTTCGTCGTCCGCGACCCGCTGGTGCGATCGAGCCTGTTCAAGGACGACACACCGGCGCCGCGGAGCGCCACGGCGTGAAGATCGGCATCATCTGCTACGCCTCGGTCGGCGGCAGCGGCATCGTCGCCACCGAGTTGGGCAAGGCGCTGGCCGATCGCGGGCACCAGGTGCACGTGATCAGCGCCGACGTGCCGTTCCGGCTCGGCTCGTTCCATCCCGGGCTCGCGTTCCACCGCGTCCACACGCCGAGCTACCCGTTGTTCCGCGAGCCGCAGTACGTGCTCTCGCTGGCCAACAAGGTCGTCCACGTGGCCCGCGACTTCTCGCTCGATCTGATCCACGCACACTACGCCGTGCCGCACGCGACGGCGGCGCTGCTGGCGCAGCAGGTGCTCGCCTCGACCGGCGACGGCGAGCCGCCGCGCGTCATCACGACGCTGCACGGCACCGACATCACGCTCGTCGGCAGCGACCACTCGTACTCGGAGATCGTCGCGCACTCGATCGAACGCTCCGACGGCGTGACCGCGGTGTCCGACAGCCTCCGCCTCGCGACCCATGCCGACCTCGGCGTGCGGCGCGAGATCGCCGCGATTCCCAACTGCCTGGACTGCACCGTCTACCGGCGATCGGCGCCGCCGGACCTGCGGGCCCGCTTCGCCCCGGATCCGGCCACAAAGCTGGTCATCCACATGTCGAACTTCAGGCCGGTGAAGCGGACCGGTGCGGTCATCGACGTGTTCGCACGCCTCAGCGCGCGTGTCCCCGCGAGGCTGCTGCTCGTGGGAGACGGCCCCGATCTGACCGCCGCGCAGCAGCGCGCCGAGGCGCTCGGCATCGCCGACCGCGTCGACGTGCTGGGCGAGCAGGAAGCGATCATCCCGCTGCTGTCGGTGTCGGACCTGTTCCTGCTGCCGTCGGCCCAGGAGAGCTTCGGGCTTGCGGCGCTGGAAGCGATGGCCTGCGAAGTGCCGGTCGTCGCCTCGGCCGTCGGCGGCGTGCCCGAGGTGATCGAGGACGGCACGAGCGGCTTCCTGCATCAGCCCGACGACATCGACGGCATGGCCGACAGCGCCGCCGCGCTGCTGTCCGACCCGGCCCTGCACGCCAGGATGGCGGCGGCCGCCCGGGCCCGCGTCGAGGCGCTGTTCTGCACCGAGCGCGTCGTGCCGATGTACGAGGCGTACTACCGCGAGGTGCTCGACCGCCGCGGCCCGCCGGCCTTGCCGGGCGCGCCGCGGACCAGGGGCGGCGGAACGAAATAGGCGTCTTCCCGGCGCGAGTCCCTCCTGGCCCGGACGCTTCGTGCGTTCACGCGCATACTTCAGCGATGCATACGTTGACGACGGTGGACGGCGCGCTCGTCGGACCGGCCCGATCCGACCCCGCGTCGCCGCTGGACGACCAGGCGCAGGTGCGGTACCACCGCGCGGTGGCCCGACTGCCCTGGACCCAGCGGCATCGTCGCTCTGTCGGACTGCGCGACGGCGAGGGCCAGGTCCTGGCGCGAGCCGATCGCTTCGACCTGGACGTCGTGCTCCACGGGCGGACCATCCGCTGCTGCGGGCTTGGCAACATTCGCGAGGCGCAGCGCGGCACCGGACGCCACGCCGCCGAACTCGTCTCGCGCATCGCCGACGACGAGGAGGCCAGCGGCGTCGACGCCGTGCTGGTGTCCAGCACCGAGCCGTACTGGTCGCTGTCGGATCGCTTCACGGCGATGGTGACGCACGATGTGACGCTGAAGGTGAACGAGTCCTCCCGGCGCGGCGCCCCGATGCTGCCGGCGCGCTCCGGCGAGCGCAGCGACCTCGTGCACCTGGCCTCGTTGCAGCCGATCGGCGTCGCGGGCGTCAGGCTCGCCAGGAGTGCCGAGCTGATCGACTTCTCGATCACGCGCCACCGCCTGCTGGCGGCGCTGTCCCCGGCCGGTTCGCGGCACATGCACTTCCTCGTCGCGGAGGAGGGCATGCGGGCGGTCGCCTACGTCATCATCACCGTGACCAGAGACGGGTGGCGGCTCGAGGAGTGCGGCGACCACGATCCGACCGGCGCGCGGGTGGGAGCGCTCCTGCAGGTGCTGCTGGCGCGCGAAACCGCCGAGCGTCGGCCCCGCATCACTGCCGATCTCCCGTCGGGCTTCCAGCCGCCGCAGGTGTCGATGGGATCACCGATTGCGGCCCGGCCACGCCTCTGGTTGAAGGTCTTCGGTGACGACGCCCGGACCATGGCGGGGCCCGACGCGCGGATCGCGTGGTGGCCCGGCGATCCTCCAGGCGGGATGTAGACGCGCCGCCCGGCAGCGCCAACCTGTGCAATATGGAACTGCACGCCAACGCGCCGTCGACCATACTGGAAGGATGAGGCTCATGCCCGCGCCGACCCACGTGGTCAGCGTCTCCATTTACGACGAGAGTCCGGATCAGCAGCGGCTGCTCGCGGCAACGCTCTACGGCCTCGGCTGCCGGACCGCGAATCTCGACTGCAGGTCGGCCGCGCCCGAGAAGCTCGCGGCGCAACTCGTCGCCGCGCCACCCGACGTGCTGGTGTGGCAGGTCGGGTCGGCGTCGGACGGACAATACCCACGCCTCCGCAGGCTGATGGAGGACGGCATCCTGGGACAGAGCGGCATCGTCGTCGCCACGCCCGAACCAACGCATGCGAGCAGCGCCCTCGGCAGCCTGGTCTTGACGGTGACGTTACTGCCGGCGCCGTTCACGCTTGCCGCCCTCATGCACGCCATCCGCGTGGCCCAGGCCAGCGTCGAGCTCGCGGTCCGGCATTGACGCGACGGCACGCCGACCGTCCCGGTTAGTGGCACACTGTCCCGGATGGACCCACTCACAATGCGCACGTACGCCGTGCGCGGTCTTCACGCGCGCCTCTCCGAACTGCATGCTGAGCGGGCGCGCATCCTCGAACTGCTGTCGGTGTGGGACTC
>CBIHOS010000049.1:0-24510 GCA_966211945.1 uncultured bacterium
ATGTCCATCCAGATCGGCATCATCGGCGGCAGCGGCCTGTACGACATGGCCGAGCTCACCGACCGGCGCGAAGTGATCGTCGACACGCCGTTCGGGCAGCCTTCGGGCCCGTACGTCACCGGCACGCTGGGCGGCGCGACGGTCGCGTTCCTGGCGCGGCACGGCGCCGGCCACCGCATCACGCCCTCGGAGCTCAACTTCCGCGCCAACATCTTCGGGTTCAAGACGCTGGGCGTGGAGCGCATCCTCTCGGCCAGCGCCGTCGGATCGCTGCGTGAGGACATCGCGCCGCTCGACCTGGTGATTCCCGACCAGTTCATCGATCGCACGCGCGGCCGCGTCAGCACGTTCTTCGGCGGCGGCCTGGTCGGCCACATCGCGTTTGCCGATCCGGTCTGCGGCCAGGTTGCGCAGGTCGCCCACGACGCCGCCGTGCAGGCCGGCGCCACGGTGCACAAGGGCGGGACCTACGTCTGCATGGAAGGTCCGGCGTTCTCGACCCGCGCCGAATCGCACCTGTACCGCTCGTGGGGCGCGCACATCATCGGCATGACCAACCTGCAGGAGGCCAAGCTCGCGCGCGAAGCGGAGATCTGCTACGCGACGATCGCGCTGGTCACCGACTACGACTGCTGGCACCCCGATCACGATCACGTGACTGTGGAGATGGTGATCCAGAACCTCACGCAGAACGCCCGGACGGCGCAGCAGGTGATCGCCGGCGCGATCGCGACGCTGGCCGGTGCGCCGCGCACGTGCGGCTGCGGTCAGGCGCTGGCCACGGCAATCATCACGCGTCCGGAACTGGTGCCTGCCGAAACCCGTCGCACGCTCGGCCCGATCGTCGGCAAGTACCTCAATCCGTAGAGACCTGGGCCTTGGGCCCTGGGCCTTGGGCCTTGGGCCTTGGGGGCGACGGTAGGGCCGGCTGTCCCAGCCCGGCCTTGCTTTGGGCCGCGTTGAGACAACGGGCCTACCTTCGACCCCGATACCCGATACCCGATACCCGATTCCCGTATCCGTTCCCGACAGACTGGACCGCATGCCTCGTCACATCGTCACTGGCTCGATTGCGTACGACTACCTCATGACGTTCCCCGGGACGTTCACAGAACTCTTGCTCCCGGAGCACCTGCAGCGCCTCAGTCTCAGCTTCCTCGTCGACGAGATGGAGAAGCGGCGCGGCGGGTGTGCGCCCAACATCGCCTATACGCTCGCGCTGCTCGGTGAGCGGCCGGCGCTGATGGCGACGGCCGGCCAGGACTTCTCGGACTACCGGGCGTGGCTCGATGCGGCAAACGTCGACACGTCGCTCGTGCGTGAAGTCGGCGGCAAGTTCACGGCGTCGTTCTTCTGCAGCACCGACACGCAGAACAACCAGATCGCGTCGTTCTACACCGGCGCGATGGCCAACGCCGACGAACTCTCGTTCCGCACGGCGGGGACGGCCGATCTCGCGATCATCTCGCCCAACGACCCGAAGGCGATGGTCCAGTACGCCGAGGAGTGCCGGGCCATCGGCCTCCGCTACATCTTCGATCCGGGCCAGCAGTGCGCGCGCATGGAAGGCGACGAACTGGCGGCCGGCCTGGTCGGCGCCAACATCGTCATCTGCAACGACTACGAGTACGAGCTGATTCGCGAGAAGACGACGCTCGACGTCGACGCCCTGCTCGAGAAGTCCGAGGCCGTGATCATCACGCGCGGCGAGAAGGGGTCGTCCATTCACCTGCCGGGCCGCCAGATCGACGTGCCGGTCGCGCCCGAGCGCCGCGTCGCCGATCCGACCGGGGTGGGCGATGCCTACCGCGGCGGCCTCATGAAGGGTCTGGCGATCGGCGCCGACTGGGACGTCTGCGGCCGGATTGGCAGCGTGGCCGCGACCTACTCGCTCGAGCACGTCGGCGGCCAGAGCCACGCGTACACGCTCGACGAGTTCAGGGAGCGCTATGTCGAGGCGTTCGGGGGCAGCAGTCCCTTCTGACCCGGCCGGGGCCGCGCCGGCGCGCGTCTGGCGCATGGTGCCGGCGCTCGTCGCCGCGACCTGGGTCGGCCTGCTGTTCGTCACGCCGCCGTGGCGGACGCAGCACGGCAGCGGGCGCGCGGTCGTGGCCGCGCTGGTCGATGCGGGCGCCGCGCGTGTCTGTCACCGGCAACCGTCGCGTTCGTTCCACTGGCACGATCAGCCGCTGCCGGTGTGCGGTCGCTGCACGGGACTCTACGTGTCCGGCGCCGTGGGGCTGATGGCAGCGGCGCTGGTCGGGACGCGGCGGCGGCCGGTCGCGACGCCGGTGCGGCCCGGCTGGCCGTTCGATCGCCGGGCCGCCTGGATCGCCATCGCCGGCGCTTCGACGCTGCTGACGTGGGCACTGGAGGTCGCCGGCCTCTGGAATCCCGGCACACCGCTCCGCGCGATCGCGGCGCTGCCGCTGGGAGCGACGGTCGGCTGGATCGTCGGCCGGGCCCTCGCACAGCCGCCAGCCTGGCCGCGGTAGACGATGGGGGTCGAGGCGCGTTCGGCTACATACCGCTACCCGCTACCCGCTACCCGTCCTTGTTACACTAGCCGGCTGATGCCTGCCCGGGCCGTGCTTCCGACCAACTCCTCCATCGTCTACATGATGTGCGCCGCCGGCTGGCTCGTGCCGGGCGCGGCTCACGCCTGGCTCGGGCGCCGTGACAAGGCGGTCATCTTCTTCGTCGTGCTCGTCCTGCTGTTCACCGCCGGGCTCTGGCTGGAAGGCCGCATCTTCCCCTTCGAACTGGGGCAGCCGCTCGTCGCACTGGCAGCGCTCGCCAATCTCGGCATCGGGCTGCCGTACTTCGTCGCCTGGGCCCTCGGCGCCGGCGCCGGCAACGTGGTAGCGGTCAGTTACGAGTACGCCAACACCTACCTGATCGTCGCCGGCCTGCTGAACGCGCTGGTCGTGCTGGACGCTTACGACATCGCCGTCGGACGCAAACCCTGATGACCAGCCACCTGCTCCTGCTCGTGTTCTTCGCGGCGTGCGTCTCGGTGGTGATGGCCGTCCTCCAGAAGGACGACCGCGCCAGCCAGGCCAGGCTCGCGCTCTACATCGCCGCTGGTTTCGTGGGCACCGCGCTCGCGCTCGGGTGGCTGCTCTTCCCGTTGCCGCTGTGAGCACGTCCTTGCGCCGCTGGCTGGCCTGGACGCCGGCGGCGGTCTGGGCAGGCGTGATCTTCCTGCTGTCGTCGCAGCCGGTCCTGCCGAGTCCTCCGGGCATCTCCGACAAGCTGGCGCACGCGGTCACCTACGGCATCCTGGGCGCCGGCTGCCTGCTCGGGATCGTCGCCGCCGACTGGCGACGCATCGCCAGGCGGACGAGCGTGCTCGCGGTGATCGTCGCGGTGCTCTACGGCGTCAGCGACGAGTTCCACCAGGCGTTCGTGCCGGGACGCACCCCGGACGTGCTCGACGTGCTCGCCGACGCGGTGGGCGCGGCCGTCGCGGTGGGTGCGCTGTGGCTCTCGGCTATACTGCTCCGCAGGCGCCTGGCCGTCTCGCGTTCCTGACACCGCGCCGTCTCCCCACGCGACCGGCGTGCCGCGCCGGCTGCCGAACCCTACCGACGTGATGACCTTCGAGCACCTCGAGCTCTCGGGCAGCGATGCGGTGCGCATCCTGACGATCGCGCGTCCCGCCAAGCTGAATGCCCTCAATCGCGCCCTGCTGGCCGACCTGGACGCGGCCCTGCACGCACTGGCGGCCGATGCGGCGTTGCGCGTGCTGATCGTCACGGGCGCGGGTGAGAAGGCGTTCGTGGCGGGGGCCGACATCAGCGAGTTCGAGGACCTGACACCAGAGGGGGCGCGTGCCTACGCAGCCGCCGGGCAGGCGGTGTTCGATCGACTCGAAGCCCTGCAGGTGCCGTCGATCGCCGCGATCAACGGTTACGCGCTCGGCGGTGGGTGCGAGCTTGCGCTGGCCTGCACGTTCCGCCTGGTTGCCGACACGGCGCGGCTGGGGCTGCCCGAGACGTCGCTCGGCCTGATTCCCGGCTTCGGCGGCACCCAGCGTCTGGCACGTGCCGTCGGCCGGCAGCAGGCGCTCGAGCTCGTGCTCACCGGCCGGCAGGTCACTGCCGACGAAGCGGTCCGCCTCGGCCTGGCGCTGCGCGCCGTGCCGGCCGCGCAACTGCTCGACGAGGCGCGGTTGCTGGCCGAGCAGCTCGCCAGCCGCGCCCCCATCGCCTTGCGCCTGGCTCGTCAGGCCGTCGCCGACGGGCTCGATCGGCCGCTGGCCGACGGCCTCGCCCGCGAGGCGCAGCTGTTCGGCGTCGCCGCAGGCAGCGCCGACATGCGTGAAGGCGTCCGCGCCTTTCTCGAGAAGCGTCAGCCTGTGTTTACCGGTCGCTGAGGAGACCCGTGTCCAGACCCGTCACGCTCCAGCCCGTGCCGCAGGCGCCCGGCCTCCGCGTCGCCCTCGTCGTGTCCACCTACCACGACGCGATCACCAGCCGGCTCGCCGCCGGCGCGCGCGAGGCGCTCGCCGCCGCCGGCGTCTCGGGCGCCGACATCGAGACGCTCGACGTGCCCGGCGCCTACGAGATTCCCTTCGGCGCCCACGTCGCCGCCCGGTCCGGCCGCGTCGACGCCGTCGTCTGCCTGGGCTGCCTGATCAAGGGCGAGACGCCGCACTTCGATTACATCGCCTCGGCCGTGACGCACGGCATCATGGACGCCTCGTTGTCGAGCAGTCTCCCGATGGCGTTCGGCGTGCTCACGACACACAGCCTCGAAGAGGCGGAGGCGCGCGTGCCCGAAGGCGCCGGCAACAAGGGCTTCGAGGCGGCCGTAGCCGCGGTGACGATGGCGATGCTGGCGCGCCGGTGGCAGCCGGCACAGGGGAGCGAAGGGTGACGCCGCGCGATCCGCAGCACTTGCGCCAGGCTCGCGAAGCGGCGCTGCAGATGCTCTACGGCTGGGAGATGAGCGGCGACGCGCTGCCCGAGGCGATTGCCGGCGTCCGCGATCTCCAGTTGCGGCCGCCCGTCGCCGACCGCGACGCGCTCGCCGTCGAACTCGCGCAGGGCACGGCGCGGACGCTCGACCGCATCGATCCGATGATTGCCGAGGCGGCGACCAACTGGCGCATCGAGCGGCTGGCGATCATCGATCGCCTGGTGCTCCGCCTCGCCGTGTACGAACTGCTCGAGCGCCCCGCGGTGCCGCCGGCGGTGGTCATCAACGAGGCGCTCGAACTGGCCCGCACCTTCAGCGGGCCCGATGCCGTGCGCTTCGTCAACGGGGTGCTCGACGCCATACGCAAGCGCCTCGAACAGCAGCGCAGCTAGCCGACGCCTGCGGGCCGCAGGCTGTAGGCCTTTCTTGCAACGCACCCATGTCCGATTCCGAACTCGCCGCCCAACGCCGCGCCAACTACGAAGCACTCCTGGCGCTCGGCGTGCGTCCGTATCCGAACGCCTACGAAGCCACCCACCGCGTCGCCGAGGTCGTGGCCGCCCACGGGCCGTCGAGCGGTGAGCAGCTCGAGGCCGAGCACGTGCACGTGCGGGTGGCCGGACGCATCCTCGGCCTCCGCACGTTCGGCAAGGCCAACTTCATCGTCCTGTCCGACGGCGTGTCGACGATCCAGGTCTACGTCCGGCAGGACTCGGTCAGCGCCGAGGCGTTCGGCCTGTTCACGCTGCTCGACTTCGGCGATCAGATTGGCGCGGCCGGGCGGGTGTTCCGCACCCGCACCAACGAGCTGACGATCTGGGCGAGCGATCTGACCTTCCTCGCCAAGAGCTTCCTGCCGCTGCCGGAGAAGTGGCACGGCCTGCAGGACATCGAGACACGGTACCGCCAGCGCTACCTCGATCTGATCGTCAACCCCGACGCCCGCCGCGTGTTCGACGTGCGGGCCCGGACGCTGAAGGCGATCCGCGGATTCCTCGACGCGCGCGGCTTCCTCGAAGTCGAGACGCCGATGATGCAGCCGATGGCCGGCGGGGCGCTGGCGCGGCCGTTCGTCACGCACCACAACGCGCTCGACATGAAGTTGTTCATGCGCATCGCGCCGGAGCTGTACCTCAAGCGGCTGGTCGTCGGCGGGATGGACCGCGTCTACGAGATCAACCGCAACTTCCGCAACGAGGGCATCTCGACGCAGCACAACCCCGAGTTCACGATGCTGGAGTTCTACCAGGCGTACGTGGACTACGAGTACCTGATGCGGTTGACCGAGGAGATGTTCACCGAGGTCGCGCAGCAGGCGGTCGGCACGACGGACCTGGCCTTCGGCGCGCACGCGATCTCGTTTGCCGCACCGTTCCGGCGGCTGTCGCTGCGCGTGGCGGCGGCCGAGCGGGCGTCCGAGCGGCTGCAGCGGTCGGTCGAGCCCGACATGCTGCGCGACGCGGCCACCGCCGGGAGTATTGCGACGGCCCTCGGGCTGGAGGTGCCGGAGGGGCAGGGCGCCGGCAAGACGGCGACGGCGATCTTCGAGGCGCTCTGCGAAGAGGATCTGATCCAGCCGACCTTCGTCTACGACTTCCCGACCGAGGTGTCGCCGCTGTCCAAGCAGAAGGCCGACGACCCCGACACGGTCGAGCGCTTCGAGCTGTATGCGGGTGGTTTCGAGCTGGCCAATGCCTTCAGCGAGCTCAACGATCCGGCCGAGCAGCGCCGCCGCTTCGAAGGGCAGCTCGCCGAACGCGCCAAGGGCGATGCCGAGGCGCACCAGATGGACGAGGACTACATCCGCGCGCTCGAGTACGGCCTGCCGCCGACCGGCGGAGAAGGGGTCGGCATCGATCGCCTGGTGATGCTGCTCACCAACAGTCCCAGCATCCGGGACGTCATACTGTTTCCGCTGATGCGGGCTCGGTAAGCCTACAGCCTGCAGCCTACAGCCTACGAGCGTTAGGCGCGGTTGTCAGGCAGGCTTCGGATGCTGGCGTGCAGCTTCTGCAGGCCGCGCAGCAGGCCCTCGTAGTCGGAGATCAGGCCCCCTGCGGCAGGCATCACGCCAAGACGGAAGGCGACCGTCGAGAGATAGTGAGCTTCGGCGGCCGATCCCAGCGCGATGCTCACGAAGCGGCGATGTTCCCGTGTGCTGTCGCGTTGGCCGCCCTCGATCAGGTTGGTCGGAACCGATAAGGCTGCCCTGCGTAGTTGCTTGCCGATCTCGAACTGTTCTTGACGCGGGAGGTCGCGAGTGGCCTTGTACATCTCCAGCGCCAGGCGGTCCGCAATCTGGAACACCCGCAGTTTTCTGGTGTCTCTCGGCATTTAGCCCTCTGCCGATCCTTCTCGGCCCTCCGTCAAGTAGGCTGTAGGCTGCAGGCTCCTGATGCCCTTCGAACTCTTTCTCGCCCTCCGCTATCTGGTCGCGCGCCGCAAGCAGGCGTTCCTGTCGCTCATCTCCGTGATCTCGACGATCGGGGTCGCGGTCGGGGTGATGGCGCTGATCATCGCGCTGGCGCTGATGACGGGGTTGCAGGGCGAACTGCGCGATCGCATCGTCGGCGCGTCGCCGCACATCTACGTGTGGAAGGTGGGGGAGGGGATGACCGACGTGGCCGGCGACATGGCGCGCATCAAGCGCGTGGCACGGGTCACCGGTGCGTCGCCGATCGTGCTCGGCAAGGCGCTGATCACGGCGGGGGAGCAGCAGGCCTTCATCACCGTCAAGGGCATCGATCCGGCCACCGAGGGCGAGGTCACCGACGTCCGCGAGCGGATGCGCAAGGGCTCGCTGCAGGCGCTCGGCACGCCGCCCGAGGACGGCCTGGCGGGCATTGCGGTCGGGCAGACGCTCGCCGAGCAACTGCGCGTGTCGGTCGGCGACTCGGTCACGGTGATGACGCCGGAAGGGCCGCTGTCGCCGTTCGGCCCGACGATGGGCAGCCGGCGCCTGCAGGTGGTGGGCATCTTCTCGCTCGGCCTGTTCGAGTTCGACTCCGCTTACGGGTTCGTCTCCCTGCCGACCGCGCAACGGCTGCTGGCGCGCGAGCGGCCGGACTTCATCGAGGTCCGGGTCGACGACATGTATGCCGCTCCTGCCGTCGCCGCCGCCATCGTCGACAGCCTGGGCGACACCTACGTCACCCAGGACTGGGCGCAGATGAACCGGTCGCTGTTCTCGGCCCTGTGGCTGGAGAAGGTGGCGATCTCGATCACCATCGGCCTGATCGTCATGGTCGCGGCGCTGAACATCATCGCCTCGCTGGTGCTCCTGGTCATGGAGAAGAGCCGCGACATCGCCATCCTGAAGACGATGGGGGCCGCGGCGCGCAGCATCACCCTGGTCTTCATGCTGCAGGGGCTGATCATCGGCGCGGTCGGGACGATGGTCGGCGCGTGTGCCGGACTGGCCGTCACCTGGGTGCTCGACACCTATCAGTTGATCCAGGTGCCGATGGACGTCTACCAGGTCGCGCACGTGCCGTTCAAGGTGCGGCCCGACGATTTCGTCCTGGTCGTCCTCGCGGCGCTCGCCATCTGCTTTGTCGCCACGATCTATCCGTCGCGCCAGGCCTCGCGCCTCGACCCCGCGCAGGCGCTGCGATACCAGTGACCCCGACCCGCCGCCTACGGCCTTCAGCCTGCAGCCTACCTGCGGCTCAGGCAGGCTCGTAGGCTGTAGGCTTGTAGGCCCGATGCCGTTCCTGACCGTCTCCGCTCTGCACAAGTCGTATCCGACACCCAACGGCCCCGTCGAGGTCCTGCGCGACGTCACGCTCGAGGTCGAGGAGGGGCAGATGGTCGCGGTGATCGGCGCGTCGGGCGTCGGCAAGAGCACGCTGCTCCACGTGCTCGGCGGCTTGGACAGCCTCGATGGCGGCGCCGTCGTCGTCGACGGCGTCGCGCTGCACGACCTGAACGACGCGGGTCGCGTGGCCTTCCGGAACCAACGGGTTGGATTCGTGTTCCAGTTCCACCACCTGCTGCCGGAGTTCTCGGCGCTCGAGAACGTCGAGATGCCGCTGCGCATCGGCCGCGTGCCGCTCGCCGAGGGACGGCCGCGCGCGCGCGCACTCCTGGAGCGGGTCGGCCTGGGCCATCGCCTCACGCACCGGCCCGGCACGCTGTCGGGGGGCGAGCAGCAGCGCGTGGCGATCGCCCGTGCGCTCGTCAACAGCCCGGCGCTGCTGCTGGCCGACGAACCCACCGGCAACCTCGACGAGCACACGGCCGCATCCTTGCATTCCCTGTTGCGGGAGATGCACGCGGAGCGGCGGCTCACGTCGGTCATCGCGACGCACAACAGCCGTCTCGCGGAGGCGTGCGATCGCGTGTTGCGGCTCGAAGACGGGCAGTTGCGGCCCGCCTGAGGCAACCCATCCAGCGACGGCCGGGTGGCGTCCTAACGACAGGGCCGGCGGCCGTGTCCGCGCCGGCAATGAGGGGAGCGACGGCTGGCCGACACGGGTGATCGTGCAGGCAGCCAGTCGGATCGCATCCCGTATAATGCGGGTACACGGCACCCCACGCTTTCGTCAGCGTGAGCTCTTCCAAGGGACCACATGTTCGAGCGGTATACAGAACGAGCGCGGCGCGTCCTCTTCTTCGCCCGGTATGAAGCCAGCCAGCTCGGAAGCGTCTCGATCGAGACCGAGCACCTCCTGCTGGGGCTGATCCGCGAGGGCAAGGGGCTCACGAGCCGGATCTTCGCGCGGTCCCACCTCTCGCTCGAAGCGATTCGCAAGGAGGTCGAGGGGCGGACGGTGTTCCGCGAGAAGGTGTCGACCTCGGTCGAAATCCCCTTCAGCGCCGAGACCAAGCGCGTGCTGCAGTTTGCGGCCGAAGAGGCCGACCAGCTCTCGCACAACTACATCGGCACCGAGCACCTGCTGCTCGGCATCCTCCGCGAGGAGCAGTCGGTGGCGGCCACCATCCTCATGGAGAAGGGGATGCGGCTGGCCACGGTCCGCGAGGACATCGTCGCCCTGCTGAACGAGAAGACGACGATGACGCGGGTCAAGGAGACGCCGCTGCTCGCCGAGTTCAGCCGCGATCTGAGTGAAGCCGCGCTCAAGAGCTCGCTCGACCCGCTGGTCGGCCGCGAGACCGAGATCGAGCGCGTCCAGCAGGTGCTCTGCCGCCGCACCAAGAACAACGCGGTGCTGATTGGCGAGCCCGGCGTCGGCAAGACGGCCATCGTCGAGGGCCTGGCCCAGAAGATCGCGGTCGGCGACGTGCCGCACTTCCTGGCCGACAAGCGGATCCTGGCGCTCGACATCTCGCTGATCGTCGCTGGCACCAAGTACCGCGGGCAGTTCGAAGAGCGCCTCAAGGCGATCATGAAGGAACTCGTCGAGAACCCGAACATCATCGTGTTCATCGACGAACTGCACACGCTGGTCGGGGCCGGGTCGGCCGAAGGTTCGCTCGACGCCGCCAACATCCTGAAGCCGGCGCTGTCGCGCGGCGAGATCCGCTGCATCGGCGCGACCACGCCGGCCGAGTACCGCAAGTACATCGAGAAGGACCGCTCGCTCGAACGGCGCTTCCAGGCCGTCAAGGTCGATCCGCCGAGCGAGAGCGAGGCGATCCAGATCCTGCTCGGCATCAAGGAGCGCTACGAGACGTTCCACCACGTCGACTACTCGCGCGACGCGCTCGAGGCCGCGGTGTACCAGAGCAGCCGGTACATCACCGATCGCTTCCTGCCCGACAAGGCAATCGACCTGCTCGACGAGGCCGGCGCCCGCGCCAAGCTGCGCGAGGCGGGCTACAGCGACGAGTTCGGCCAGATCAACCGCAACATCCGCGTCGCCGTCGAGCAGATGGAGAGCGCGGTGTCGCAGAAGGACTTCGAGCGCGCGCAGTTCTTCCGCGAACAGGAAGTGATGGCGCGCGAGAACCTGCAGTTCGTGCGCGAGAAGTTCGACGTCGCCTCCAGCAACCGCCGCGTCACGGTCGGCCGTCCCGAGATCGACGAGGTCGTCTCGAAGTGGACCGGCGTGCCGCTGACCTCGATCAACGAGGACGAAGGCGACAAGCTGCTGCGGATGGAAGAGGAACTGCACGCCCGCGTGATCAGCCAGGACAAGGCGATCGGCGCGGTGTCGCGCGCCATCCGCCGGTCGCGGGCCGGACTCAAGAGCCCGGCCCGTCCGGTCGGCAGCTTCCTGTTCCTCGGCCCCACCGGCGTCGGCAAGACCGAACTGGCGCGGGCCCTCGCGAATCTGCTGTTCGGCAGCGATCACGCGCTGATCCGCTTCGACATGTCCGAGTACATGGAGAAGCACTCGGTCAGCAAGCTGATTGGCTCGCCGCCGGGGTACGTCGGCCACGAGGAGGGCGGTCAGCTCACCGAGAAGGTGAAGCGCAACCCGTACTCGGTCGTGCTGCTCGACGAAATCGAGAAGGCGCACCCCGACCTGTTCAACATCCTGCTGCAGGTGTTCGAGGACGGCCACCTGACCGACGGCCTGGGGAATCGCGTCAACTTCAAGAACGCGATCATCATCATGACGTCGAACATCGGCGCCCGCTTCATCCAGAAGAAGGCGTCGCTCGGCTTCCAGCCGGGAGAGTCGGCCGACGTCAAGAACATCAGCGAGCAGGTGCTCGGCGAGGTGAAGCGGACCTTCAACCCCGAGTTCATCAACCGCCTCGACGAGATCATCGTCTTCGAGGCGCTGTCGGACGACGACCTCCGGGCGATCACGCGCCTGCTCGTGGGGCAGCTGAATCGCAACCTGGTGGATCGTCGGCTCGAGCTGCTGGTCGGCGACGACGTGGTGGACTGGATCATCGGCGTGACCTGCAACGACCGGTCGTACGGCGCCAGGCCGCTGCGGCGCGCGCTGCAGAAGTACATCGAGGATCCGCTCAGCGAGGAGCTGATTCGCGGCCGCCTCAAGGCCGGCGGCATCTTCGACGTGTACATGGTCGACGGCCAGCCGCACTATCGGCCGACCGGCACCGAGGCCCCGGGCCTGCAGTTGATGACGGTCTAGCGTCCCCAACGGTAGGCCGCGGCGTCGGGCCCCTCCTTCGCCTGACGGCTTCGGCGCGCCAAGCAGCCGGCCCTACCTGCCGGCGGCGCATTCCCGCAGCGCGGGCTGGGAGCTCCGTCCCGGCCCCACCACACCCGCCCCGGCCGTCTGCTGGCGCCTGGCGTCTCATCTCGCGTACACTGACGGCTTGGTCTGCCACGGTGAGGGCGTCCCGTGGGGACCGGCTCGTCTCGGTAAGGCTCGGGCCCGCCGACGCGATGCCCAGAATTCACGATCACGCATGAGATTCGCTGCCCCTGTGGGGGTGTTGTGCCTGGCCCTCTGGGCTGCCCCCGTCGCTGCCGCTGTGACCCAGCCGCCGACGGCGCCGCAAACACCTCCTTCCGCTCCGCAGCCGCCGCTGCCGACGACGCCCGCACCGCCGTCGGGCCCTCCGGCGACGCCGCCGGGGGCGCCGGCGACACCGCCGCCCGCGGCACCGCCGTCCACGGACACGCCGCCGCCGACGCCCGACGAATCGATCGTCAAGAGCGTGATCGACGCCACCGGCAATTGCGCGGTGATTCCGCCGACCACCGCCGCCGCCCAGCCGCCGGCCGGCAGCGCGCCGATTCTGCGGGTCGTCGAACTGTGCTTCCCGACCCAGGGCAACGTCTCGGCGATCGAGGTCGAGACGTACCTGTACTACATCAAGGCGCGCGGCAGCCGTCCGTCGCAGAACGTCTGGGTGCCGTTCACGCCGCAGCTCGAAGAGGAACTGGTCGAGGACTTCAAGCGCCTGTGGGCCACCAACTTCCTCGACGACCTCGCGGTGGAGGTCATCGACACGCCGTACCCGAACGGCGTCGTCGGCAAGTACGTGCGGTTCCGGCTCGAAGAACGCCAGCGCGTCAAGATCGTCGAGTACGTCGGCAGCGAGAAGATCGAGTCGACGAAGGTCGACGAGAAGCTGCGTGAGATCAACAACGTCATCCGCCTCGACTCGTTCATCGACCCGGCCCAGATCCGCCGGGTCGAGAGCGTGGTCCGCGAGATGCTGTCCGAGAAGGGCTACCTCGATGGCGAGGTCAGCCACACGATTACGCCGATTGCCGGCGGGCCGAAGCTGGTGAACCTGACGTTCACCATCAAGGAGGGCCCGAAGGTGCAGATTGCCGACATCGACTTCATCGGCAACGAGGCGATCGGCGACGGCGCGCTCAAGCGGCGGATGAAGGAGAACAAGGAGCGGTCGTTGATCAACCGCATCCGGGGCAAGGGCATCTACCAGCAGGCCAAGTTCGAGGAGGACGCCGAGAACGTGCGCGGCCTCTACCGCGAGCGCGGCTACATCGCCGCCCGCATCGGCCAGCCCGAGATCAGGACGCTCGAGACCTCCAAGGACGGCAAGACGCGATCGGTGCAGTTGCGCATCCCCGTCACCGAGGGGCGCCGCTACCGCGTCGGCAAGTTCACCTTCGAAGGCAACAACGTGGTGAAGGCGGAGGCGCTCCAGCCGATCTTCAAGCTCGAGACCGGCGACTACTACTCCGAGAAGAAGATCCGCAAGGGCCTCGAGAAGGCGCGCGAGCTGTACGGCACCGGCGGCTACTTCGAGTTCACCGGCTTCCCCGACCTCAAGCCGCTGGATCTGGTCGATCCGAGCAATCCCGATCAGTTCCTGCCCGACGGCGCCGAGCCCAACGGTCCGCCGATCGTCGACGTGACGATGCGGATGCAGGAGGGCGAGCAGTACTTCATCAACCGGATCACGTTCAAGGGCAACACGACGACGCGCGACAACGTGATCCGGCGCGAGTTGAACCTGGTCGAAGGCGGGGTGTTCAACACCGAGTCGCTGAAGAACAGCGTGCGCCGCCTCAACCAGCTCGGGTACTTCAAGCAGCTCGAGGAAGGCCAGGAAGGCATCGACGTCAAGAAGACGCCCGGAGAGAAGAACCGCGTCGACGTCACCCTGGAACTGCAGGAGCAGAACCGCAACCAGCTGACCTTCGGCGCCGGCGTCTCGCAGTTCGAGGGCTTCTTCGGCCAGCTCGCGTTTGCGACGTCGAACTTCCTCGGCCGCGGCGAGACGCTGTCGCTGTCGCTGGCGGCGGGCTCGCGGACGCAGTTCTACCAGCTCGCGTTCACCGAGCCGTACCTGTTCGACCGGCCGATCACGGCCGGCCTCGACATCTCGCGGCGCGCCATCCAGTACATCGGCGCGTTCACCCAGCAGACCTCCGGCTTCAACACCGTGTGGGGCTTCCCGCTGGCCCGCAACTTCACGCGCGCCTTCGTGCAGTACTCGCTCGAGCGGACGACGATCAAGGACCTCAACGAGGCCTTCACGCGCGAGGACGTGATCGGCCGCAACCCGTTCCTGCAGGACTCGCTGCTGCTGAGCTGCACGGACGTGCCCGTGACCGAGGAGAACCCGACCGGGCGCATCTGCACACCGGGCGGCGCCCGCACCATCAGCAAGATCGTCCCGAGCCTGGTCCACAACACGGTGGACAACCCGATCTTCCCGAACACCGGCCGCCGGCTCACGGCGTCGATGGACTTTGCCGGCATCGGCGGCAACACCAAGTTCCTCAAGCCGCGCTTCGAGTACGTGCAGTACCTCCAGCACACCCGCCGGACCTCGGTCGGCTTCCGGGTCGAAGCCGAGTACATCCGGCCCTGGGGCGACACGCTGCCATTGCCGCTGTTCGAGCGGCTCGTCCAGGGCGGCGAGTTCAGCGTCCGCGGCTTCGACGTCCGCAGCATCGGCCCGCGCGACATCGGCACGCCCGAGAGTCCGGGCAGCGGCATCGTGCTCGGCGGCAACAAGAGCCTGCTGTTCAACGCCGAGTACCTGATCAGCATCGCTGGTCCGGTCCGTCTCGTGCTCTTCTACGACGCCGGCCAGGTGCGCGATATCGGCGAACGGTATGCGTGGAACGAGTTCAAGACCTCGACGGGCGCGGAAGTCCGGTTCTTCATGCCGGTGCTCAACGTGCCCTTCCGCCTGATCTTCGCTGCCAACCCGCAGCGTGAAGGCACCCTCCGCAACGACTACACGCCGACCCGCAACTTCCAGTTCCGGTTCGCAGTGGGGTCGACGTTCTGAGCTGAACCGTGGCTGTGGTTCAATACTGGATCGGCCGGGGCCCGAGAGGCACGGCCCATGCCGGGTCGAAAGGATTGCTGTCGATGAAGTCCGTGATTGCCGTGTCCATGTCGTGCTTGTTGCTGGTGGCTGCCGCCGCCGGTGCCCAGACTCCTGCGCCCCAGACGCCTGCGCCCGCTGCCTCCACCCAGCCGGCGCCGCCGCGTGCTGCGGCGCCGCGCCCCTTCCCGGCCGACGCCAAGGTGGCGTACGTCGATCTGAACGCGATCGCCACGCAGAGCAAGGACGGCCAGGCGGCCGGCCAGAAGATCAAGGACCTGCAGGCGAAGAAGCAGGCCGATCTCGAGGCGCGCCAGAAGCAGCTGCAGACGGCGCAGACCAAGCTCGAACAGGGCGGCGCGGTGCTGAGTGAGAGCGCCCGGGCGCAGCAGGCCAAGGAAGTCGAGCGCCTGCAGACCGACCTCCAGCGCGCCAGTCAGGACGCCCAGAAGGAAGTCCAGGAGTTCACGCAGGACCTGCAGCTGCAGTTCCAGCAGAAGCTGCTGCCGGTGATCGAGCAGGTCGCCAAGGCCAAGAACCTGCACTTCATCCTGAGCATCGCCGATGCCGGGGTGGTGTGGGTCGACGCCGGCCTGAACGTCACCGCCGACGTCGTCACCGCGCTCGACGCGGGGGCGCCGGCTGCTGCGCCTGCAGCCAAGTAAGCCCGCCCGCCGCCGGGGCCCGGAGCGTCACGCGCGCCGGGCCCAACCGCGTCTTCTCCGGCCCACGAGCGCTTCGTGCCCATCAATCTCCCGCCAGTCGTCGACCGGCTCTGCTCGCGCTTCCCGCTGCAGATGGTCGATGCGGTCACTGCGTTCACCGCGGGTGAACACGTGTCCGCCATCAAGAACGTCACGGTCAACGAGGACTTCTTCCAGGGACACTTCCCGGGCGCGCCTCTGATGCCCGGCGTCCTCATGATCGAGTCGCTCGCCCAGGCGGCCAGCGTCCTGCTGCTGCAGGCGGCCGACGGCACCGTGCTGCCGCATCGCGCGACGCTGCGCGGCGTCGACGGCGCCAAGTTCCGCAAGCCGGTCGGGCCGGGCGACAGGGTCCGTCTCGAGGTGTCGATCGAGCGCCGCAAGGCGACGATGGCGCGGGTGCGCGGCGTGGCCTACGTGCAGGATCAGATCGTTGCCGAAGGCACGCTGGTCATGGCGATCGAGCCCGAGCCGGCGATCGTCCATCCGACCGCGGTCGTCGAGCAGGGCGCCCAGATCGGCCCCGGCACGACAGTGGCGCCCAACGCCGTCATCGGGCCGCACGTCGTGATCGGGCCGCGCTGCAAGATCGGCGCGGGCGCGGTGATCGACGGTCACACGACGATCGGCGAGGGCAGCGAGGTGTTCCCGTATGCGTCGATCGGGCTGATCCCGCAGGACACCAAGTTCAAGGGCGAGCCGACGCGCCTCGAGATCGGCCGGTTCAACGTGTTTCGCGAGTTCGTCACGATCCATCGCGGCACGGCGGGCGGTGGCGGCGTGACCCGCATCGGCGATCACAACCTGTTCATGGCCTACTCGCACGTCGCCCACGACTGCGTGGTCGGCCACCACACGATCTTCGGCAACGCGGCGACGCTCGGCGGTCATGTGACCGTGGAGGATCACGCGACGATCAGCGCGTTCTCGGGCGTCCACCAGTTCTGCCGGATCGGCAGTCATGCCTTCATCGGCGGCTACTCGGTGGTCACCAAGGACGCGATGCCGTTTGCCAAGACGGTCGGCAACCGCGCCCGCAACTACGGCCTGAACACCATCGGCCTGATGCGCCGCGGGTTCACGCCGGAGGTGGTCACCCGGCTGCGGCACGCGTACCGGTACCTGCTGCTCTCGAAGCTGAACACGACGCGCGCGCTGGCAACGATCGAGAGCGATCCGGAACTGCAGTGTGCCGAGGTCCAGTACCTGGTGGACTTCATCCGCGGCTCCAAGCGCGGCGTCATCCTCCGTCGCGCCTCGCGGCGCCTCGAGGACGTTTCCCCAGACGAGTAGCCTGCAGCCTACCGCCTGCAGCCTGCCTGTGCCTCTTGGATAGGCTGGTAGGCGGTAGGCTTGTAGGCCGTGTCTTCATGGCCCCCATAGGTCTCATCGCCGGCAACGGCTCGTTTCCGCTTCTGGTGCTCGACGCCGCGCGTGCCCTCGGGCACGACGTCACGGTGATCGCGATCAAGGAAGAGACCGGGCCCGATCTCGACGAGAAGGCCGCCCGGCTCGGCGCCCCCCTGCATTCGGTGTCGCTCGGCCAGCTCGGACGCTGCATCCAGCTCCTGCAGGAGCACGGCTGCCGGCAGGCGGTGATGGCGGGCCAGGTCAAACACGCCAAGCTGTTTGCCAACATCACGCCGGACTGGACCCTGATGCAGGTGCTGATGCGCCTGCGCGCCAAGTCGACCGACGCGCTGATCTCGGCGATCGCCGACGTGATGCGCGGCAAGGGCATCGAACTGCTCGACTCGACGACGTTCATCCAGCCGTTGCTCGCGCGCCCGGGCCACCTGGCTGGCCCTCACCTCAGCGACGCGGCGCGCGCCGACCTGTCGTTCGGCTACCGGATGGCCGACGCGGTGGCCGGGCTGGACATCGGCCAGACGATCGTGGTGAAAGATCAGGCGGTGGTGGCGGTCGAAGCGATGGAAGGGACCGACGAGACGATCCGGCGCGCCGGCCGCATCGCCGGTGCCGGCGCGAGCGTCATCAAGGTGGCCAAGCCGAAGCAGGACATGCGCTTCGACGTGCCGGTGGTCGGGCTGCCGACGGTGGCCGTGTTGAAGGATGCGGGGATTGCGCTGCTCTCGATCGATGCAGGGCGTACGCTGGTGCTGGACGGACAGGCGATGGTGGATGCCGCCGACGCGGCGGGCGTGACGGTCGTCGGCCGTCCGCTGGAGGAGCAGGCTCGTGGCTGATGCCGTACGCGTGGCCGTCGTGGGTGTGGGAGCGCTGGGCCGGCACCACGCGCGGATTCTCGGCGACACGCCGGGCGCGACGCTCGCGGCGGTGGTCGACGTGGACGAGGGACGGGCCCGCGAGATGGCCGCCCAGCACAACGCCGCGACCCACCTGACCGATGTCCGCGCGCTGATCGGCGAGGTCGATGCGGTGTCGATCGCCTCGCCGACCGAGGCCCATCACGAACTGGCGGCGCTGCTGCTCGACGCCGGCGTCCACGTCCTCGTCGAGAAGCCGATGACGACGACGCTGGAGCAGGCCGACGACCTGATCGCGCGGGCCGCCGCCAGGGGCGTGGTGCTGGCGGTCGGGCACACCGAGCGCTTCAATCCGGCCGTCGACGCGGCCCGGGCGTTCCTGACGCGGCCGCGCTTCATCGAAGTGCACCGGCTGGGCACGTTCCCGGACCGCAGCCTCGACATCGACGTCGTGTTCGACCTGATGATCCACGACCTCGACGTGCTGCTGTCGGTCGTCGAGGAAGAGGTCGTCGGCGTCGAAGCAGTGGGCGTGCCCGTGCTGACCGATCGCGTCGACATCGCCAACGCGAGGCTGCGCTTCGAGGGCGGCTGCATCGCCAATGTCACCGCCAGCCGGATCAGCCGCGACCGCGTCCGCAAGGTGCGCTTCATCGAGCCGGCGTCGTACGTCTCGGTCGACTACGCGAGCCGCGAACTCGAGGTGTGGCGGCTGCGCAAGGTGGACGGCGGGCGTCCGGCCATCGAGGGCGGCCCGGTCGACGTGCCCGAGGCCGAGCCGCTGCGCCGCGAACTCGAGGACTTCGTCGCCGCGGTCCGCGACGGACGGGCGCCGCGCGTCGACGGCCATCAGGGCCGGCGGGCCCTGGCGCTGGCCAAGCGCATCAACGACACGATGACGCAGGGATGACGGGAACGATGCTGGACTTCGAGCAACTGGGCGAGACGCTGGCCGGAGGCGCCGTGCTGTCGGCCGGACAGCTGCGTGACCTCGTACACAGCCGCGACCTGATCGGCCTCGGCATGCTGGCCGCCGATGCGCGCACGCGCCGGCACGGCACGCAGGGCACGTTCGTGCGGGTCGAGACGGTCGATGTCGCTGCGCTGCCTGGGGACGCGGCCGCGAGCATTCCGATCGAGGCAGGTGAAGTCAGGGTACAGGGCCGTCCGGTGTCGCCGGCCGCCGCGGTCGCCGTCGTGCGCCGCCTCGCGGCCGTCGCGAACGTGCCGGTCACGGGCTTCGCGCTCGACGACCTCACGGCGCTGGGTGCGCCGCTGTCCGAGACGCTGCGCGCGCTGCGCGGCGCCGGCGTGACGGCCATCGCCACGGCACGGATCGATCGCCTCGATCTCGCCAGCCTTCAGGCCGTGGCCGACGCCGGTCTGGCCGTGCAGACGGTGACGCTCGGCACGCCGGTCGGCGGCGAGGACTTCCTCGAGGCGCTGGAGCGGCTGCGGTCGTGGCAGGCCGCGACGGGGGTGGTCCGGGCCTGCGCGCCGCTGCCCGTCGAGACGCCGGCCGAACATCCGACGACCGGCTACGACGACATGCGGCACGTGGCGATCGCCCGCCTGGTGCTCGACAACGTCGCGCACGTGCAGGCGCACTGGACGCGCATGGGCGCCAAGCTCTCGCAGTCGTGCCTGCTGTTCGGCGCCGATGATGTCGATGCGGTCCCGGCGCGCGACGCCATGCCCCATGGCCCGCGCCGTGCCATTCTCGAGGAGGTGCGGCGCAACGTCCGCGCCGCCTCGCTGGTGCCGGTCGAGCGCGACGGCGCGTTCGCGCCGCGCGAGTCCGGCGCGGCGGCAACGGCCGTCGAGGCGGAGCAGGCGTGATCCGCATCGGTGCCGTCGGCTTCCTCAACGCGCGGCCGCTGTACGAGGGATTGGCGGCCGACCCGCGCGTGGCGCTCCGATCCGACGTGCCGTCCGAGTGCGCGCGACTCCTGCACGCCGGCGAGATCGACCTCGGGCTCGTGCCGGCGATCGAACTGCTGCGCGGACCTGTTGCCTACGACATCGTGCCGGGCCTCGCGATTGGCTGCGACGGGCCCGTCAATTCGGTGGCGCTCTTCACGCGCGGGCCGGTGTCGCAGGTGCGGCGCGTGGCGCTGGACACCAGTTCCCGCAGTTCGGTCGGGCTGTTGCGCATGCTGGCGCGGCACCATTTCGGCATCGAGCCGGAGTACGTGGAGGCGCCGCCCGACCTGCCCGGGATGCTGGCGGTTGCCGATGCGGCCCTGCTGATCGGCGATCCGGCCCTGCGGGCGCCGTGGCGCGCACTGGGCCTCGAGAAGCACGACCTGGGCGCGGCCTGGAAGGCGTTCACGGGATTGCCGTTCGTCTTCGCCGTCTGGGCCGCCTGGCCGGGGCGTGCCGACACCGCCGTGGTCGAGCGGCTGCACGAGGCGCGGCGGAGCGGGGCGGCGGCGGTCCCGATGCTGGCGGCCGCCGAGGCCGCGGCCGGGGGCGGCGACGCCGCGCAGCTCGAGCAGTACCTCCGCCGGAACATCCGGTACGATCTGGACGAGGCCGCGTTGCGCGGGTTGGCGCAGTACCTGACGCTGACCATCGACGAGGGACTCGCGCCAGCACGGCCCGACGTGCTCAGCGCGATCGACGCGCTGCGTGCGCCGGCCGCGGCTGGACGCTGAGGGCGTCCATCTGGACACGATCCATGTGGGAATGTCGAGGACAGGGCAGGCCGTGACGCAGATGTCCGTGCAGGCAATCGTCGCCAAGGTGGCGGAGGGCGGCCGGGTCGGTGCCGCCGAGGCGTTGACGCTCTACCGCGAGGCGAGCACCTGGCAGCTCGGGCGGCTTGCCGACGCCATCCGCGCCCGCCGACATCCCGACCGCGTGGTCAGCTACATCATCGACCGCAACGTCAACTACACGAACGTCTGCGTCGCCCGCTGCAACTTCTGCGCGTTCTACCGCACCGTCGGCAGCGCCGATGGCTACGTGCTGTCGCGCGAGGAGCTGTTTGCCAAGATCGACGAGACGCTGAGCGTCGGCGGCAACCAGCTGCTGCTCCAGGGCGGGCACAACCCGGACCTGCCGATCGCGTGGTACGAGGATCTGTTCCGCGCCGTCAAGGCGAGCTATCCGAGCTTCAAGCTGCACGCCCTCTCGCCGCCCGAAATCCTGCACATCTCGCGCACCTCGAAGCTGCCGGTGCCCGAAGTCGTGTCCCGGCTGATCGCCGCCGGCCTCGACAGCGTGCCCGGCGGCGGCGCCGAGATCCTCGTCGACCGCGTCCGCAAGCTGCTCAACTGCTACGGGAAAGCCACCGCTGACGAATGGATCGGCGTGATGGGCGAGGTGCATCGCCAGGGCCTGCGCACCACCGCGACGATGATGTACGGCAGCGTCGAGACGCCCGAGGAACGCATCGAACACCTGCTGCGGCTGCGCGGCCTGCAGGACGAGACCGCCGGTTTCACCGCGTTCATCACCTGGAGCTACCAGCCGGATCACACCGAACTGGCCGGCGTCGAGCTGACCGGTGTCGAGTACCTCCGCACCCTCGCCCTGGCCCGCATCGTCCTCGACAACTTCGACAACGTGCAGGCCTCGTGGGTCACCCAGGGCGGCAAGGTCGGGCAGTTGAGCCTGGCCTTCGGCGCCAACGACATGGGCAGCGTGATGATCGAGGAGAACGTCGTGCGGGCTGCCGGGGCGAGCTACTGCATGGACGAAGTCGAGATCGTCCGCAACATCGAAGACGCCGGCTTCACGGCGATGCGCCGGACGATGCACTACGAGATGGTGGGCGGACCGGTGTTCCGCGAGCGCGCCGTACCGCGGCGTCTCGAGCTCGACGTCGCCAAGCAGGACGGCGCCGAACGGATGCCGGCGGAACTCGCGGCGTACGAAGCGCGCAGCCGGGCCGAGCGCGAACGGCGTTCGCGACAGCCGGTCTGACACGCTCGCGGCCGGTGCGTCGCGCCGCGGCCTGGCCGGCGGCAACGGGCGCCCGGTGAGACACCTCGGGAAGGGAGCCAACGCATGACCGGGAAGCGGAGAGCATGGCGCGCGGCAGCGCTGCTGATCGTGGCGACGACGGCCGCGTCGCTGGCGGCGCAGACGACGATCAAGCTGCCGAAGAACAAGTACACGCCGCAGCAGGACGTGGAACTTGGCCGCGAAGCCGCCGCCGAAGTCCGGCAGCAGTACCCGATCATCGACGACTCGCGGATCGACAGGTACCTCGACGGCCTCGGCGAGCGCCTGGTGGCGGTCGCCCCGCCCGATCTCGATCAGTCGGTCTACGAGTACTCGTTCACGCCGGTCAACCTGAAGGAGATCAACGCCTTCGCGCTGCCGGGCGGACCGATGTTCGTCAACCGCGGCATGTTCGACGCGGCGGCCTCCGAGGCGGAAGTCGTCGGCGTGATGGCGCACGAGCTGTCGCACGTGCTGCTGCGTCACGGCACCGCCAACGTGTCGAAGGCTCAGAACCCGTGGCTGCAGCTCGGGCAGATCGCCGGGGCGATCGGCGGAGCGGTGGTCGGCGGTTCGGCCGGGGCGGCGATCGCGCAGACCAGCCAGTTCGGTCTGGGCACCATCCTCTTACGCTACAGCCGCGACTTCGAGAAGCAGGCCGACCTGCTCGGCGCGCAGATCATGGCGCGGGCCGGCTACGACCCGCGCGCGCTGGCGCGCATGTTCGAGACGATCGCGCGGCAATCGGCATCGGGCGGCAGTCCGCCGCAGTGGCTGAGCAGCCATCCCGATCCAGGCAACCGCACGCAGTACATCACGCGTGAAGCGGCGATGCTGACCGTCGCGAGCCCGGCCGACCAGCGCGGCTTCACGACCGTCAAGTCGGCGTTCGCCGGATTACCCCCGGCCAAGTCGATGGGCGACCTGGCCAAGGCGCCGGCCGAATCGGGCGGCGGTGGTGAGGGGCCGGTATCGGTCGGTACCCCCGGCGAGCCCGTGCCGGCGCCGTCGGGCCGGTACAAGGCCGTGAACGGCGGCCGGGTCTTCCAGGCCGAGATCCCGTCCAACTGGACGAGCATTGCGTCGCGCAGTTCCGTGAAGGCGGTGCCCCAGAACGGCTACGGTCAGATGAACGGCCAGACCGTGTTCACGCATGGCGTCGAGTTCGGCGTCGCGCAGGCGGGCACGCGTGATCTGCGGCAGGCCACCGACGCCTGGCTGAGGGCGGTTGCGCAGGGCAACCCCGGATTGGAGGTCGCCAGCGACCAGCAGGCCATTCGCCTCTCGGGACGCACGGCATTGCGCACGCTGCTCAGCAACCCGTCGGCCACCGGCGGCCGCGAACGTATCGGTCTCTACACGACCTTCCTCGTGGACGGCACGCTGTTCTACTGCGTGACAATCGCGCCGGAGGGCGAGGCGTCCACGTACGCGCCGATCTTCCAGCGGGTGGCCGAGTCGATCCGGCTGACCGAGGCGCGCTGATCGGCGCGGTGCGTCCGATCATGTCCCCGCGACGTCCGTGATCACGCGAGTCGAGGCCCGCTGGGTCCTGCCGATCGCCGCGCCGATGCTGTCCGGCGGGTGGATCGACGTCGACGAGGCGCGCGGCGAGATCGTCGCGGTGGGCGCGGCCGGCGCGGCCGGCGCCGCCTCGCACGCCGCCGATCGGACGATCGATCGCACCATCGACTTGGGCGACGCGGTCGTGCTGCCAGGGCTCGTCAACGCGCACACGCACCTGGAACTGGCGCACCTCGCTGGTCGAGTGCCGCCGGCCGCCGCGTTCGTGCCGTGGGTGCGATCGATGCTCGCGGCGCGCTTCACAGGCGAGGTTCCGGTCGCCACCGTCACTGCCGCCATCGTCGAGGCGATCGCGGCGATGGAGGCGACGGGCACCGCGGGCGTCGGCGACATCGGCAACACGGACGCCGCCATCGGGCCGCTCGCGTCCTCGTCGTTGCACGGCGTGCATTTCCGCGAGGCGCTGGCCTTCGAGCCGACCGAAGCCGCGCGAGTGGCGTCGGCAGCCTGTCTGGGCGCCAGGTTGGCGGGGCAACGTCTCGACGATCGTGGCTGCTCGCGGTTCCGCGTGTCGGTGGCGCCGCACGCCCCGTACTCGACGTCGGCGCCGTTGATCCAGGCGCTGGCTTCCGGCCTGCCGGTTGACGGCCTGTCGGCGACGTGGCCGGCTGCTGCCGGCATCTCGTCGATCCATCTGGGCGAGTCGCCAGAGGAGATCGAGTTCCTCGCGCATGGCACCGGGCCGTTTCGCGCCCTGCTCGAGGACCTCGGTAAATGGCACGCCGGCTGGCAGCCGCCAGGGATCGGGCCGGTGGAGTACCTCGCGTCCCTCGGCGCGCTGCATCGCGGCCTGCTCGTCGTCCACGGCGCGCAATTCATGCCCGACGCCCTCCAGACGCTGGCGAGTACCGGTGCGACGCTGGTGCTGTGCGCGCGCAGCAACCGCTGGGTGGGCGTGGGTGTGCCGCCCGTCGCTGCTGCAGTCACGGCCGGCGTGCCGCTGGCGATCGGCACCGACAGCCTGGCCAGTGTCG
>CBIHOS010000050.1:0-23913 GCA_966211945.1 uncultured bacterium
CGTCGCTGCATGGCGGTCACTGGCGGGTGAGACCGCGAATCCGGCTGTCCAGATCCGCGAGGGCCTGTTCGAGCATGCCGCGATGCGCCGGACGGCAGGCCCGCTGGAGGTCGGCCAGCGTGCGGGCTCGCGCGAGGTGGAGCGCCTCCAGCTGCTGCCGGCGTTCGGCTTCTTCCGGGGAGACCTCCGGCCCTGACCCCAGACGGGCGGCCGCCGCAGCTTCCTGTTGTTCCTCCACCGACTTGCTCTCCCACCCGCGTGCCATTGTCGAAATCTCCTGAACCGCGCCGGTAGAGGACGCTCCCCGAGCGGCGCTGTCGCCGTCAGGGCGCCTCGGGGAGGCGCCCCTACCTCACGTCCTGCCTGCGTCCCCGGACCCGTGTCACCGCACGTTCACGCCCACCCGCGCCCATCGGCCAGGCATCGCCACGCCGCGAATCTCTTCGTAGGACGCGTTGCCCACGTTGCCGACTTCGACGAAGGCCAGCACGCGCCGGATCGGTCGCGCGATCCGCACGTCCGCCGTCGTCCAGGCAGCGCGCCCGTAGGGCCGCCGGTGCTCGAGCCGTACGCCTGCCTGCAGGCCGGCGGGGCCCTGCACGGCGACGTCGGCGCCCAGACCATGCGGCGCATAGTCGTCCACGTACTTCGACAGGCCAGTGAGGCGATCGGTCTCGACCCGCGTGTAGGCGTACTGCAGACCGAGCGACAGCGGCCCCTGTTGCCCGCGCACCCACGATTCGAACCCGTGACTGCGGACGTCGCGGATGTTCTCGGTGCGCCAGCGCTGTGCCGTGTCGGGCCGAACCCAATCGATGACGTCGCGCTCGCGCCGGGAGAAGACCGACACGCCGGCCGTCCAGGTGCTTCCCAGGTAGGTATCGACGCCCGTGTCCGCGGTCCAGCCGTCCTCGGGACGCAGCGACGCGGTCGCCACGTGATTCGGATCGGTGTAGAAGCGCTCGGTGAACGTCGGCACCCGGAACGCACGACCCACGCTGGCGCGCCACTTGACGCGGGGGCGCAGCGGCACTGCCACCGCGAGCGACGGGCTCCAGGCCGTGCCGAACGCCGAATACCTGTCGACGCGCACGCTCGGGTAGAGCATCAGACGGCCCGTTCTGGCCTCCAGTTCAGCGAACCCGCTCACCCGCGCCTCGTCCCTGTCGCCGAGTGTGCTCGAGCGCAGCCAGTCGACGGTGCCCTCGGCGCCGGCCGTCAGCCGCAGCGTCCGGCTCAGCCGGCCGACCGCACGAACGCCTCCACCCGCGACGTGCGTCCGGTGCTGGTTCGGCCGCGCCCCGGCCACGCGCGGGTCGTAGAGGAACTCGTCGCCGTGCGTGCGGTACCACGCGTCGGTCGTGAGCTGCCACTGGGACGGCAGCGCCCGGCGGTCCCGCGCCGTGAGCAGCGTCTGCGTCGTCCATTCGTGCGACGGTGCCGGCCCGTAGAACCCGGCCGCGCCGAAGTCCTTGTCCAGGTGCGCCAGCGCGATGGCAGTCGCCCCGACCTGCAGGTCGACGCGCGCCTGCTGGTGGACGAAGTCACGAGCCGGCGCGAATCCCGACGAGCGGTCCATCGAGGCACTGGCGCCGCGCACCACCCCCAGATCGGCGGGCCGCCAGGCCACGCCGCCCTGGACCAGCCCGTGTTCGCCGACCGCCAGGCGGGCGGTGGGACTGGCCGCCTCGCGCCGCGTGATGATGTTGATGACGCCGCCGACCGCATCGGCGCCGTGCAGCGACGACCCGGCCCCGGCCAGCAGTTCGATGCGGGCGATGTCCTCGAGCGCCACCGGCAGGTCGCCGTTGTGATGACCGGACTGCGCGTCGTTGACGCGGACGCCGTCGACGAGGACGAGGGCCTGGCCGAAGCCAGCGCCGCGAATGCTCACGTCGGTCTGCGAACCGAACGGACCGCGCTGCCTCACCCAGACGCCAGGCAGGAGGCGCAGCGCATCGGCCACCGAGGCGACGGGCAGGCCGCGCATGTCGTCGGCGGTGACGACGGCGAGCGGACGGCCAACGGTGCCGGCGGTGGCCGGCGCGGCGGTGCCGGTGACGACGACCCGCTCGTCGACCGACGGCAGGGCGACGCTTTGCGCGAATGCGAGGCCGGCCGGCCAGGCGCCGATCCCCACGAGCACGGCGGCAACGAGTCTCACTCGGGGAATTGTAGCGTTCGGCGGGCCCGGCGCCTCGTGGCCGTCTCCAGCCGGGCGCGGCCCGGGCCCCCGTAAAGGTCGGGGCGCTACGCTACACTCGACATTCCGGGCGGCCCTGCCCCGCCGCCTCTCCGAGAGGTCATCTGCATGCTGTTTCGCGTCGCGTCGTGTGCCGTCCTCCTCGTCCTGGCGGCTGCCGCCCCTGGCGCTGCGCAGGGCCGCGGACGGCAGTGGTTCACCTACGACGAGGCGTTCGCAGGCGGGGGCCGGAACGCCGCGCAGCCCGGACTCGAGTCCCTGCCCCAGGTGACCGGCTGGCTCGACGGCGATCATTGGCTCGAGCAGCGCGACGGCAAGGTCTTCAACGTCAGCGTGAGCGACGGCACCGCCTCGTTGCATCTGGATCCGGCGGCGCTCGCCGACATCGCCCCGACGGGCATCACGAACAACCCCGTCGCCAGCCGGACCGCCGACGACAGCCGGCGCGCCTACGTGGTGACCGGCGACGTCTGGGTCGTCGACGTCCGCGCCCGCACCAGCCGGCGCGTCACGCAGACAGCGGCGGTCGAACAGAACCCGACGCTCTCGCCCGACGGCACGCAGGTCGCCTACACGCGCGGTGGCAACCTGTTCGCGAGTGACGTCGCGACCGGCCTCGAGCGCCAGCTCACCGCCGACGGCAGCGACACGATCCTCAACGGTTACGCCTCGTGGGTGTACTTCGAGGAGATTCTCGGCCGGGCCGGCGCCTACCGCGCCTTCTGGTGGTCGCCCGACAGCCGCCGGCTCGCGTTCCTGCGCTTCGACGATGGACCGGTGCCCGTCTTCCCGATCTACTGGGCCGATGGCCAGCACGGGCGCCTCGAGACGCAGCGCTACCCCAAGGCCGGCGACCCCAATCCGTACGTCCGCGTCGGCGCCGTCGCGGCGGCGGGCGGCCCGATCACCTGGATGCAGTTCCCGCCGCAGGCCGACCACTACCTGGCGTGGCTGTCGTGGACCCGCGACAGCCAGAAACTGTTCATCCAGTGGATGAACCGCGAGCAGGACACAATCCGCGTGCTGCACGGCGACCCGAAGACCGGTGCAGTGACGCCGCTCTTCGAGGAGAAGCAGGCCTCGTGGGTGAGCTGGTTCGAGGACCTGACGCCGCTCGCCAGCGGCGAGTTCGTGGTGCGCACCGACGTCGACGGCTGGGACCACCTCTACCTGCACGCCGCCGACGGCACGCGTAAGACACAACTGACGACTGGCAGCTGGCGGGTGCGCGACATCCTGCACGTGGACGAGGCGGCCGGCACCATCCTCGTGCTCGCGCAGCCCGGCACGATCGGTTCGACCTGGAATACCGAGGTGCGCCGCGTCCGCCTCGACGGCTCCGGCAGCGAGGTCGTGACCAGGGCAGCCGGCACCCACCAGGTGCGGGTGGCGCCGGACGGCCGCCATTTCCTCGCCACGCGGTCGAGCGTGACCGATCCGCCGAGCCTCACCCTGTACCGGGCCGACGGAACGGTCGTGCGGGAGGTGGCGTCGGCCCGCGGCGCGGCGAGCGCCGCCTACGCCTGGGGCCGGGCCGAGGTGTTCACGATTCCGTCGGGCGATGGCGTCGACCTGCCGGCGCTCTGGGTCCTGCCGCCCGACTTCGATCGCAAGAAGACGTACCCGGTGCTCGTCAGCGTCTACGGCGGCCCCGACGCCGGCACCGTACGCAACGCCTGGCCGACGACGCAGGCGCACTACTGGGCGCAGCGCGGGGTGATCTGGATGGCGCTCGATCACCGCGGCAGCGGCCACCACGGCAAGAAGGGCGCCGCTCTCATGCACCGCGTGCTCGGCAAGTGGGAGATGCACGACTACGGCAAGGCGGCCGACTGGCTGCGCCGCCAGCCGTTCGTCGCGAAGGACCGCATCGCCATCACCGGCGGCAGCTACGGCGGCTACACCACGCTCATGGCGCTCTCGAAGGCGGTGCCGGCCTTCGACTTCGGGCTGTCGAGCGCGCCGGTGACCGACTGGCGGCTGTACGACACCGTCTACACCGAGCGCTACATGGATCGCCCCTCTGAGAACCCCGAGGGCTACGAGGACGGCGCGGTGCTGTCGTGGCTGGACCGGTACACCGGCGGGCTGCGGTTGACCCACGGCACCATCGACGACAACGTCCACATGCAGAACTCGATGCAGGTCGTCGACTGGCTGACCGAACACGACAAGCCGTTCGAGCTGATGGTGTATCCCGACTCGCGACACGGCGTGCAGGCCAGTCAGCGCAAGCACTCGTCCCGCGAAGCCCACGACTTCTGGGTACGCACGCTGCTGCAGGGCAGACTCCCGACGCCGCCGCACATCAGCGCTCCGCGCACCGCACCGGCGACGACCACCACTTCGGGCGCCCCGACCGGCGCCCGCTGATCGGCGCGGGTCGCACCCGCCGCCCATGCTCGACACCTTCACGCTCGACGGTTCGGCGCTCACGATCGCGCAGGTCGCCGCGGTGGCCCGCCGCGACGCGACGCTCGCTCTCTCGCCGGCCGCCCGGGAGCGCATGGCCGGCTCGCGCGCCGTCGTGGATCGGCTGCTCGACGACGGCGAGCCGCACTACGGCGTCAACACCGGCTTCGGATCGCTCGCCCGCACCCGCATTCCGGGCGACCAGTTGCGCGCCCTCCAGCTCAATCTCGTGCGCTCGCACGATGCCGGTGTCGGCGCACCGCTGTCCCGCCGCATCGTGCGCGCGACGATGACGCTGCTGGCGGCGTCGCTGGCCCGCGGCGCATCCGGCGTCCGGCCGGTCGTCGTCGAGCGGATCATCGCCCTGCTGGACGCCGACCTCGTGCCGATCGTGCCCGCCATCGGCAGCGTCGGCGCCTCGGGCGATCTCGCGCCGCTCGCCGCCATCGCCCGCGTGCTGATTGGCGAAGGCCGCGTGTGGCCATCCGGCACGGCCGATCCGCAACCTGCCGCTGACGTATTGCGGCAGGCCGGCATCGTGCCGCTCGGGCTGGAGGCGAAGGAAGGCCTGGCCCTGATCAACGGCACCCACCTGATGGCCGCCGAGGGCGTGTGCCTGCTCGACGACTGGGACCGCCTGTGGCCGGCGGCGCTGCTGGCTTGCGCGATGTCGATCGATGCGGTGAAGGCGACCGACGCCTTCCTCGACGCACGCGTGCACGCGCTGCGCGCCCAGCCAGGGCCGGCGGCGGTCGCGGCGCAGCTGCGCGCGTTGCTGTCGGGCACGACCATCGTGGCGAGCCACCGCGTCAACGACGACCGCGTGCAGGATCCGTACTCGTTCCGCTGCGCCCCGCCGGTGCTCGGCGCCGCCGGCGATGCGGTGGCCTACGTGCGCGAGGCCATCGTCCACGAGCTTGGCGCGGTGACCGACAATCCGCTGATCGTGAGCGGTGCAACGATGCCGGAGGCCGACGCGCTGGTGTCGGCCGGCAACTTCCATGGCCTGCCCGTCGCCCTTCCGCTCGACGTCCTCGCGGTCGCGCTGAGCCACGTGGCGGGCATCGCGCAGCAGCGCGTCTTCTTCATGCTGTCGGCCCGCGACGCGGAGAGCGGCCTGCCGCCGTACCTGAGCCCGTCGCCGGGACTGAACTCGGGGTTGATGGTCGCGCAGTACACGGCCGCGGCCTGCTGCAACGAGATCGTCGGACTGGCGGCGCCGGCGACGGTGGTCAACCTGCCGACGTCGGCCGGCATCGAGGACTACAACTCGTTCGGCCCGCGCGCCGCGGCCAAGGCCCGGCGTGCCCTCGCGCTCACCCGCACCGTGGTGGCCATCGAACTCCTCTGCGCGGCGCAGGCCCTCGATCGGCATCGGCCGCTGCGATCCGGCGACGCCGTCGAACGCGGCCACGCACGCATCCGCGAGGTCGTCGCGCCGTTGACGGCCGATCGCGCCCTCACCGCCGACATCGAGGCGATCGACGCCCTGATCGACGCTGGCGCGTTCAGCTGATCCGGCCTGGAGTGCCCGACGTGCGGCACGCGTCGAGCGCGTATTCGAGCACGCGCGTGCGGGCGTCGAATCCGCGCACCACGTCGAGGCCCAGCCGCGCGACCGCCGCAGCCACCAGCGCATCGTCGCCAGCCGTCGTCGCGGCGGTGCCAAGGGCGTCGCGCCCAGCCTCACGGAGTGCATCGAGCGGGACCAGGCCGACCAGCTCGGACCCGATGACGCGGTGCCCTTCGCGGTCGGCCTCGCGCGCGATCGCGTCGTAGGCGACGTGCATCGGCGTCACGCCGACGTCGAGCAGGTTCAGGGAGACCTGGGCGTGGCCGTAGCTCGGCATGACCCATCCCACCGCGCGCACCGCCGGCAGCAGCCCGGGCACGCGAACCCGGGCGCCGTCGGGCTCGACGCGCACGCGGCCGGAGGTCCGCACGCGGGCCGCAATCCGCGTCGCCACGCGCACATCGTCGGTCGAAAGCGAGACGTTCCAGGCGACGAGGTAGGGTCGCGCACCCACGATGGCGGCGCCGAGCCGCGGATGGACGCGCGCGGGCCCGAAGTCGGGTCTCGATCCGGGCGCCGCGATCCGCGCGGCAAGACCTTCGTACTGGCCGGCGCGCAGCCTGGGCAGGGCGCGGCGTTCGGGATCGAATGCCGCGGCCTCGTAGAGGTACACGGGCAGATCGAGGTCGTGGGCAACCGTCGCGGCGACGCGGCGCGCCAGCGCCGCGCAGCGATCGAGTGTCGTGCCCCGGACGGGCACGAAGGGGCACACGTCGAGAGCGCCGAGGCGCGGATGCGCACCGGAGTGGGTGCGCATGTCGACGGTCGCGGCGACGGCATGAGCGAGCCGCACGGCCGCATCGCCGACCGGCTCGGGCGGTCCTGCGAAGGTGAATACCGTGCGGTGGGCGTCGACGCCCGCATCGACGAGCAGCAGGTGGACGCCGGGCACGCCGCGGATGGCGGCGGCGAGCGCCGCGATGGCCGCCGCGTCTCGCCCCTCGGACACGTTCGGCACGCACTCGACGAGTGCGTCGCCGTCAGGCACGCGTGCGCTTGAGCTCGTCGCGAATCTCGCGCAGCAGCACGACGTCCTCAGGCGGCGGCGCGGCCTCGGGCATGCCGACCAGTTGGGCGCGGATCCTGTTGACGAACTTGACGAGCAGGAAGACCGCAAACGCGATCAGGAGGAAGTTGAAGATCGCGTTGATGAAGAGGCCGTAGTTGATCGTCGCGGCACCGGCCGCCTTGGCCTCCGCGAGCGTGCGCGGCGCGACCGTCGCGGCGCCGTTGCTCAAGACCACGAACAAGCTGCTGAAGTCGACGCGGCCGAGCAGCATGCCGACCATCGGCATCACGATGTCGTCGACCAGCGACTTGGTGATGGCGCCGAACGCCGCGCCGATGATCACGCCGACCGCCAGGTCGACGACGTTGCCCCGGGCGATGAACTCCTTGAATTCCCTGATCATGCTGTGCCTCCAGTCAGAACTTGTAGACAAGCGCCGAGATCAATGCGATGTCGTTCTTGTCGACGAGGACCCCGGTGGGCCGCGTCTTGTAGATGTCCTGGAACTCGAGTTTCACCTGCACGCGCGACGTCACCGACGCGGCCAGGCCGATGCCGAACGTGTAGAGCGCGTCGCCCGGATCGTCCATCTTCCACAACGCCGTCGCGCCCTGCGTGAGCGTTGCCGTCGACGACAGCTTGTGGGCGAACTTCTCACCGGCGCTGAAGGCGCCGTCGGTCTCGACGTCGAAGCCGGTGTTCTTCTCGAACACGACGCCGACGCTGCCGTCGACGTCGAGCGTCGTGCGGTCGCCGGTCAATACCTTGTAGCCGAGGCCGGCGGTCGGCGCGATCAGGTAGTCGATCTCCTTGAACCGGTCACGCACGTAGGCGACCTGGCCGAACGCGAACGTCCGGTCGGTGAGGAGGTATTCGCCGCGCCCGTTGAGCAGCGCCCGATCGACGTTCTCCTCACCGTCCTCGGTGGCGAGGATGTACATGCCGTCGGCCTTGAACACGGTCCGGGTCTTCGGGTCGCGCTTCAGGTCGAACGACAGGTTGATGTTCTTCGTGTCCTTGTTGCCCTGCGTCAGCGCCAGCCCGGCGCCGAACGAACCGGTCCACACCGGCGGGGGCGGCGGCGGAGGCGGGCAGGGACAGGTGGCTGGTGTCTCGGGCGTGGCGGGTGGTGGCGTCTGGGCCCAGGCGGGACTGCTCACGGCCGTGAGCACCAGCAGCAGCCGGCCAATCCCGCCGATTCGCACTCGTCTCAGGTTCGGCACGCGTACCTCGTTCCAACGAAGCCGGGCCGAAGGCCGGCACGTGGGTGGTTCGCCGGCGGGCGCAGCCCGAGGCCGCGCGGGTCACCGGCTGGCGTTGGCGAGTTTGTCATATTCCAGCGCGAGCGCCTGCGCTTCGCCCCGGCGGGCCCGGGACTCCTCGAGCGACACGCCTTCGTAGGTGCGGCTCGTCGCGATGATGTTGGCGTGCTGATAGGCGGCGCGGACCGCACCACGCAACGCGTCGGCGACGTCGGCCACCATCTCGTCGGTGACCTTGATCGAGGGCGGTACGCGCGCCAGCGCCCGCCGAGCCCGTTCGTTGATGTCCATCCCGATCTGCGCGTTCATGGCTGGGGCGCCCTTTGCAAAAACGTGGTCACGCGGCACGCCTGACGCCGCCATGGCGCCGCAATGCCGCCCACATTGTACGCACGCCACGCCCGCCCATGGCTCTGGTACCATGCGCCGCGCCGCCCTGCCGGAGCCGTGCATGCAACGCTCCCCTGCCTTCGTCCTCGTTGCGGTCGTGCTGGCGTCGATCGGGACCGTGCTGGCCCGTCAGCCAGAGGCGTTCGTCGTGGCGATCGTCCGCGACGATGGACTCGTGCTGCCGATCGCGACCCACGATCGCGGCCGGTGGCGCACGCCCTGGCCCGGCCCCACCAAAGAGGCCGAAGTCCCCGTGAGGCTCGACGACTGCCCACTCGCCTGGTGGGGACTGGCGGCCGCGCCGCGCCAGTGGACGCTCTACGCGCCCGACGCGGCGCCGCAGCCATTCACGATCGACCGGACGACGTGGGTGCCCAGCTACTGCCAGCAGCAGGTGGTGCTCGAGAGCCGCGCCGCCCGGCGGCACCAGATGCGCCCCCCGGAGGGACCACGCGCGCCCAAGCACGGCGTGGCGGTGACCGGCGGCGCCACGGTCACGCTGCCGCGGGCGATTCCGGCCGACAGCGCCGAGGGTCGAGCCCTGCTCGACGGCGTCCACGCGGCCTTCAACCGCGAGGAACGGCTGATGCTGGCGCGCGACTACTTCACCGTGTACACGCCGTCGCTTCCCGGCGACGAGCGCGACCGGATGCCGGTCCGCGCGCTGTCGATCCATGCCGGCCCCGCCCGGGCCGGCGGCCTGGCGTACTACGTCGAACTCGAGCGGCGCTATCCGCGGCGCTCGCCGGTGCAGTTGCAGTGGTGCGACGAAGTCACGTACATGACCGGCTGGGCCCACGTCGGCAACGACGAGACGCTGGAACTGTCGCTCGTCGGCATCGACGTGACCTCGTGCCTGCTCGATTCGGTCGTGCGCGTCACCCCGCACGCCGTCATCGACTCGCCCAAGGGACCGGTCTGGCTGCTCGAGGAATACCGGAGGGAGGGCGAGGCGTACAGCCTGCACCTCGCACCCGACCGGAACGGCCACGACCTGCTGGCGCGGCGCTTCGCCGGGGTCTGCGCCAGCCAGGACTAGCGGTCGTGATGGCAGGCGCCTACGCGTCAGGCGCCGCCTCGGTCCGGGCCGAGACCGCGAAGAGCTGTTGCTCGACAGGCAATCGGCCATAGAGATCGGCCATCGTCCGCAGACGGCCGGCATGGGCCGGCGTCAGCGCGCCGGCGCGCAGCCGCCACCGCCAGTTCCCGGACGGACGGCCGGGCACGTTCATCCGCCCCTCGCTGCCCAGCCCGAGGACGTCCTGGACGGGCACGATCGCCGTGTCGGCCACCGACGCGAGCACGGCGCGGATGGCGGCCCAGTGCAGGTCGGCCGGGCCGGTCTCGAGGTACGCCTCGGCGTACGCCCGTTCGCGCGCCACCGCCTCGGCGCCGCGCATCCCGTCGTCGGTCGCGGTCGCCCAGCCGACGATCGTGTCGTTGTCGTGGGTGCCTGTGTAGGCCACCCTGTCGCGCGCGTAGTTGTGCGGCAGGAAGTCCGGCGCCTGCGGATCGGTGCCGAAGGCGAACTGCAGGATCGCCATCCCCGGCAGGCCGTGCGCGGCCCGCAGGGCTTCGACGTCCGGGGTGATGAAGCCGAGGTTCTCCGCCACGATCGGTAAGGGACCGATTGCCTGCTGCAGCGCGTCGAAGAGTGTCGCGCCCGGCCCGCGACGCCACTCGCCGTGCATCGCTGTGGCGGCATCGCCGTCCACCTGCCAGTAGGCCACGAAGCCGCGGAAGTGATCGAGCCGCACCCGATCGACGAGCGTCAGCGTCATCCGCAGGCGGTTGATCCACCAGGCGTAGCCGTCGGCGGCCATCCGTTCCCACCGGTAGAGCGGGTTGCCCCACCGCTGCCCGGTGGCGCTGAAGTAGTCGGGCGGCACACCGGCGATGACGCGCGGCGTGCCGTCGGCGCGCAGATCGAAGAGGTCGGGACGCGCCCAGACGTCGGCGCTGTCGTGGGCGACGAAGATCGGCATGTCGCCCATCAGCGCGACGCCGCGTGCGGCGGCCGCCGCGCGCAGGGCCGCCCACTGGCGGAAGAACTGCCACTGGGCGAACCTGTGGGTCGCGACGGGCCGTGCGTGGCGCGCCGCGGCCTCGTCGAGCGCGTCGCGGTGGCGATCGCGCAACGGCGCCGGCCAGGTCGTCCAGGCGCGCATGTCGTGCGCGTCCTTGAGGGCCATGAACAGGCTGAAGTCGTCGAGCCACCAGGCCTGCGCCCCGCAGAACGCCTGGAACTCGGCGTGCGCCTGCGGATCGTCGGTGGCCGCGAACCGGTCGTAGGCGCGCGCGAGCACCGCGCGCCGCGGTTCGATCAGCTGGTCGAAGTCGGCCGTGTCGGCCGGCAGGCCGTCGAGCAGACGCAGCGCCGCATCATCGAGCCAGCCGTCCTCGACGAGCCGCTCCGGGCTCACGAGCAGCGGGTTGCCTGCCATCGCCGAGAAACACTGGTACGGTGAGTCGCCGTAGCCGGTCGGGCCAAGCGGCAGCACCTGCCACACGCGCTGCCCGGCGGCTTCGAGGAAGTCGAGGAACCGCAGCGCCTCCGGCCCGAGATCGCCGAGGCCGTACGCGCTGGGTAACGAGGTCGGATGGAGCAGCAGACCGCTGACGCGCGACGCGGACATGCCCGCAGTATGCCTTGCGTTGGCGGGCCGGGCGGCCGCCTCTGCCATGCGCACGGGCGCATCAGGACGCCGCCGGATTGCCGCAGAATCGGCTACGATCGCTCACTCGGGTTGCCGTCTCGCCCTCTTCATGTCTACTTCCGGCCGGCCGATGACTAGAAGGCTGGCGGCTGGGCCTTCGTCCGGCCAGTGCACTTGTATGTTGATCGGCCCCATCGTGCTCATCCTGGCGGCGGTCCCGATGCTGTGCGGGCAGCTCTCGCCGCGCGGCCCGCTCGGCCACGGCCGCTCCGATGCATCGCTCTCCGACAAGGAGTGGTACCGCGCCAACCGCATCGCCGGCGGCGCCTTCCTCATGAGCGGCGTCATCTGGCTCGCGGCGGCGATCGTCCTCCCGAGCCACTTCGACTCGTCCCGCCAGGCCCGCGAGGCCATCGCCTTCATCGGCGCGACCGCGGTCGCGGTCGGCATGGTCGTCTCGATGCTCTACGTGGAGGGCGGATCCGAGGAGTGGTGACACCCTCGCCGCCTGGACCGCGCCCGGTTGGACACCGACGCCATCGCGATGGCCGTGGCACTCTGTGCCCGTGACCGCGCTACGCACAGACGTGACCCTGCGCCGGGCCCACGAGGCCGACGCCGCGACCATTGCCCGCCATCGCGCCGACATGTTCAGCGACATGGGTGACTTGCCGGAAGCCTTGCGTGCCGACCTCGAGGCTGCGACACGGCGCCGGCTGACCGATGCGTTGCGCAGCGGCGAGTACGTCGGCTGGCTGGTGGAGACCGACGACGCCGAACGCGCCGTCGTCGCCGGCGGCGGCGTACTCGTCCGGGCGCGACTGCCGCGACCCGGAACGGTTGCCGGCGTTCCCCGCGTGCTGGTGGGCCGCGAGGCCATCGTCTACAACATGTTCACCGAGCGTGCGTGGCGGCGGCGGGGCCGCGCCCGCCGGCTCATGGAGGAGATCGTCGCGTGGGCGCGCGCCCGCGACGTCGACGGCCTCGTGCTGCACGCCGCGGACGAGGGGCGGCCGCTCTATGCGTCGCTCGGCTTCGTCGACACCAACGAGATGCGGTTCGCAGCCCCGCTGCGCTGAGCCGTCGCTCGGCCCAGCCTGCGCAAGGCTGGGGCCATCGAGCCGACCGCTGTTCATCGAAGGCCGACTCGATTCACCTTGGATCACACGCGAGGCGCGGAGCATGCGGAGAAATGGAAACGCGAGCTTGCCTCGTGCGCTTCCCCCTGCAACCGGTCCCCGACGATCACGTGACGTGGTTGGACGCGCGCCGGTGACACTGGCCGGGAACTCAGTGCGCGCCGAACAGCGCCAGCAGGCCGTACGTGCTGGCGCCGACGAGACCGGCGGCAGGAATCGTGAGCACCCACGCCCACACGATCCGCGTGGCCACACCCCAGCGCACCGCGGAGAGGCGGCGGGTGGCCCCGACGCCGACGATGGATCCGGTGATCGTATGGGTGGTGCTGATGCCGACGCCGAGCAGCGTGGCGATCAGGATCGCCACCGCGGCGCCGGTTTCAGCCGCGAACCCGCCGACCGGGGCGAGCTTGGTGATCTTGGTGCCCATCGTCCTGACGATGCGCCAGCCGCCGGAGAGCGTCCCGAGCCCAATCGCGAGGTGCGCTGCCAACACGACCCAGATCGGCACGTCGAAGGTCTTCAGGTATCCGCCCGTCACGAGCACGCCGGTGATGATGCCCATGGTTTTCTGCGCATCGTTGGCGCCGTGCATCAGGCTGAAGAGCGCGGCCGACAAGAGCTGCAGGCGCCGGAACAGCGCGTCGACGCGGCCCGGTGCGGCCTTGCGGAAGACCCAGAAGGTCGTCGTCATCGTGAAGAGGCCGATCAGCAGACCGATGAGCGGCGCGACCACGATGAAGATGAGGGTCTTGGTCCAGCCGGACCACAGGATCGCGGCAAAGCCGGCCTTGGCCAGCGCGGCGCCGCCGTACCCGCCAAAGAGCGCGTGTGACGAACTGGTGGGCAGCCCGAAGTACCAGGTGATGAGGTTCCACACGATCGCGCCGATGAGACCGGCCCCGATCACCGAGAACGTCACGATCTGCAGATCCACCATGCCGGCGCCGACGGTGCGGGCGACGGCGGTTCCGAACGCGAACGCGGCGACGAAGTTGAAGAATGCGGCCCAGATGACGGCCTGTCCGGGCGACAGGACCCGGGTCGACACGATGGTCGCGATCGAATTGGCCGCGTCGTGGAAGCCGTTGATGTAGTCGAAGATCAGCGCCAGGAGGATCAGCGCGACGACAGCGATGAAAGCGGCATCCATGTGGAGGGCGCGCTAGGCGTACTTGACGAGGACGCCTTCGACTTCGTTGGCGACGTCCTCACATTCGTCGGTGGCGCGTTCGAGCAGGTCGAGGATTTCCTTCCACTTGAGCACTTCGATCGCGTTCGGCTCGTCGGAGAACAGCCTGCCGACGGCCTCGCCGTGGATCTGGTCGGCGTCGTTCTCGAGCCGGTTGATTTCGACGACGTGCTCCTCCAGCCCCTGCCGGCTCTCGAGCTTCTGGGTCGCGAACAGGATCTGGTCGGTGCACTTGACGATGATGTCGGCCAGTTCGCGCGCCCCGTAGCGGCAGCTCTGGATCTTGTACAGCCGCACACAGCCGCCAGCCGCGTCGATCATGTCCATCACGTTGTCCAGGTAGAGGATCAGCGTGTGGATGTCCTCACGGTCGAGCGGCGTCACGAACGTCTGGTTCAGGCGGTTCAACGATTCGTGGGCGATCAGATCGCATTGGTGTTCCAGCGCCTTCAGTTCGTCGGCCGCCTCCCAGCGTGGGTGATCGGGCGTGAGCATGTCGGCGAGGACCCGCGACGCCTTTCGCAACTCCTGCGCCAGCAGGATGAAGTCGTCGAAGAACCGGCCGTCCTTGGGAATCAGGCTGAAACGAGCCACACAGTCTCCTAGCGAAGCCAACGGCTCCGGACCATCTGCCGCGGAGCCGGAACACGAGGGATGACGGCGGGGAGCGGGCGCATGGACGAGGACCGTCGCAGGGGCCTCGCAGGTCGCGAAGGCAAGGGCATCATATCCCTGAGGTTGCCGGCCCCCTTGTAAATTCCGCGTAAACAATCGGCCACGGGTGTGCCGCCTGGTCGCCCTGCCCTGCCGTGTCGAGGGAACGCGCGTCAGTCTTGCCAGCGGCCCCGTACGGCACTAAGGTGACACCACCATGTCCACGGTCCTGACCCTCATTCTCGGTGGCGGGCGCGGCAACCGCCTGTTCCCATTGACGTGGACACGCTCGAAGCCGGCCGTGCCGATCGGCGGCAAGTACCGGCTGATCGACGTGCCGGTGAGCAATTGCCTGCACGCCAACCTGCGGCGGATCTTCGTCCTGACGCAGTTCAACTCGGCGTCGCTCAACCGCCACGTCGCGCAGAGCTATCGACTCGACCATTTCTCGCAGGGGTTCGTCGACATCCTCGCGGCCGAACAGACCCCGGACAGCACGTCGTGGTTCCAGGGAACGGCCGACGCCGTGCGGCAGGCCTGGCGGCACTTCCATTCGATGGCTGCCGATCACATCCTCATCCTGGCCGGCGATCACCTGTACCGGATGAACCTCGCCGACCTCATCACCGACCACATCGAGCAGGACGCCGACGTCACCATCGCCGCCCAGCCGTGCGATCCGGAGACGTCGACGCAGATGGGGATCTTCCACTTCGACGGCGCCGGCCGCATCTCGGGGTTCGAGGAGAAGCCGAACCTCGATCGGCTCGCCGAGATCGGCCAGAGCGTGCCGAAGGACAGCCGCGTCGCCTCCTGGATCTCGCCCCAGAAGCCGTTCATCGCGTCAATGGGGATTTACGTGTTCTCCAAGCAGGTGCTGCTCGACGCGCTCGAGCAGTACGCCGACGCGGTCGACTTCGGCAAGGAGATCATCCCGGCGGTGATCGACACCCACCGGGTGCGCGCCTTCCTCTACCGCGGCTACTGGGAAGACGTCGGGACGATCGGGTCGTTCTTCGAGGCCAACCTGAAGCTCACCGACCCGACGCCGGCCTTCACGTTCCACGACGCCACCAGCCCGATCTACACGCACCCGCGCTTCCTCGCAGGCTCGACGTTCCAGGGCACGACGATCGACCGGGCGGTGGTCGCCGAGGGCTGCGTGCTGGAGCACTGCAGCCTCGAACGGGCGGTCGTCGGCATCCGCACGCAGATCCGTGGCGGCGCCCGCATCACCAACTCGGTGCTGCTCGGCGCCGACCACTACAACCGTGAAGTCGACGACACCGGCGTGCCGCTCGGCATCGGCAAGGACGTCGTCCTCGATCGCGTGATCGTCGACAAGAACGCGCGGATCGGGGCTGGCTCGCGCCTGGTCAATTCACGCGGCGTGCAGGAACACGACGGCGAGGGCTACTTCATCCGCGAAGGCATCATCGTCGTGCCCAAGGGCGCGACCGTCGCGCCCGGCACGATCGTGGAGTAGCAAAAAGAACGGGCCTCGTGCCCCCCGGGACACGAGGCCCGAAGACCGGGCGCCGGCATGGCCGCCCGGCCAAGGGGGATTCAGGCTGAAACGCGCTCCGGGCGATCGAGCGTGCGCACCTGCTCGCCGGCATCCACGAAGCACCCCTGCGCCTCGTCCCACACCGTCACCTTGGCGCGCTTGAGATCGAAGAACCATCCGGACAACTGCAGGCTGCCTTCCGCCAGCGCCCGCTGCACCGACGGGTAGGCGCGCAGGCGACCGAGCTGCTCGACGACGTTGCAGCGGGAAAGGCCGTTGTGCGGCGAGGTCGTGGCCGCCCGCGCGTCGGTGCCGAGGAATCGCGCGAGTGACGACGTGCCGTGCGCCAGCCAGCGACCGAGCGAGCCGCCCAGCTGCTCGTGCCCCTTGAGCAGCGCCGTCATCGCCCCGCATTCGGAATGACCGCAGACGATGATGCTGTGAACGTGCAGCACGTCGACGGCAAACTCCACCGCCGATCCGACCGAGTCGTCGGCACCCGGGGCCTGGCTGAACGTCGGCACGATGTTGCCGATGTTGCGCAACACGAAGATGTCGCCGGGGTCGGCATTGACCAGATCGGCCGGAACGATGCGCGAATCCGAGCACGTGATGAACAGGGCCTGCGGCGTCTGCCCGACATCGGCCAGATGGCTCAGGAGCGGACGCACGTCCTGCGAGGTCACGGCGTTGAACGCCGCCGCGCCGTGCAGGAGCAACTCCCCAATCGGCTCCGGCGCCGCCGCGTGGACCGTGTCCTTGCGCGACCGGCGACGCAGCGCGCCGAGCAGGGAGTTCACCTTCGACTTGCCGAAGCGCGGCGTGCCCTTGGCCGCATTGGCGTACCACGCCTCGTGCAGTTCGTCGATGTCGACGCGGCCGCCGAGCCGCTCGTGCATCACGCGCCAGCTGTGAAGCGCCTCGAACGCGGCGTGGTCCATGAAATCGACCATCAGGTCGACGTCGACGTGCGCGCGGGTCGGCACCTTCGCCAGCGCCGCCGTCAGTCGAGGGATGCCGACGAAGGTCAGCGAACCGCCGATGCGCACGTGGAAGCGCCCGTCGCCGCCCTCGATCGTGACGTCCGTCCTCGACAGGTTCTTGAGCAGCAGGACGACCGCGAGCGCCAGGCCGAGACCGATGCCGGGCAGCAGGCCGATGCCGACGACGCCGGCCACGGTGGCGGCGTAGATCAGCGCTTCCCTGAACGTCACGAGCCGGCGGATGTGGTGGGCGTCCACCAGCCGGATGCCGACGTGCACGAGCAGGCCGGCCAGCACGCTGAGCGGAATCGCCTCGATGCCGACCCCGAGGAAGACCACGAACAGCAGGATCCAGACGCTGTGCAGGATGGCCGAGAGTTGCGTCTGGGCGCCCGCCTGGATGTTGGCCGACGAACGGACGATGACGCCGGTCACCGGCAGGCCGCCGACCAGGCCGGAGAGCGTGTTGGCCAGGCCCTGCCCGACGAGTTCACGATCGAGATTGGCGCGTGGGCCGGTGTGCAGTTTGTCGGTGGCGACCGCGCACAGCAGCGACTCGACGCTCGCGACCGCGGCGATGGTGATGCCGCCGATGAGGACCGCCGCCCACAGGTCGGTCGACGGCCACGCCGCCAGCTGCAGTCCACCGCCGAAGCCGCCCTGCAGGTTGATGCGCTCCACCTGCAAGCCCAGCAACACCGACGCCGCGGTCGCCGTAAGGACAGCGACCAACGACGCCGGGACGGCCGACAGCGGGCGCGGGACCCACTGCCACGCGAGCAGGATGGCAATCGTGGCCAGCCCGAGGAACGCGGCCGGCGCGTGCAGGTCCACCAGCTGGGCCGGCAGTTCCAGGAGGTTCCGTAGCGCGTGGCTCTCGGGTGCGCCGCCCAGGACGACGTGGAGCTGGGCCAGCGCGATGGTGATGCCGATGCCCGCGAGCATGCCGTGGACGACGGCCGGCGAGACTGCCAGGCAGATGCGCGCGATACGGGCCGCGCCGAGCGCAACCTGGACCAGTCCGCCCACGACGACGGCGGCGGCGACGAGCCGCCAGTCGCCGAATTGCTCGACGAGGCCGAAGACGATCGCCGTCAGTCCAGCCGCCGGACCTGTAACCTGCAGCGGAGCGCCGGCGATGAGTCCGGTGACAATGCCGCCGACGATGCCGGCGATGAGCCCGGCCATGATGGGGGCGCCCGACGCCAGTGCGATGCCGAGCGACAGCGGAATGGCGACGAGGAAGACGACCAGCGACGCGAGCACGTCCTGGCGGACCGATGAGAACAACCGTGGGCGGGTCGCCTGGGGTGAGGCGAGCGGCGCGATGGTGGGCATGGACATGGCGACGTTGCACTATGGCGGACCGTTGCGCACGCGGCATGACGGAACTGATCGGATTGACGTGATGATTCGATGATGGCCGGAGAAGTCCTTTCGTATCAGTTCGATGACGTGGTCATCGATCTCCGCGCCGGGCGCGTCCTCAAGGCGGGCGTGCCGGTCGCGCTGGAGCCGAAGGCCTACGACCTGCTGGTGCTGCTTGTCGCCAGGGCGGGCGCGCTCGTGACCCGGCAGGACGTGCTGGACAGGGTCTGGGTCGGCGTCTACGTCACCGACAACGCGGTCGCGCGAGTCGTCGCGCAGGTGAGGCGCGGCATCGGCGACTCGGCCCGCGAGGCGCGGTACATCGAAACGGTGCCGACCCGCGGCTACCGCTTCATCGGGCGCGTGACGCCTGAGCTGGCAGCCGTTCCTGGGCCGCCGCCTGGCCGCCTGGTGCCGATGCCACCAGCCGACACCCATCGTCCTCCGGTCGCTGCGAACGACAGGTCCGTGACCCAGGACCACGCGGGCCTGGTGGCGCCGACCGCTCACCCCGTCTGGGCGGCAAGCCTGGCGATCGTCGCCCTGGTGTCGCTCCTGCTCGCGTGGCGGTCGCAGTGGCTGCCGGCCGCGCCGGCAGCGGGACCGGTCCGCACCCAGATCACCTCGTCGGCCGCATTGGACGCCTTCCCGGCGTGGTCACCGGACGGCGGGGCGATTGCGTATGCCAGCGACCGGACCGGCCGCTTCGAGCTGTTCGTGCGCGACCTGAGCGCCGGGGGCGATCGGCTGGCCCTGACGTCGGACGGGCAGCACAACCTCCAGCCGGCGTGGTCGCCCGACGGCCGGCAGCTTGCGTATCACTCGTCCGGCAGCGGCGGCATCTGGATCATCGCGCGGGAGGGCGGCGCGCCGCGACAGGTCAGCTCGTTCGGATCGCGTCCCGCCTGGTCGCCCGACGGACGGACGATCGCGTTTCAGGGCGGGCCGTACACCGACCCGAGCGCGGCGGCCTTCGAAACCTTCGGCCCGTCGAGCCTGTGGGTGGTCGACGCGGCCGGCGGCGAGCCGCGTCGCGTGACAGAGGGCTGGCGGCCGGAAGGGAGTCACACGCGACCCACCTGGTTCCCGGACGGCCGTCGCCTCTTCTTCGCGAGCCAGGGCGTCAACGCCACGACCTTCTGGACCGTCGACCTCGGCAGCGGTGCGCTGACGCGTGTCCTCGACGCCGGCCGGCGCGCGCTCGACCCGACCCTGACGCCCGACGGGCTCGCCGCGTACTACGTGCGCATGGACGCGCACTTCGACTTGTGGAAGCTGCCGCTCACAGATGCCGGCACCGCCGCCGGCCCTCCGCAGCTGGTGCTGCCGCCGAGTGAACTCGATCTCCGGCACGTGGCCGTGCACCCGACATCGGGACGGCTCGCTTACGCTGCGATGGCCGCGGTCAGCGGCCTGCGCAGCCTGCCGCTGCATCCCGATGGCGTGCCGGCCGGTCCCTCCGTGCGGATCGCGGAGGACGCGGTTCGGACGGCGCGGCGCCCGGCCATCAGCCCCGACGCGCGGCTGCTGGCGTTCGAGCGCCAGAGTGCCGGCCTGCCAGCGGCACTGTGGCTGCTCGATCTGACGCGCGGCACCGTCGAGGCGCTGGCCCGTCACGACAACGGCGCCATGGACCCGGACTGGAGCGCCGATGGCAGCCAGGTGTACTTCGAGACCGGGCACGGCCCGCAGCGGACGCTGCGCGCGGTGCGCATCGACTCGCGCGAACAGCGGCCGCTCGCGCGCCTGGCCGACGGCGATCACGTGCTCCTGAGGCCGCGTGTGTCGCCGGACGGAAGCCGGCTGGCCTACACGCGCTCGCAGGAAGGGCAACTGGAAGTCCGGGTGCGCACGATCGCCGACGGACGCGACACGCGCGTCGCGCGGCTCGGCGACGGCGCGGCCTTCCCCGCCTGGTCGCCCGACGGCACGGCGCTGGCCGTGGACGTCTGGCATCAGGGGCACGCGCAGGTGTACGTCGTGGAACTGACGAGCGGCGCGGCCGTGCAGGTGTCGAGCGACGTCGATCAGGCCTGGGTGCGCAGCTGGTCACCCGACAGCCGTCAGGTGGCGTTTGCCGGATCGCGTGACGGCCGGTGGAACGCGTGGTCGGTCGGCCGCGACGGCACCGGTCAGCGACAGCTGACCAATTACGTCGACGAGCATCACTACGTGCGCAATCCGGAATGGGCGCCGAGCGGCGATCGCCTCGTCTACGAGTACGCCGGCTTCGCGGGCAACGTCTGGGTGGTCACGACGCCGTAGGCAGCCGATAGGAAGAGACGCGCCGCCGGCGCGTCCGAGGTGGCGGTGCGACTGGCGCCACCGACCGCTACGGAGCGAGTTCGCGCAGGATGCGCGGCGGCAGGAACCACTCGAGGCGGGCCGGGCCGCGCGTGCCCAGCCCTTCGGAGGCCAGCGCCATCACGGCGCCCTTCTTGAACGCGACAGGGCCTTCGAGCTGCAGCAGCGTCGCCGCGAGTTCCGACAGCATCGGCTCGTGGCCGACCAGCACGAGACTGCCCTTCACGTGACGATCTCGCAATGCTGCGAGCGTGTCGCGCGGCCGCGCGTCCGGACGGAGCGGGTCGAAGATCTGCAATTTCGGCGACGGCGACAGCGCGTGCGCCAGGGTCTGGGCGGTCTGGCTGGCGCGCAGGAGCGGGCTCGTGAACAGCGCGTCGACCTTCGGCAACAACGTCGACAGCCCACGCGCGGCGCGCTTCCACTTGCGCGCGCCGTCCGCCGTCAACGGCCGCTGCTCGTCGTCGGGCCACGCCGGGCCGCGTTCCTCGGCGATGGCGTGACGGACAAGGAACAGATGGGTTTCAGCGGCCATGGCCCTTCCGTGGCACAGCCCGGCGCCGGCTTCGCGTGCGGACCGAGTCGACGATCGTGTCGATCGCGAACTCGGTGATCCGGACGAGCGCCGGGCGGGTGCGGAGATATCGGGCGTGGAGCACGCGCGATTCGTGATCGATGGCCGCGACGACGCTGGCGGCGGAGCCCTGGAGCGGCTCACCCGGCCCGGCCTCGGGCAGGTCGCCGAGCAGTCCCGCGAGGACGTCGAGATCGTGCAGCCGGCCCAGCACGTCCTGCGTGGCCTTCAGCGTCGCGAGCGGGCGGGCCAGGCGGGCCAGCCCGGTGTCCGCGGTGATCTCGAGCGCGTATCGCAACTGCTTGGCGGCGATCCGCACCTCGTGCAGCGGTTCGGCGTGAAACAGCGCACCGGTCTGCTCGATGCGGGCTCTCAGCGTGCGTGCCCGAGTGGCGAGCTGTCCGGCCAGCGCCTCGCGCCACTGCCCGTCGTCGGAGGCGGCGCGGGCCCGTTCGACCTCGTCGAGTCGATCGTGCAGGGCCTCGCGCTGGCCCGACGCCAGAGCCTTGCGGAGCGCGCGGACGGGGGCGCGCCGCCTCGCGAGGAGATGGGCGCGCCAGGCGCCGCGCAGCGGCTCGCCCTCGTCGCCTTCGGGCACGTGATCGTCGATCATTCCGAGCGCGACGTCGAGCTCGCGCACCGGCCCGAGCGCCCGCGTCACATCGCGCAGGCGGCGGCGGACCGGCTTGAGCCGTACATCGTCGAGGCCGGTGCCGAGCACGGGGATGATTTCGCGCAGGCGCCGAGAGGCGACGCGAGCCTGGTGCACGCCGTCCACGTCGCCCTCGCGGGCCGGCGGCAGGTGGCTGCGCAGGGCATCGTGCCGTCTGGCAATCACGGCGGCCAGGGCGACCCCGGGGGCCGTGCTAGCATGGCCGCGCTTTCCGGTCATACGCGCCTCACTCTAGCACCATGCGCATCGCCGCCATCGACATCGGCACCAACTCCGTGCACATGATCGTCGTGCAGGTGCACGCCGATCGCTCCTTCGAAGTGATCGATCGCGAGAAGATGATGGTGCGGCTGGGCGCCGGCGGCCTGGACGGCAAGGCGCTCACCCCGCAGGCGATGGCCGCGACCATCCAGGCGCTTGCCAAGTTCCGGCGGCTGGCCGAGGCCCGCGGCGTGGACGAGATCGTCGCGGCCGCGACGAGCGCGACGCGCGAGGCCGAGAACGGCGGCGTCTTCCTCAACGCCGTGCGCGCCGAGACCGGCATCGCCGCGCGGGTCATCGCTGGCGGCGAGGAAGCGCGGCTCATCCACCTGGCGGCCGGCTACAACACCGAGTTCACCGGCCCGACCATCGTCGTCGACATCGGCGGCGGCAGCGTCGAGATCACGCACGGGGCGGGCGCCGAGCCCGAGCTCGCGCGCAGCTTCAAGATCGGGGTGATCCGCCTCACCGAGCGCTTCCTCCGCAGCGACCCGCCGGCGGCCCGCGACGTGCGGAGGCTGGTCAAGCAGGTCGAGAAGGAGATCGGCGCCTACTGCGAGACGATCCGGTCGCGCGGCTTCGTCCGCGTGATCGGCACATCGGGCACGATCACGAGCCTCGGGGCGCTCGCGCTGCTGGAGCAGGGCCAGGCGGTCGCCGACATCAGCAACCTGCGCGTGCCGGCCAAGGCCATCCGCAAGCTGCGCAAGTCGCTCATCGAGATGGACCAGCACGAACGCATGCAGGTGGAAGGGCTCGACCCCAGGCGTGCCGACATCGCGCCGGCCGGCGTCCTCCTGATCGACACGATCCTGCGGGCCCTCGACGCGAGCGAGATCACGCTCAGCGACTTCGCGCTGCGCGAGGGACTCGTGCTCGACTACATCCGGCGCAACCAGCATCACATCGCGACGATCGAGCGCTACCCGGACGTGCGCCGCCGCAGCGTGATGGAACTGGGCGATCGGCTGCACTACTGGACGGCACACCCGCTGCACGTCGCCGCGCTGTCGCTGAAGCTGTTCGATCAGACGCAGGCCAGCCACCAGTTGTCGGAACGCGAGCGCGAACTGCTGGAGTTCGGCGCGCTGCTGCACGACATCGGCATGCACATCAGCCACAAGGGGCACCACAAGCACTCCTACTACCTGATTCGGCACGGCGGCCTGCGCGGCATGTCGCCGGAGGAGATCGAGGTGGTGGCGCAGGTGGCGCGCTATCACCGGCGCGGGCGGCCGAAGAAGAGTCACGCCGCCTACGCCGACCTTCGCCCGGTGGCCCGCCGGGCGGTGAAGACGCTGACCGCGTGCGTCGGGGTGGCCGAGGGGCTCGACCGCAGCCATTCGCAGGTCGTGCGCGACGTCACGCTGATCGACCAGGGCGCCGAGGTCGTCCTGCGGGTGGAGCTGACCGGCGACGCCGAGCTCGAACTCTGGGCGACGCAGCTCCACCTGGCGCCGTTCGAGGCGCTGCTCGGCAAGCCGGTACGTCTCGAAGCGATGGGGCCCGGCAGCCGGGTCGACGCCGCGGCCCGCAGTCTGCCCGCGACTGCCGCCGGGCTCCCGGCTCCCCGTCCCGATTCATCGCGTAAGCGTCACACCACGCGACGCGGCCAGCGCACGAAGTTTACCGGCGCGAAACAGTCGTGAAACGCACGGCCGGTAGGCTGACCGGATGCGCGCGTCCCTGCAGCGGCCCGCCTGTGTCCTCGCGCTGGCCGCGATGCCGGCGCTGACCGGCTGCCGCCCCGAC
>CBIHOS010000051.1:0-23890 GCA_966211945.1 uncultured bacterium
GGGCCGTGTCTCAGTCCCAGTGTGGCCGTCCGCCCTCTCAGGCCGGCTACCGATCGTCGCCTTGGTAGGCCGTTACCCCACCAACTAGCTAATCGGACGCGGGCTCCTCTCCAAGCGCCAGGCCTTGCGGTCCCCAGCTTCGATCACCGTTCATCCAAGAACAGGATGTCATGCGGTATTAGCCCTCCTTTCGGAAGGTTATCCCCCACTCAGAGGCAGATCACCCACGCGTTACTCACCCGTTTGCCACTTTACTCAGGGCCGAAGCCCCTTTCACGTTCGACTTGCATGTGTTAGGCACGCCGCCAGCGTTGATTCTGAGCCAGGATCAAACTCTCAAGTTAAAGTGTTTGCCAGCGCCACATTGCTGCGGACACCAGCGATACCTCAACGTTGATCGCCTGTTGATCGGCTCTCTAGCGTTGTTTACTTCTTCGTGTCCGACGGCCAGCAGCTCTCGCGAACTGCACACCGTCGGGCTGAATACTCGACAGGTTTTTCGTGCTTGCACGTTCTATCTAGTTTTCAAAGAACCGGCTCATTCGGAGGTACTTTCACCCCGTCGAACCGCGTGTTCGCCGTCATCAGGCGAACTCACCCAGAATACCGAACCCTGCGAACCTTGTCAACACCCTTTTTCGGTGTCGTGCTCGGCCTGTCGTTCTGACCGAGCCGTTGACCGGAGCCGGCAGGTGTCGGCGCCGCATCGCTGCGACCCTTCACCGCACACCCCTGAGGTCTAAGGCCACTCGGGCTCGCCGGACTGGGTTGCCGGCCACCAGGCGCGTCGAAAGAACCACAGCTCGTGTGGCCCCTCACCGGAATCCAGGGCGGCAACGGCCGCGCTGTATGGTGACGCCGGTGCGCCCGGCAAGACTTTCGAGAGTAGCTGAGGAACCCGAGGGTGTCAACCCCCAATTTCACCCGCGCCAGCATCCCGCTTCCAACTCCGCCCTCTTGCCCATCCGACTGCACGCGTCAGCGTGTGCCGTCCGGCCCCGAAGGCGGATTCCAAGACTACGTCAGCGGCACTGAGGTGTCAACCCCGAATTCGTGCACCGCCGACCGCTGTCAGGGAGCGCTGATGGTCCGGGACTTCGCAGCGAGTGCCGCACCCGTCCATCAACTCGACGAGCATACGCACATCCCCGGCGGGCGTCAAGCGTGCGCCCGGCCTCATTGGGTGCGACTCGCCCGCTTCCAAGGGCGGGAACCCGAACTCGTCGCGAAAGCGATGGCCTACCCGTACGCGGCGCGAGGCTACGAGGCCTGGACCCGCGCGATGTGCTTCTTGCCGGCCTGAATCGTCCAGGTCCCGGCCCCGACAACGGCATTCATGTCGCCGATCACCTCGCCGTTGACGCGCACGCCGCCCTGCGCAATCTTGCGCGTCGCGTCACTCCCGGACGAGGCGAGCGAGAGATCGACGAGCAGCTTGCGCAGCAGTTGGCCGGCGGCCACCTCCTGCAGCGGCAGGTCTTCGCCCGCGTAGCCCTGCTGCCGGGCCGCGTGCCGGCCGCGCACCGCCTGCACCGCCGCCTCCGCCCCCACCTCACCGTGATAGGTCGAGGCGATGCGCCGGGCCAGTTCGTACCGCAGGTCCACCGCCGACAGTTCTCCGCTCGCAAACCGCGCCTGCCGCGCCTCGATCTCGGCCGGCGGCAGGTCCGTGAGCAGCGTGAACCACGTCCACAGGACCTCGTCGCGACCACGGAAGTCCTCGACGATCTTGCGGACCATCTCCTCGGCGGGCTCGTCGATGCCGACATAGTTGCCGAGACTCTTGGACATCTTCTCGACGCCGTCCAGTCCCACGAGCAGCGGCGTGGTCATGATGATCTGCGCCGGCAACCCGTAGGACGGCATGATGTCGCGGCCGACGTTGAGATTGAACAGTTGATCGGTCCCGCCCAGTTCGACGTCGGCCTTCAAGAACACCGAGTCGTAGCCCTGGCTGAGCGGGTACAGGAACTCGTGCAGCGCGATCGGCTGGCCCGCGTCGTAGCGCTGGCGGAACTCGCGGCGCTCGAGCATCTGGGCGAGGTTGTACCGCGCCGCCAGCTTCACCCAGTCGACGCTGCTCAGCGTGGCGAGCCAGCGGCTGTTGAAGTCGACCTGCGTCCGGCCGGGATCGAGAATGCGGAACACCTGCCGGCGGTAGGTCTCGGCGTTGGCCTGGACGTCCTCCGGCGACAGCGCCGGCCGCGTCTTGGACCGGCCGGTCGGGTCGCCGATCAAGCCGGTGAAGTCGCCGATCAGGAAGACCACGGTGTGGCCGAGATCCTGGAAGTGCTTCATCTTCCGGATCAGCACGGTGTGACCGAGATGGAGGTCGGGCGCCGTCGGATCGAATCCGACCTTGACGATCAACGGCCGCGCCGCCTTCTTCGCGTCGCCGAGCCGCGCCCGCAGGTCGGCCGTGCGCACGACGTCGACGCACCCGCGGGTCAGGTGCGCGAGCTGTTCCTCGATATCCATCGGCCGTAACTATAGCGTCGGGCGGCAGGCCCCGCCGCGGCGATCTCATGCGCCGCACGCGTCCGTCGATTACCGGAACACCCTGCTCCCCGACCGCGACGTTCGCGACCAGAGCCGGCCGGTCCGCCGATGACACACATGCACCCACACGATCGTCGTCGCCACCCGCGGTTGTCTGCCGAGGCGGTCAGCTTCCTGTCCGCGCAACTGGTCGGCGGCGCCCGCGTGAAGCTCCTCGACGTCTCGCATGGCGGCGTCCGCCTCGAGACCGCCCGACACGTGCGGCCGGGCCAGACGCTCGCCGTGCGGTTCACGCTCGGCGACGAGATCGTGACCGTCGCCGCGGCCGTCGTGCGCGCCACCGTCAGCTCGCTGGCCTCCGATCGGATCTGCTACGAAACCGCCCTGCAGTTGCTCGAAGAACCCGGTCGCGAACGGTTCCAGCTGGCCCTCGCGAGCCGCGGGCGTGAGGCGCACGAGGCTCTTCCGGATCCGGCGCCGGCGATGCCGCCCGGACTCGAGGTGGTGCTCATCACCGAGCAGGTCGAGGACAGCGGGCACGGCTGGTGGCTCGCCGGAGGCAGCCCCGGGGCGCGTCGGCTGCGGCGCCGGCCAGCCCGCCGACCTGACTAAAGACATCACCCACCCAGCCGATTCACCGAACCTCAGTCACTGACGGACCGCAACACTGCCGTCGGCACGAATCGCTCGCGTCGCCCGGAGGGATTTCACGGTGTCCAACTCGAATCGTCGTCAGCATCGCCGGCTGCCCGCCCATCTGCTGCCGTCACTGACCGCGCGGCTCAGCGGCGGGGCACCGGTGACGTTGCTCGACGTCTCGCGACGGGGCGTGCGGCTGCAGACGCCGATGCACATGCGGCCCGGCCAGACCGTGTGCATCCGCTTCGTGGCCGCCGACGCCACGGTCACGCTGAGCGCCGCCGTCGTGCGGGCTACGGTCGCGCAGGTCGACGGCGACGGCATCCGCTACGAAACGGCGCTGTCGCTGGCCGGCGATCTCCTGCTCTGCGACCAACTCCACGACGAGGCGGCCGGCAGCGGCGCCGAGGCCGACGCCAGCGGCGCGGCGCCCGGCCACGCGCCGTCCCTCGACGCGATCGTCGACTTCACCGTGATCGTCGACAGCGATGCCGAGTCGGTTGGCGTCACCGACGGCATGCACGCCAACTCCTGGTAAGTCTCCGCTTCCCCATGCGCGTCCTGCTCCTGGCACCGGCCTCGATCGACCATGCGGCGCTGCGCGCGGCGCTCGGCGCGGCGCTCGGTGCGGCCAGCGTCGACATCTCGCACACCGCCGAAGCCGCCGTCACCTGGATCCAGAACCGGCCCTGCGACCTGGTCGGCGTCGCCGGCGCCGGCGCCGCCGTCGTCGAGGCGATCGATCGACTGCGACGCGCCAGCCGGACCCTGCCGCTGCTGGCCCTGGTCGACGCGGCCGGGTCGAAGGACGCCGGCGCCGCGTGGCTGGCCGGCGCCGACGACGTCCTGCCGATCGCGGCGATCGCCGGCGGCACGCCGCCCGAGGGGCTCGACGAATTGCGACGTCAGGAACGGGATGGCCTGCGCCGCACCCATCGCGTCTGGTATGCAGGCGCCCAGGACGGCCTGCGGCAACAGTTGGCCGCCCGCCTGGGGCAGCGCCTGCGCGACGTCGGCCTGAGCGGCGAAGGGCTCGTCGGCCTGACCACCCAGGACGTCGAAGCACCGCACGCGGCGGTGCTGGTCGTCAATGCGCTGGTCGAACCGGCCGCGCTGGTCCTGGGCGTCCGTCGCGTCAAGCGAACGTACCCGGCGCTGGCCATCGTGGTCGTCGCCGACGGAGCGCACCACGACGCGTTTCGCCGGGCCGGGGCCGACGAGTGCGCTGGTGCGCCGTCGGTCGTCGATCACCTGCTGCATGCGCTGGCACGGGCCCACGCCTCGTGCCGCGGCGCCGCCGAACTCGACGCCGTGCGGGCCCGCGAGACGCGGCTGCGCGCCCTGCTCGAGAACCTGCCCGAGGCCGTCGTCCTGGTTTCGCCGGAGCACGCGACGCTGGCCGTGAACCTGGCGGCCCTGCGGCTGCTCGGCGCGCAGGACGCGCGCCAGGTGCTGGGGTCGGCCCTGGCGCCGTGGCTGGAGTCCGAGGACGGCGACAGCACCGCCATGGCGGCGCTCGTCGATTCGGTCGCCGGCGGCACCACCCGCGAGGCGGTCCTGCGCACGCGGCACCTAGCCGACCCGCGGCGCATCCACGCGCGGGCGGTGCCGTTCCAGCGCGAGACCGGCGGATCGCCGGCCGCGTTGATCGTGCTGCGCGACGTCGCCGGGATGGCTCTCGCTCATGCGGCGCCGACAGGACCGGACGTCACCGCCATCGAGACGTTCGAGACGGACCGCCGGTCCTGGAACGACGAGCGCGCAGCAACGACAAGCCGGCTGCAGGCGCTGGAACACGAACTCGCCGCGGCGCGGCAGGACGCCGATCGCATCGCGACGCTCGAGGCCGAGCTCTCGATCGTGCGCGCCGACGCCGCGGACCTCGATCGCCTGCGCGCGGAGGTCGACGCCAGTCGCAGCGAACTCGATCGCCTGCTGACGATCGAAGCCGATCTCCGGGCGGCGGCGGCGCGCGTCGGCGAACTCGAAGCCGCGCTCGAGGCCGCCCGTGAGGAGGCCACGGACGGGACCGCGGCCCGCGCCGAACTCGACGCGGCCCATTCGAGGCTTGCCGAAACCGCGGCAGCGCTCGACGAGTCGCGGCATGCCGCCGCGCACGTCGCGGCGCTCGAGGCGTCGCTCGAGGACGCGCGCGCGATCGCGTCCCGCGTCGGTCCGCTCGAACACGCCCTGCACGAGGCGCAGGCCGAGGCCGCTCGCCTTCGCGAACGCGTGCTCGGGCTGGAACGGGTCGAGGCAGAAGATCTGCCCGCGCTGCACGCGCTCGTCGAGCAGATGCGCACCCGCGAGGCTGCGGCCGATCCGACGAGCGCCCTCGACGATCTCCGTCAGCGGCTCCGGCAGGCAGACGATCGGATCCACGAGCTGGAACGCACGGTGGATGTCCTCGAACGCGACAAGCTGGCGCTCGAAGCAGCCGCGCGGGAACTGCCTGAGGCCGAGCCTGTCGCGGCTGACGCCGTCGTGACCACGGGCGCCGCGCCGGCCGACCATCACTGGCTGCTCGAGCACGTCGCCCGGGTCGGGGTCGTCGTCACCGGCCGCGACGGACGGATCCTCGAGGCGAACACGCGCGCCGCGCGCCTCTGCGGATTCGACTCCGCCGCTGCGTTCCAGTCAGCCGGCCGGCTGCCGGCGCCGCTGCTCGATGTGGCTGGCGGCGACGTCTCGACCTCGTCGCGGTTCGAACTGTGCCTGCAGGTCGAGCTGGACGCACCCGCCTCGTGGGTCGCCGGAGCCAGACTGCCCGTGGCCGACGGCGAGTCGTCGATCACCTGGTGGCTCGCCGATGCCGGCGATCGCCAGCCGATCGCGGGCTCACTGCGCGGGCGGCCGGAGACGATGTCGGCGGTGCTCGAAGTCGCCACCTCTGAATGCGCCGCGCTGGTGGCCTCGGTATCGGAGCTTCCGCGTGGTCCCCGGCCCATCGAGGCGATGCGGGACAGCGACGGCGGGGCCGATCGCCGCGCCCTCGGGCGCGCCCAGGTGATGCTCGCGCAGTTGTCCACGATGGGACGCCGGCGTCCGACGTCGCGGGCGCTCGACCTGCCGGCGCAGCTGCTCGACATGTCGCCGATGCTGCAGCGACTGGCTGGCGACGACGTGCGCTGGCATCTCGACCTGCCATCCGACACCGTGCACGCATGCGTCGCCGCCCCCGATCTCGAGCGCTGCATGGCCGCCGTGGTGAGCGCGGTCCGTGACGCGCTGCCGCTCGGCGGACAACTGTCGGTGACGCTCGACGCGGCCGGCCCCGCACATCTCTCGGACAATGACGGCGTCACCCGCGCCGACGTCTCGTGCATCGTCGAAGCCCAGGGCTATGGCCTGACGGCCGTCGACGTGCCGGCCTCGGCCCGCGAGCTGGCCCGCGGCCTCGGCGCGACGCTGCGCGTCGACCCGGTCGACGCGATGACGGCGTCCGTGGTGCTTCGCCTGCCTCGCGCATTCGTCGTCGTCCGCGCGGCATGACCGCGTGCCGTTGCGCATGGGATAGTGGAAGGGCATGGGCGCCCGTCCCACTTCACACCGACTCCTGACCCGGCGCACGCTGCTGCAGCTGGCGACGGGCGTCGCCGCCGGCCTCGTCGTCGGCGAGGCGGCGTACGGCGGCCTGTACGAACGGCATCACCTCGGCCTGACCCGCGCGGACCTGCCGCTGCCGGCGCTGCCAGCCGCCCTCGACGGCGTGCGCATCGGCCTCATCACCGACACCCACCACAGCGCGTACACGTCGCTGGCGTTCATCCAGCGCGCCGTGGCCCTGCTGCAGCACGAGTCGCCCGATCTCGTGGTGCTCGGCGGCGACTACGTCACGCTCCGGCAGCGTGCATATGTGTCGGATGCCGCGGCGCCGTTTGCGGCGCTGCGCGCCCCCGAGGGCGTGTTCGGCGTCCTGGGCAACCACGACGAAGCGGCCGGTGTATCGCGCGTCCTGCGGGCGGCGGGCGTGAGCGTGTTGCGCGATGCCCGCACCCGCCTGCGGATTCGCGGCGAAACCGTCGATCTGCTCGGCGTCGACTACTGGACGCGGCGGCCCGACGAGATCGCGCCGCTGGCGCGCGGGCGCGCGCCGTTCACGATCCTGCTGGCGCACGATCCTCGCCGGTTGTGGGAAGCGGCGGCGCTGCGGATACCGCTCGTGCTCTCCGGCCACACGCATGGCGGCCAGGTGTCGCTGCCGATCGTCGGACCGGTCGCGGCGCAGAAGTTCCCTGTCGCAGCCGGCATCCGGATCGAGGACGAGACGACGCTGTTCGTCAGCCGGGGCGTCGGCACGGTGCTCATCCCGTGCCGCATCGGCTGCCCACCCGAGGTGGCGCTGCTGACGCTGCGATCGATGCGCGCCTGACGCGCAGGCGGCGGCGCTACGAGCCGGCCGGAATGAAGCGCCGGCCCTCGACCCGCCATCCCGGCCTGGCCACGGCCGCGATCGCCTCGGGGTAGATCCGATGCTCCTCGACGAGGATGCGTGCCGCAAGGCTGTCCGGTGTGTCGTCGGCCACGACGGGAACGGTGGCCTGCACGACGATCGGCCCCGCGTCCAGTTCCGGCGTCACCAGATGGACTGTCGCTCCGGCCACGCGAACGCCGTGCTCCCATGCCTGGCGCTGTGCATCGACGCCGGGAAACGCCGGCAACAACGACGGATGGACGTTGAGGACCGGCCCGGGCGCGCCCGCCAGGAACGCCGGGCTGAGGATCCGCATGAAGCCGGCCAGGCAGATCACCGACACGCCGGCCTCGGCCAGGCGCGCCAGCAGGGCCTGCTCGAACTCGGCACGCGACGGCCAGCCGCGGTGTTCGATCACGGCGGTGGGAATGCCGGCCCGGGCGGCCCGCTCCAGGGCGAAGACGGCGGGACGGTTCGAGATCACGACCCCGATGCGCGCCGGCACGCGGCCATCCGCCACCGCATCGATGATGGCCTGGAGGTTGCTTCCCCGACCAGAGACGAGGACACCGAGGACGGGAGGCGAGGGCTGGTGAGACATGGGATCGACGAGGCGCCGCGATGGGACGGCTCAAGCATAGAACGCCAGGGCCCGATTACCGGGGCGAACGGCCGCGCCCGCGCTCCCCGCACGTGACCGCCAAGGATACCGGCATGAAGAGTCCGACCAGGCCCGCACTCGACGGACGCGACGAGCGCCGTGCGCATCCGCGCATTCCGGCGACAGCGGTTCCGTACCTCGAGGCCCGCCTGGCCGGGGGCCCGCAGGTCCGCCTGCTCGACATCTCGAAGCGGGGCGTGCACGTCGAAACCACGATGCACATGCGTCCGGGACGGATGGTGATCATCCGCTTCCTGTCGGGCGACGCCGCCATGTCGTTGACGAGCGCCGTGGTCCGTTCCAGCGTCGCCGTGCTCGAGGCATCGGGCGAGGTGACGTACCATACCGCCCTGGCGTTTACTGATGAGCTTACGCTCTGCAGCGCCGAGTTCGACGAGGCCGCCGCGTGCCACGCCGGGCCCATCGTCCAGCCAGCCGCGGCCGGCGAGGACGACTACATGATGATCGTCATGGACAGCCGGGTGGGCATCCCGTCGGGCGTCGACGTCGGCGGGGCTCGCTGACCGCTGCCGCAGCTGCGCACATGAAAGTCCTCCTGCTCTCCACGCGGCCCCTGGGGGCCGCGGAGATCGATCGGGTGCTGCTCAACGGTCTGCACCCGACGGCTGTCGACGTCTGCCCGTCGATCAATCTCGCCCTGAGCCGGCTGAACAGCTTCACGCCCGACCTGATCATCGTCAACCTGCCGGAGCCCGACGCGAGTGACGCGACCCGCCGGCTGCGCGAACGCGGCGTCACCGTCCCGACGATGGTGGTGGCGCCGGCGACCGGCGACGCCGAGGCAGAAGGCATGCCGAACGGCCGGATGTCGGGCGGCGACGAGATCGCACGCGTCGGCGGCGCGTCCGGAACGAGCGCGCCCGATGCCGATGTCGCCGTGCTGACCCGCGACGGCGAGGACGGGCTCACCGATGCGCCGGTCATCGAGGCACGCCTCACCGACGCCGCGCTGGCCGAAGCCCGCGACCAACTCGATCAACTCACGCGCGGCGGCGTCGCCGACACGATCGACGCCGAGACGCGCTGGCTGCTCTACGAAGTGGCCTCCATTGGCCATGTGTCGACGACGCCCCAGGGCGACATCCTCGCGGCCAACGACATCGCCGCGCAGTTGCTCGGGCACTTCTCGCACGATGCGCTGGAGGCGGTCGGCGTGATGCCGCTGCCGCTGCTCGACGCGGCCGGCCCGTTCGCCCGGCGCCCGTCGCGCTTCGAGCTGTGCCTGCAACACGGCGAGGACGGGCCGCTCCACTGGATCGTCGGCCTGGCGCTGCCGCAGGGCGGCGTGCCGGCAACCGTGACGTGGTTCCTGATCGACGTCAGCGAACAGCGCCTGCAGACCCGGCGGGCTCGATTCCTCCGCCGGATGGAGTCGCTCACGCACGTGCTCTCGGCCGCGACGGCGGAATGCACGACGCTGGTCGACACCGGCGGCCGCGCCCTGACGAGCGCGCGCGACAAGCTGGCGGGCGAGGTCGACGTCGACCAGGCGATTCAGGCGCTGTCACGGACGCAGGCGGTCCTCGCGCAGCTGGCCGGCTTCGCGCGACGACGAGCCAGGCGGCCGGCGCTGCGCGACATGCGTGCGCTGCTCGATCAGGTCAGCCCCGTCCTGGTTCACGTGACCGGCGACGACGTGACGTGGACGATGGACACGGGCGAGGCGCCGCTGTTTGCGTCGTTCGACGCGGCGGAGTTCGAACAGTGCCTGACGGCGCTGGTCACCCAGGTCCGCGAGGCGCTGCCGCTCGGCGGACAGATTCGCCTGCGGCTGGCGGCGGAGATGCTGGACGCGAGCGTCGAAGACGGCCGCGGCACACGGCCGGAGGTCGCGATGACGCTCGAATTGCAAGGCTACGGACTGCAGCCGCTGACGATCCCGCCGGCGGTGCAGACGCAGATCATGCGGCTGGGCGCCGAGCTCACGACGACGTCGGCCGACCATCTCACGACCCGCGTCGTGCTGCGGATGCCGCGCGTGTTCGTCACGGCATAGGGGTCGGAGCGTTCGTCGTCAGCCGACGTACTGGACGTCCTGCTGGCCTTCGACGATCTCGCCAATCACGCGGCCCTCGGATTCGCCGGCCTCGGCGAGTCGCTCGAGCACGTGGTTGACCTCACCGGCGGCCACCACCAGTACCAGACCGATGCCCATGTTGAAGGTCCGCCACGCGTCGGCCTCCGGCACGTCGCCCTTGCGGACCAGCCACCGGAACAGCGCCGGCACGTCCCACGACGATCGATCGAGGCGGGCCGCCGTGCCTGGCGGCAGCACGCGGGGCACGTTGTCGGTCAGCCCGCCGCCCGTGATGTGCGCCATGCCGTGCACGAGCCCGTCGTTCACGAGCGGCAGCACGGGCCCGAGATACGAGCGGTGCGGGCGGAGCAAGGCCTCGCCGATGCCGCCTCCCAACTCGGGGATGTGGTCGTGGCTGCCGAGCATCAGCGTGTCGAATGCGATGCGGCGCGCCAGCGAGTAGCCATTGGTGTGGAGGCCCGACGACGGCAGGCCGATCACGGCGTCGCCGACGCCGATCCGTTCGCCGGTCAGCACCTGGCCCCGCTCCACGATTCCGACGATGAAGCCGGCCAGGTCGTATTCACGCTCGGCGTAGAAGCCGGGCATCTCCGCCGTCTCGCCGCCGAGCAGCGCGCAGCGGTTGGCCTTGCACGCCCGAGCCAGGCCGTCGACGATGTCCACCGCGACGTCTGGCGAGAGCCGGCCGGTCGCGAGGTAGTCGAGGAAGAAGAGCGGCCGCGCGCCCTGCACGAGGATGTCGTTGACGCAATGGTTGACCAGGTCCTCGCCGATGGTCGTGTGGCGGTTCATCATGAACGCCACCTTCAGCTTGGTGCCGACGCCATCGGCACTGGCGACGAGGACGGGATCGCTGCCCTCGGCCGCCTGCAGGTGGAAGAGTCCGCCGAACGATCCGATGTCCGACAGGACGCCGGGCGTGAAGGTGCCCTGCGCGAGCCCGCGAATGCGGCGCACGACCTCGTGCCCCGCGTCGATGTCCACCCCGGACGACTTGTAATCCATGCGCGTGTCCTCCGCGTCCGCCGGCGCGCCGGTGCGGCGCGCAGCAACGTGCGGTCGTCTGTCAGAACTCCAGTGCGGTGATCAGGACCTGGGCGGCCGCCCGGGTCGGCCCGTCCGCCGCCGACTCCCAGTACTGGCGGCGCACGGCGGCGAAGAAGCGTTCCTCCGCATAGTCCTCTTCGAGCATATCGAAGGCGTCGCGCAGGAGCAGTGTCGCTTCCTGGCGCGGCAGGCCAGGAACGATCGCCAGCAGCTGCGACGGCGTGCGGATGACGGCCCGTCCGACGGCGAGCGCAATCGGCGCTCGCACCGGATCGTTGGCGGGCATGCCGATCTCGAACAGGGCGGGCAGTGCGTCGCGGCGGCCGTTGGCCGACAGGTCCGCCAACGCGGTCGACGAGGATCGGGCCAGTTCCTGGTAGCCGATGTTCTGTGCGGCAAACACGAGCGATTCGCGGACGAACCGTGTGTGCCCGTCGCAGTTGCTGCCCAGCCCGCAGATCGCCGCGGCAACCGTCGGCTGCAGTTCGCGGCTGGCATCGCGCTGGACGGCCGCCAGCGTCGCCAGCGCCTTCGGGTCGCCGACCTGCCCGATCGCCCTCACCGCATCGTCCTGCAGCGGGCCGTCCTGGCGTGCGATCGCGGTGAGTTCGGCGAGCGCGTAGGCCGCCTTGTGCGCGCCGAGCGCCTCGATGACGGCGGCGCGGAAGAAGTCGACGCCGCGCATGACCTCGCGCCGCAGCACCGCCTGCACCTTCGGATCCTTGCCGTGCGCGGCGAGCGCGCGGATCAGGGCGGGCCGCACGAACTCGGCCTGCTCGCGTTCGAGCGCCAGCAGGAGGCGCGGCCCGAACGACGGGTCCGGATGATCCTCCAGGTAGGCGTAGGCCACTTCGCGGAGGCGATCGTTCTCGTCGCGGAGCGCCGCCATGAAGACCGGCGCCGTCTTCGGATCGTTGAAGCCGGAGAGCAGGACGAGCGCCCGGAAGCGCACGTAGCCGTCGGCGTGCCCCTGCGCCGCCTTGACGAGCAGGGGGACGACTGCCGCGGCGGGCGCCCGGCGCACCGTGGCCGAGGCCACCAGCCGCGTCCGGTAATCGAGCTTGCCCAGCTTGTCGATGGCGGCCTGCAGCGCCACGGGATCGGACGTGGGGCCGGCGTCGACCGCGGCGGGCGCGCTCTTCGCGGGCGGGGCGGCCTTCGGCTTCGACTTCGACTTCGGCCCCGGCGGCTGCGCACACACCACGGCCGCCAGCAGCATCGCCGCTGCCGCGCCGGTGCCCGTGCGCCACGCGCCGCGCCGGTGCGCGCGCACCTAGACCTGCTCCTCCAGCACCAGGTTCGGCTTGTCCAGCTTCAGCGCGAGCTGGAGATAGGCGTCCTGATCCTTCGGGAACTGGATCGGGTAGTTGCCCGTGTAGCACGACGTGCAGTAGTGCGTCTTGTCGGGGGTCACGGCGTTGAGCACGCCATCCAGGCTGAGGTACGAGAGCGAGTCGGCGTCGAGGTACGTTTGAATCTCTTCGAGCGTGTGGGTGGCCGCGATCAGTTCCGACCGCCGCGGCGTGTCCACGCCGTAGAAGCACGGGGAGATGGTCGGCGGGCAACTGATGCGCATGTGCACTTCCCTGGCACCCGCCGCCTTCACCATGCGGACGATCTTGCGGCTCGTCGTGCCGCGCACGATCGAGTCGTCGACCAGCACGACACGCTTGCCCTCGAGGATGCTGCGCACCGGATTGAGCTTCACGCGCACGCCGAAGTGGCGAATCGACTGCTGCGGCTGGATGAACGTGCGCCCGACGTAGTGATTGCGAATGAGGCCCATCCGCATCGGGATGCCCGACATCTCCGAGAAGCCGATCGCCGCGCAGACGCCCGAGTCGGGAATCGGCACGACCACGTCGGCTTCGACCATCGACTCCTCGGCCAGGCGCCGCCCCATCGCGGTGCGCGCCTCGTTGACGCTGCGGCCGAAGACGTAGCTGTCCGGGCGGGCGAAGTACACGTGCTCGAAGACGCAGTGCGAACGCTGGGCCGGCGGGAAGGGCTTGTGCGACTGCAGGCCGTTGGCCGTGATCACGACGACCTCGCCAGGTTCGACGTCGCGGACGTAGGTGGCGCCGATCAGGTCGAGCGCGCACGTTTCCGAGCACGCGATCCACGCCTCGCCCAGCCTGCCGAGCGCGAGCGGCCGGAAGCCGTTGGGATCACGGGCGGCAATCAATCGATCGGGCGAGAGCATGAGGATCGAGTACGCGCCCTGAACCTGGGCCAGCGACTCGATCGCCGCCTGCTCCTGGCTGCCCGCCGACGAACGGGCGAACAGGTGCAGCACCACTTCGGTGTCGCTGCTGGTCTGGAAGATCGACCCCTTGGACACCAGCTCACGGCGAATTTCGCCGGCGTTGACCAGGTTGCCGTTGTGGCAGATCGACATCTGCCCGTGTACGCAGTCGATGAGGAACGGCTGGGCGTTCTCCAGCTTGCTCTCGCCGGCCGTCGAGTAGCGCGTGTGACCAATCGCGCTGACCCCGGTCAGCGACGACAGCGTGCGGTCGTCGAAGATGTCGGCCACGTAGCCCATGCCCCGTTGCACGGTCACGTGGTGGCCGTCGGCCGCGGCGATGCCGGCGCTCTCCTGGCCCCGGTGCTGCAACGCGTACAGTCCGAGGTACGTCAGGTTGGCTGCCTCGGCATGGCCAAAGATGCCGAAGACGCCGCATTCTTCCTTGAGCTCGTCCACCTGAACTCCTTGATGGCCGGGTTTGGGGACCACCGTCGCCTCACGGCTTCGGTGCGCCGAGCAACCGGCCCTACCCGACCTCTACCGAGGCGCCGCGAGCGCGTGCTCGAGCGCATGCGCCCACACCGCGTGCAGGTCGCCAACCGGGGCCACCAGCACCGGCTGTCCGTCGAGACGAATCGTCAACGCGTCCCCACCCGTCGTCCCGATCACCGCGGCCTCGACGCCGGCCTCGGCGGCGCGAGCCACGACAGCGGCTGCCTCGTCGGCGCGTACGCCAAGGAGGACGCGGCCGGCCGATTCGCTGAACAGCGTCGCGTGGTCGGCCGGAACCCCGGCCGGACCGGTCACCGACGACAACTCGACCGTCGCGCCGACCTTCGGATCGCCGAACGTGCTTTCGGCCAGCGCGACCGCGATGCCGCCCTCCGCGCAGTCGTGCGCAGAGACCACAAGTCCGTCCTGCACCAGCGCCGGCAGCAGGCGATGCAGCGCCCGCTCGTGCGTGAGATCGATCATCGGCGGCACGCCGCGCACCTCGCCATGGACGCGCTGGAGGTACTCGGTCGCGCCGAGTTCGGCCCGTGTCGTTCCGAGCATCACGATCTTCAGACCGTCGGACGGGAACGTCTGGCCGACCACGTGCGCCGCATTCTCGATGAGCCCGACCACGCCGAGCACCGGCGTCGGGTAGATCGCCTTGCCGTCGGTCTCGTTGTAGAGGCTGACGTTGCCGCCCGTGATCGGGATCTCCAGCGCGCGGCAGGCCTCGCCGATGCCGGCGACGGCTTCGACGAACTGCCACATGATCTCGGGCTTCTCGGGGTTGCCGAAGTTGAGGTTGTTGGTCGCGCCGATCGGCGTGCCCCCCGCCAGCGCGACGTTGCGCGCCGCTTCGGCCACCGCCAGCATCGCCCCGCGCCGCGGGTCGGTCTGGCCATAGCGGCCGTTGCCGTCGACCGACATCGCCAGCGCCCGCTCGGTACCCTTCACGCGCACGACCGGCGTCCCGCGGCCGGCCAGGCACAGCGTGTTGGTCCGCACCATGTGATCGTACTGGCGATAGATCCACTTCTTGCTGGCGATGCTCGGCGACGCGAGCAGCGTGGCGAGCACGTCGGCGGCCGGCGGGCACGGCTTGAAGTGCTCGGGCCGAAGCGACTGCAGGTCGTCCAGCCAGGCGGGCCGCTCCGACGGACGGTCGTACAGCGGCGCCTCGTCGGCAAGCGCACGGGCCGGCACTTCGGCCACCACCTGCCCGTGCTCACGAACGCGCACCAGGCCGTCGTCGGTGACATGACCGATGCACACCGCGTGCAGATCCCACTTCTCGAAGATGCGCTCGACGATCGCTTCGTGGCCCTTGTGGACCACGAAGAGCATCCGCTCCTGCGACTCCGACAGCATGATCTCGTACGGGGTCATGCCGGTCTCGCGCTGCGGCACCTTCGTGACCTCGACGTCCATGCCGACCCGTCCGCGCGCGCTCATCTCCGACGTCGCGCAGGACAGGCCCGCCGCGCCCATGTCCTGCAGCCCGACCAGCGCCCCCGTCTTCAGCACCTCGAGGCAGGCCTCGAGGAGCAGCTTCTCCATGAACGGGTCGCCGACCTGCACCGCCGGCCGCTTCTCGGCCGAGGTGTCGTCGAACTCTGCCGACGCCATCGTGGCGCCGTGGATGCCGTCGCGGCCGGTGCTGGCGCCCACGTAGTAGACGGGGTTGCCGAGCCCGTCGGCCTTGCCCTTGACGATGCCGTCGGCCGGGGCGAGCCCGAGGCAGAAGACGTTGACGAGCGGGTTGCCGGCGTAGCACGCGTCGAACACCGCCTCGCCGCCGACCGTCGGGATGCCGATGCTGTTGCCGTAGCCGGCGATGCCGGCGACCACGCCGGTCACGACCCGTCGCGTGCCCGGCTGCCCGAGGTCGCCGAAGCGCAGCGAGTCGAGCAGCGCAATCGGCCGCGCGCCCATCGTGAAGATGTCGCGGATGATGCCGCCGACGCCGGTCGCGGCGCCCTGATAGGGCTCGATGAACGACGGGTGATTGTGGCTCTCGATCTTGAAGACCGCGGCCAGCCCGTCGCCGATGTCCACCGCACCGGCGTTCTCGCCGGGACCCTGCAGGACGCGCGGCCCCTGCGTGGGCAGCGTCTTCAGGTGGATGCGCGAGCTCTTGTAGCTGCAGTGCTCGGACCACATCACCGAGAACATGCCGAGCTCGGTCATGTTCGGTTCGCGGCCGAGGATGCCGACGATGCGGGCGTACTCGTCTTCCTCGAGGCCGTGCCGCACGAGAACGTCAGGAGTAATCAGCATGGATGTCGCGTCACAGGGCCGCCGCGGCGGCCGTCATTGCCTGCCCGAGAGCCGCACGTACATGAACCGCGCCACGACGAGGTCCATGATCGCGACGACGGCGAGCAGGCCCACGAGCAGCAGGTGCGCGCCATCGTCGAGTCCGATGTCGATCGCCCGCGTGTAGATCAGGACGGCGATCACGGCGGTGACCGCGGCGCCGGTGCAGAGCGCGAAGGCCGTGGTGCGTGCGTTGGCGGCGCGGTCGCTCATCGCCTCTCGACCTCACACGGCGCCGGCCGTCAGCGTCTGCAGCACAGATTCGAACAGGACCAGGCCGTCGGCGCTGCCCAGCATCGACTCGCAGGCGCGCTCCGGATGCGGCATCAGCCCGACGACGTTGCGGGCGGCGTTGCAGATGCCGGCGATGTTGTCGACCGAGCCGTTGGCGTTGGCGGCGGCCGTGATCTCGCCAGCCGCGGTGGAGTACCGGAACACCACCTGGCCGTTGGCCTCGAGCCGGGCCAGGACATCGGGTTCAGCGAAGTACTGCCCTTCGCCGTGCGCCACCGGGATGTCGAGCACCTGGCCGACGCGGCACGCGCCGGTGAACGGCGTCGTCGTCTGCTCCACCCGGATGTTGACGTGCTCGCAGCGAAACTGCACCTGCTGGTTGCGAATCAGCACGCCGTCGAGCAGGCCGGCTTCGCACAGGATCTGGAAGCCGTTGCAGATGCCGAGCACCGGGCCGCCCTGCGCGGCAAACGCCGACACCGCCTGCATCACCGGCGAGAACCGGGCAATCGCGCCGGTCCGCAGGTAGTCACCGTAGGAGAACCCGCCCGGCAGGATGACCACGTCGGCGCCCTGCAGCGACGTGTCCTTGTGCCAGAGGAACTCGGCCGGCTGGCCGAGCACGTGCTTCACGGCGTGATACGCGTCGTGATCGCAGTTGGAACCGGGAAAGACGACGACCGCGAACTTCATGATTCGTGGCTCCGTTCAGGCGACTGGCGCCGGCGTCTCGATGCGAAAGCTTTCGATGACGGGATTGGCGAGCAGCTTGCCGGATACGTCGCGGACCACCGACTCGGCGGCCTCGACGCTGGCGGCCTCGACCTGCACCTCGAAATACTTGCCCTGCCGGACGTCGGCGACGGCCGGATAGCCGAGGCTGTGCAGCGACTCGACGATGGTGCGGCCCTGCGGGTCGAACACGGAGGGCTTCAGGGTGACGAACACTCGGACGGTGAACAAGGCCATCAGGATCTCGGGTTCGGGTACCGGGTACCGGGTACCGGGTTCGGGCTCCGGGTTCGGGTTGGTATCAGGTCGTGGCAATCGCGACGTCGTGTGTCTCGACACTGGCGCCGCCTGTCTCGCCGAAGACGCGGTCGAACAACGTGTCGACGTGCCGCAGCTGCTCGTCGAGGCTGAACGTACGATCGATCTCCTCGCGCGTCAGGACGCCCATGACGTCCGCGTCGGCGAGCAGCAGCTCCCGGAAATCCTTCTGCTCGTGGAACGAGCGCATCGCGTTGCGCTGCACCCAGAGGTAGGCCTGCTCGCGCGACAGGCCGCGGCGCGCCAGCTCGAGCAGGATCTGTCCGGAGAACACCACGCCGCGCGATCGGCCGATGTTCTCGAGCATCCGCTCCGGGTAGACGACCATGCCGCTGACGATGCGCGTGAAGCGGCGGATCATGTGGTCGAGCGCCAGGAAACTGTCGGGCAGCGTGACCCGTTCGGCCGACGAGTGCGAGATGTCGCGCTCGTGCCACAGCGCGACGTTCTCGAGCGCCACCAGCGCGTTGCCGCGGACGACACGGGCGAGGCCACAGACCTGCTCGCAGCCCACCGGGTTGCGCTTGTGCGGCATCGCCGACGAGCCCTTCTGCCCCTTGCCGAACGGCTCTTCGACCTCGCCGAGTTCGGTCTTCTGCAGCCCGCGAACCTCGAGGGCGAACTTCTCGAGCGAAGCGGCCGTGATCGCCAGCGTCGTCATCAACTCCGCGTGCCGGTCGCGCTGAATCACCTGCGTCGCAATCGGCGCCGGCGTCAGGCCGAGGCGGGCGCAGACGCCCGCTTCGATCTCGGGCGGGAGGTGCGCGAACGTGCCGACGGCACCGGAGATCTTGCCGACGCTGACGGCGTCGCGGGCCCGCTGCACGCGGACGATGTCGCGCTGCACTTCGGCGTACCACAGGGCCAGCTTGAGGCCGAAGGTCATCGGCTCGGCGTGTACACCGTGGGTGCGGCCCATCATCGGGGTCCGCTTGTGCTCGAAGGCGCGGGTCTCGATCGCCGCAGCGAGCGCCGCGAGGTCCTCGAGAATCAGATCGCACGCCTCGCGCATCTGGAGCGCGAGCGCGGTGTCGACGACGTCCGACGAGGTGAGGCCGAAATGCAGCCAGCGCGCCGACGGCCCGACGCGCTCGGCGACTGCGGTCGTGAACGCGATCACGTCGTGCTGCGTCGTCTGCTCGATCTCGTCGATGCGGGCGATGTCGAAGGCGGCGTGCTCGCGGAGGTCGCGAGCCGCGTCGGCCGGCACGATGCCAGCTTCGGCCATGGTGTCGGTGGCGGCCAGTTCGACCTGCAGCCAGGTTTCGAACCGGCGTTGCTCGGCCCAGATGGCGGACATGGCCGGCTGTGCGTAGCGTCGGATCATCGTGTCTGTGTGTGGCGGTCCCTCGAAGGGCGCGCCGCGACGGCGGGCCTCAGGCCACCGCGAGTCGCGTGAAGTCGAGTGCGGCCGCTCCGGCCGGCCCCAGCACCGTGACGCCGACGGTGTCCTGCGTGAACAACTCGCCGGCCACGCGCTGCACGTCGTCTGCGGTCGTGCGCTCGATGCCGGTGATCATTTCGTCGAGCGTGACGTGCCGCCCGAAGTACATCTCCTGGCGGGCCAGGTGCGTCATCCGGCTCGAAGTGCTCTCGAGACCGAGCATCAGGCTGCCCTTCAGGTGGTCCTTGGCGCGCCGCAGTTCGTCGTCGCCGACCGGCTCGCGGCGCATCGTCCGCAGGCCGTCGATGACGAGGTCGACGACCTCGGGCACGCTCTCGGCGGCGCAGCCGGCATAGACCGACAGCATGCCGGTGTCGCGGTACGACGACACGCCGCTGAACACGGCGTAGGCGAGGCCGCGCTGCTCCCGAATCGTCTGGAACAGGCGCGAACTCATCGAACCGCCGAGAATCACGTTCAGTAGGTAAGCCGGATAGCGGTCGACGTGGGCCTGCGCGTAGGCCGGCGTGCCGACCACGATGTGGCTCTGCTCGAGGTCCTTGTGGCGCTCGATCTGCGGCGGACGCGGCGCCGGCGCGGTCTCGCGCCAGTCGGCTCCCGCGTCGGGCACGGCGCCGAACGCCGCTTCGACCAGCGCCTTGAGCTGTTCGTGCTCGAAGTTGCCGGCGGCCGAGACGATCAGGTTGCGGCCGACGTAGGCTTCGCGGAAATAGCGGAACAGCACGTCCTGGGTGAAGGCCCCGACGGTGTCCGGCGTGCCCAGAATCGGCCGGCCGAGCGGGTGGTCCGGCCAGTACTGCTCGGTGAAGAGCTCGTGGACCAGATCGTCGGGGGTGTCCTCGACCATCTTGATCTCTTCGAGGATCACCTTCTTCTCGCGCTCGATCTCGTCGAGCGGGAAGGCCGGATGGAGCACGAGGTCCGACAGGATGTCGAAGGCCCGCGGCAGGTGCTCGTCCATCACCTTGATGTAGTAGCCGGCGTATTCCTTCGACGTGAAGGCGTCCAGGTTGCCGCCCATCGAGTCGAACTGCTGCGCGATGTCCTGCGCGGTTCGACGGGCGGTGCCCTTGAACAGCATGTGCTCGATGAAGTGCGCGATGCCCCCCTGCTCGGGCACCTCGTGCCGCGACCCGCGCGCGAGCCACACACCGAGGCTGACCGACCGCACGTGCGGCATCGTCTCGGTGACGAGACGGACGCCATTCGGAAGCGTGTCGTGGACGATCATCGGATTGCGATCCCGGGGGCCCCGGCCGGCCTTCCGGCGGGTCCGGGAAACACACATCATATCAGTCCCGCCTCCGCCGATGGCTGCGGTACGCCGATGAACCTTCCCGAATCCGTCACAATGGGGATCGCGCCACCGCTGCGCGTCACCCATGCCTGAACTCGACGAGCCCATCGCGGCAGTTGCCACCCCGGCCCAGACCGACCTTGCCGGCCTCACGACGGCGGAGCTGTCGGCCCTGGTGGTCGAGCTTGGCGGCAAACCGTTCCAGGGCACGCAGCTCTTCCGCTGGATCCACAAGAAGGGCGTGACCGACTTCGCGGCGATGACCGACCTGCCGAAGGACCTGCGCGCCCGGCTGGCCGAACGGACCGTCGTGAGCACGCCGGACGTGGTCCGCAAGGACACCTCGTCCGACGGCACCACGAAATTCCTCCTCCGGCTCGCCGACGGTCGGCAGATCGAGGCCGTCTTCATCCCCGACACGCCGTCGCAGACGTTCTGCATCTCCACGCAGGTCGGTTGCGCGATGAAGTGCGGTTTCTGCCTGACCGGTACGATGGGGCTGACCCGGCACCTGACGGCGGCGGAGATTGCCGGCCAGGTGCGCGTCCTGGCGCGTGAACTCGACTTCCTCGACACACCTTTCAACATCGTCGTGATGGGTATGGGCGAGCCCCTGCACAACTACGACGCGACGATGAAGGCGCTGGCACTGGTCGGGAGCGAAGCCGGGCTGCACGTATCGCCGCGGCGGGTGACGCTGTCGACGGTGGGCGTGGTGCCGGGCCTCGAGAAGTTGGCGCGCGAGCCCTACATGCCGAACCTGGCGATCTCCCTGCACGCCACGACCGAGGCCCAGCGCGACCGGATCGTGCCGATCAACCGCAAGTACTCGCTTGCGGACCTGATGGAGGCCTGCCGGCAGTTCCCCTTGAAGAAGCGCAGCCGGATCACGTTCGAGTACGTGATGCTGGCCGGCGTCAACGACACGCCGGCCGATGCGCGGCGCCTCGTCGGGCTGCTGCACGGCCTGAAGGCGAAGGTCAACCTGCTGCCGCTCAACGAGGCGGCCGGCATCCCCTATCAGCGGCCGTCCGATGCGACCGTCGACGCCTTTGCGCAGATTCTCGCCGACGCGCACGTCACGGTATCGGTGCGCAAGAGCCGCGGCCGCGACATCCGCGCCGCGTGCGGCCAGCTCGCGGTCGAGAAGAATGCGGCAATTTCATGATTTCAGAATTTCAGAATTTCAATACCACCGCCAACCTTCGAAGCGCTCCTGAAGGTGGTGAAATTCTGAAATGGTGAAATTCTGCAATTACCTGACGTACCGCTCGGCGATGTCCCGGCGCACGTGCATGTCGGTGAACGCGACACGCGCCACGCCTTCGTAGGCGCGGTCGCGGGCTTCGCGCAGCGTCGCGCCCTTGCCGACGATGGTCAGGACGCGCCCGCCGGCCGTCACGACATCTGCCGGCGGCTGCCCGCCGTCGCCCTGGCGAAGGCGGGAGCCGGCGTGGAAGACCACGACGCCGTCCAGGGCAGCGGCCGCCTCCAACCCCTCGATGACGTAGCCGGTCGTCATCGGACCGGGGTACCCGCCCGACGCGATGACCACGCCGACGCGGGTGCCATGCGGCGGGGGCAGCGGCGCGGCAGGCAGCGAGCCGGTCGCCGCGGCACGCAGCAGCGGCGACAGGGGCACGGGCAGAAGCGGGAGCACGACCTGCGCCTCGGGGTCGCCGAAGCGGACGTTGAACTCGATCACCTTCGGCCCGTCCGGCGTGAGCATCAGGCCGCAATAGAGCACGCCGGCAAACGGCGCACCCTCCTGGCGCATGCCGCGCAGGACCGGTTCGACGATCGTGCGCATCACCTGCGCCGACAACTCGTCGTCCACGAGCGGACTCGGCGCAAGAGCGCCCATGCCGCCGGTGTTGGGGCCTTCGTCGTGGTCCAGCGCCCGCTTGTGGTCCTGTGCCGTCGCCAGCGCGAGCCCACGCTCACCGTCGCAGAGCGCGAAGAACGAAACTTCCGGACCGGTCAGGCACTCCTCGACGACCACTGTCTCGCCGGCGGTCCCGAAGGCGGCATGGCGCATCGCGGCGTCCACGGCGGCCAGCGCCTCGTCGAGCGTGGCCGCCACGGTGACGCCTTTGCCGGCGGCCAGGCCGTCCGCCTTGATGACGACCGGCGCCCCGAACCCACGGACGGCCTCCTCGGCCTCCGCCGGGGTACGGCAGATGCGGGCCTTCGCGGTCGGCACGCCGTGGCGCTCCATGAAGGCCTTCGAGAACGCCTTGCTGGTTTCGAGCCGCGCTGCCGCCTGCGACGGGCCGAAGACCGCCGCCCCGCTGGCGCGCAGCGCGTCGGAGACCCCCGCCGCGAGCGGCTGTTCCGGGCCGATCACCGTCAGGTCGACACCCTCGGTGGCCACGAAGGCGGTCACCGCCTCAGGCGACAGGATGTCGAGGGAGACGTTCCGGGCGCACTCGGCGGTCCCGGGATTGCCAGGGGCGCAGAGCACCTCGTCGACGCCGGCTTCCCTGGCGAGCGTCCAGGCGAGCGCATGTTCACGCCCCCCGCTGCCGAGGACGAGGACCTTCATGTGTTACGCTTTCGGTTTGGTCGGCTGGCGACGGTCGACCTCAACGCCATGCGGGAGGAGGTGAGTCGACGTGGCCGAAGTCAAGGTGCAGGAAGGTGAATCGATCGAAAGCGCCCTGCGGCGTTTCAAGCGCAAGGTGCAGCAGGAAGATATCATCAAGGACATCAAGAAACACTCGTTCTATCTGAAGCCTGGCGACAAGCGTCGCGCCAAGCAGGCCCTCGCCCGCAAGCGGAGCCGCAAGAAGCAGCGGCGGGAAACCGAGTAACGCGCCCCGGCGCCGGCGTCGCGCTCGCGACGTCACAGCGGCGGTGGTCGGACCGATGGTCCGGTCGCCGCCGTTTCCGTTTCGGGCAGCGCAGCCCTACCTTGACCCTCCGGATGGCTTGGTGCTACTGTCAGCCCTCCTGAAGGTCTGTTTTTCCTTGTATTTGCAAGGGATTTCTCGGAGCGGGGGAAGAGGCGATGCAGATTGAAGATCGGGTCGTCGGCGGCGTGACGATCTTGGACCTGTCGGGCAAGATGACGCTGGGCGAAGGCGACGAGCTGCTGCGCGAGAAGATTGCCAGCCTGATCAACGCCGGCCACAAGCAGTTGCTGCTCAACCTCGATGGCGTGCCGTACATCGACAGCGCGGGCCTCGGCGAGATCGTCCGCACGTACACCACGGTGAGCCGGCAGGGCGGCAAGCTGAAGCTGCTGAACCTGACCAAGCGCATCGAAGATCTGCTCTCGATCACGAAGCTGCTGACCGTGTTCGAGGTCTACGAGAACGAAGCGGAAGCCATCCAGAGCTTCTCGGCCTGATTCAGGCCGGACGCCCCGCGGACGCCACGGCGTCCGTGCCCCGACTGCGTTGACCGCCTCGCACGTACCCGGCACGGCGCGCCCCCCCCGGGGGGGGGGGCGGTGTGTTGGCCATAGCCCCGCCCCCAAGGCCAACAAACAGAAAGTGGTAGCGGGGGGGGTATTGGGTGACCG
>CBIHOS010000052.1:0-23889 GCA_966211945.1 uncultured bacterium
CCACCCGAGCACACGGCCTTCCGGGCCATCATCGACCCGTTCTTCTCACCAGAGCGCATGCGCGCGCTCGAACCGCGGGTCCGGGCGGTCGCCGCCGAGATCATCCATGCGCTGCCGAAGGGCGTCACGGTCGATGCCGTGACCGGCATCGGCTATCCGTTCGCCGTTCGGGCACAAGCCGAGTGGCTCGGGTGGCAAGGGATCGAGGCACGGCTTCTCCGATGGATGGGCGAGAACCACGTCGCCACGCGGTCGGCCGACCGATCGCGGACGGCCGCGGCAGCCGCCGCGTTCGACGAACTGGTCGCGGCGCAGGTGCAGCGCCGTCGTCAGCTCGGGAGTGCCGCTCCGCAGGACCCGACGACCGAGCTGCTCGATGTCGTCGTCGATGGCCGGCCGCTCGCTGATGCCGACATCGTGTCGATCCTGCGCAACTGGACGGCGGGCGATCTGGGATCGATGGCGGCCGCGCTGGGCGTCGTCGTCCACTTCGTCGCGACGCACCCGGACGTGCAGCACGCACTGCGATCGGGCTCGGACGACCTGGCCGAGGCCATCGACGAGATGCTGCGCATCGACGATCCGTTCCTCGTCAACCGGCGCGTCACGACGGCCGCCACGAGCGTCGCCGGCTACGCGCTCGAGCCCGACACGCGCGTGTATCTGAACTGGACGTCGGCCAATCGCGACGAAACGATCTTCGCCGATCCGGACGCGTACCGGCCCCATGCGCACGCGTCCCTCAACCTCGTGTACGGCACCGGCATCCACGTGTGCCCGGGCCGTCCCCTGGCCACGCTCGAACTCGTCGTGGCGCTGCAGACGCTGCTGTCCACGACGGCCTCCGTCGAGCTCGCGACAGACGAAGAGCCCGTGCGCGAGACATACCCGCTCGGTGGGTGGCGACGGCTGCCGGTACGATTGTCATGAGCATCGATACGGCCGGCGGTCCCAGCCACGCGAGCTCCCCCAGCCAGGTGACTGAAGCACTCTCCCGCACGGCCCGCACGGCTGGACTGCTGTACCTGACACTTGCCCTCACGGGCGGCCTCGGCTTCCTGCTCGTCCGGCCGGCGCTCTACGTCCCCGGCGACGCGTCGGCCACGCTCGCGCACCTGCTCGAGCACGAAGGTCTGGCCCGACTCGGCGTGGCGCTGGAGATGGCGACGGTCATCGCGCAATCGCTGGCGGCGTTGTGGTTCTACCGGCTCTTCCGGTCGGTGGACGACTTCGCTGCCGGCGCGATTGCCGTGTTCGGCCTCTTCAACGCGATTGCCGTCTTCGCGAGCGCGGCGCTGCTCGGCACCGCGCTGCAGGCGACGCAGGCCCCGATCGCGCCAGGCGGCAGCGACGTGCAGCTGGCATATCTGGCCAGCGCGAACTTCTGGCAGGTCGGCAACCTGTTCTTCGGCTTGTGGTTGATTCCGATGGGCTGGTGCACGATCCACGCAGCGTGGAGGATGCCCCGGCTGCTTGGCTGGATCCTCATCGTCGGCGGCGTCGGCTACGTCCTGAACGCGTTTCTCGGCTATCTCGCGCCGGGCAATGAACTCCTGTCGGGACTCCTCGTGTTGCCCGCCACGATCGGCGAGTTCTGGATGATCGGCTATCTGATCATTCGAGGCATCGGCAGACCCGCCTCATCGTCGGCGTCTGCAGCGTACTGAACCGGGCCGAAGGGCCCGGTTTCGTGCCGCAGTCGTTCACGTCGCACTTCCTGCATGGATGTCCGCAAGGAGTACTCGGCCACGCCGCGACGATTGCGAGCGTGCGCACCGTTGTGAGGCCGCGGTTCGTACAACGGCGGACGACGATTTCCAGCGAGGACATGGCGCAGGCGTTGCACGCCCACGCCTCTGTCGTCGCTGCTCAGAGCCGTTCAATCATCGCGACGATTCTGGACTCTCATCGCTCGCACCTGCCGGTGACGAACCGGCGCACAGAGGAGATGCCATGAGTATCGGACGTCCGTGGCTTGCCGCGTGTGCGGCAGCCGGGTTGATGGCCCTCTCGACCGTTGAGGTCGCTCGCAGCCAACAGAACACCGTCTCGGATGCACAGCCCGAGAGTGTGGAGGCGCCCCTCGCCAGGATGGTGAGGGACGCGACCGCGCAGGTGCGGGACGCCCAGGCTGCCGTCGCCGCCGGCTACGCGCTTGCCAGCGGCTGTGTCAGTGGCCCTGAAGAGGGCGCGATGGGCATCCACTACGTCAACGCCTCACTGGTCGGCGATGGCTTACTTGACGCGGCTCAGCCCGAAGCGCTCGTGTTCGAGCCCCGCGATGGCCAGCTCCAGCTCGTTGCCGTGGAATACATCGTCATGGCCGAGCAGTGGCACGGAAGCAATCCTCATCCTCCGGTGCTGCACGGCCAGCACTTCCATTACGTGCCCGCACCGAACCGCAGCGGTCTTCCCCCCTATTACGAATTGCACGTGTGGGCGTGGAAGCGGAATCCTCGGGGCACGTTCGCCGACTGGAACCCGAGGGTCAGCTGCGACAGTTACTCGCCTCGATGAACGAGTGAGGGGTGAGGGTGCCCCAGGTGATTGACGAAGGTCTCACTCGAGGGAGAGCCCCGCGGCTGGAGTCACCCTGGCGGCGCGGCGGGCCGGGAGCACACTGGCGATCAGTCCGGCCAGGGCGGCGACGAGGACGACGACGCCGAGGGAGAGCCAGGGAATCTGCATGGTGGCGTCGAGAAGGGCCGGCTTCACCACGGTCTCGCAGCCGACCCAGGCGAACGCCACCCCCATCACGGTGCCGAGCCCCGTCGCCACCACCGACAACAGCACGGCCTCGACCGCCAGCATCCGTCGCAGCTGCTGGCGGGTGAGGCCGAGCGCGCGCAGCAACGCGTGTTCGCGGGTGCGCTCGAGGACGGAGAGTCCGAGCGTGTTCGCGATGCCGATCACGGCGATCACCACGGAGACGCCGAGCAGGGCCAGCAGCGACCACGTGGCGATGCGCAAGAGTTCGTCCTCGGTCGCCCGGGCCTGCAACTGATCGTCGACCCTGCCGCCAACTGCATCCGCAATGTCGTCGAGATCATCGACCAGGCGAATGGAGTCGGCGCCAGGCGAGCCGCGGACCCAGATGGCGTGCGGCGCCGGGGCGTCGGTGAGCCTCGCCAGCGTCTCGGGCGAGACCAGCCCCACCCGGCCCCATCCGGTGCCGACCGCGACCTGCAACGGCACCTCCCGCGCGCCGACGCGCACCATGACCCTGGCGCCGGGCCGGACGCTTGCGTTCCGGCGAAAGGCGGCGCGATCGAGCCTGATCGTCCCCGGCTCCACGCGCGCGAACGCCCCTCCGTCGCGCGCCACCTGCGCCGCGGCCGGCGCGGTGAGCACCGGGACCGCGTCGTCGAGCCCCGAGACGCGAGCCACAGCCCCGTCCACGGCAATGGCGCGCTCGACACCTTGCGTGCGACGGACGCGGCCGAGAACGTCAACCGGGATCGGTCGCTCGGGCGAAGTGATCGCGGCGTCGATGGGGTGCCGCTGACGGCGTCGTTCATCCACGGCCGTGCGGATGGTGGCCATCCCGGTGAGCATGGCGGTCGTCACGGTGACGCCGACCAGCAGCGAGGCGGCGGTGGTGGCAGTCCGGCGCGGATTGCGAACGGCGTTCGCGGTGGCCAGCCGACCGCCGGCGCCGAGCAGTGCGCCAGCGGCGCGCACCAGGCGCGGAACGAGCACCGGCCCGAACAGGAGCACACCGGTGAACACGGCACCGCCACCAGCCAGCATGACTGGCGCACTGCCCTCGAGTATCGCGACGGCGAGCAGGGCCAGCCCGGCGACGAGGACCCCTGCCGCGAGCACCAGGCGCATCCGGCCAGTGGCCGTGTGCACGTCCATCGGGGCATCGGGACGCAGCGCGGCCAGCGGGCTCACCTGGACCACACGCCGGATCGGCAGCCAGGACGCGAGCATCGTGATCACCAGGCCGACGGCGAACCCGCCGAGCAACCACAGCCCGGGCAGATCGGGAGCGCCCATCGGGGCGCGCGGCGCGAGGGCATTGATCGCGGCGATCAGCCCGTAGCCGAGACCGACGCCGACAAGTATTCCGGTCAGTGACGCGAGCACACCGACCGCGGCCGCCTCCGTGCGGACCGAATGCACGACCTGTTGCCGTGTGGCGCCCACACAACGCAGCAAGGCGAAGTCGCGCAGGCGCTGCGCGAGCAGGATGGAGAACGTGTTGGCGATGACCAGGACCGAGACGGAGATGGCGACGCCGGCAAACAGCAGCAGCAGCAACGCCACCGTGTCGGTTCTGCTCGTGAGTTTGGACAGACCGTTCTCGACGTACGCCTCCGGCGAGTACAGCGCGGCGCCCTTCGGCAGCCTGCCGACCTCTCCACGTACCGCCACGCGGCTCACGTGGAACGTCGGTTGATCGCGCCACCGCAGGTACTGCGACCAGGTGACGTACACCGAGGCCTGCGTCACCGGGGAGGGCGCCTCGACGAGACCAACCACCTGGATGTCGGTCGCTGTCGTCCCCTCGCCGACCCGAAGCCTGTCGCCGACGACCATCTCCCGCGCCTTGGCATCCCAGACGTGCACGGCCGCCTCGCCCATGCGCTCCGGGAAGCGACCCCCGACCAGCCTCTGCCAGCGCAGCGCCGCCGAGGCGGCAACCGGGCCCACGGTGGTCTCTCCGCGCCACTTACCCGCCCGCACCGGCACCAGCACCCGGCCGAGTCCGGACGCGTTGTCGCCAAGCCGGTCGACGATCTCGATCGCGGCGGCCGTGTCCAGGTCGTTCTCCACCGGGTCGCCGTCGACGACATGGTCGGCGTTGCGGAACGGCGCGCCGAGGCTGTCCATCAGTCCGCGCCGCGCCCCGGCGTTGAGCACGCCGATGACAACGACGAAGGCGACCGAGACGACAACCGCGACCGTGGCGGCAACGTACCTGCGGGTGTGGGTGCGCAGCGACGCGAGAAAGACGGTGCGCATCAGGCGATCCTGCCGTCTCGCATGGTGACCACATCGTCGGCGTACGTCGCCGCATCGTGGTCGTGCGTCACCATCACGACGGTCTGGCCGAACTCACGGACGGCTCGTCGGAGGTGCTCCAATACTTCCGACGCCGTCGTGCTGTCCAGGTTTCCCGTGGGCTCGTCGGCAAACAGCAGGTCGGGCTGCGTGATCAGGGCCCGGGCGATCGCGACGCGCTGCTGCTGTCCGCCGGACAGTTCCGCCGGCAGGTGACCGAGCCTGTCGGCCACACCGAGCGTCTCGGCGATCGCGTGCACGCGGGCCCGCGCCGCGGCGTCTGCACGCTGGCCGGCGAGTTCGAGCGGCAGCAGGATGTTCTGGCCCGCGGTGAGCATCGGCAGCAGGTTGAACGACTGGAACACGAAGCCGATGTGCTCGCGGCGGAAGATCGTGAGCGCGTCGTCGTCGAGCGATCCGAGATCGGTGCCGGCCACGGTGACGGTGCCGTCGCTTGCCTGATCGAGTCCGGCCAGACAGTGCATCAGCGTGGACTTGCCCGATCCGCTCGGCCCCATGATGGCGGTGAACCGGCCTCGCGGGAGATCGAGATCGATGCCGCGCAGGGCATGGACCTGCGCGACGCCCCTGCCGTAGACCTTGGCGAGCCCACGCACGCTGGCGGCAAGGGCCTGTTGTGTGGCGTGTTGCGTCAAGGCTGCATCCTCGGATCGTGCGTGGGGTCGGCGTACATCGCCGGGCATCCGGCGACGATGGCATCGCGGCGCAGTTCGTAGTGCCAGGGTTCGTTGCGGTAGATCTGGCAGAGGCCGTAGGCGGCGCCGTGCCCGGACAACCAGGCCGCGGCGCTGGCGGGCCCGATGTCGACTGCAGCCCCCGACACATGTGGCGACGTGTCGGGCGTGGCCACCCACCGTGCCGCTCTCGCGTCGGAGCCGTACTTCCAGACCGCCGCGCGAAACAGGCGCGCCTGGTACTCGGGCGAGCGCCAGCCGCCGTTGATGCGAATCTCGACGCCGTCGTCTGCGGCATCCGTGGCTGCGCGGCGGAGGGCAGCTTGCAGGGCGGAATCGAGGTTGGCGACGGCCGGAATGCCGCTGTCGAACGCCGTCACGGCGCCGGGAACGGCGCCACCTGCCCGACCGCGTGCGTTGCGCCGTGATCGGCCCGCCTGGGTAGGCGCGCGACGCCGCTGGTCTCCTTCTCGCCGGCCATCTGCGCGATGATGTTCGCCGCGAGACGCATCGAGGCGTGCGGCCGCCCAGGAAGGCGAGAACGCCATCGACCGGCCGGCCGACGGGCAGCCGACGACGGCCGCCATCGTCGCGCTGACGGCAGCGAGGACCGTGAGGACGACACGGGGTGCGGATGGTCGGACTGGCTCGTGGCCGGACATGTCGCCAGTCTGGACGGCGGCGTGTTGCCAGCGCGTATGCGGGTTTCGATACGCGGACGATATGCCCCGGTCCGTAGCATCGAGGATCTATGCGTGTCTTGATCGTCGAGGACGAGCCCTACCTGGCAGAAGCCATCCGCGATGGCCTGCGGCTGCAAGCGATCGCGGCGGACGTCGCCGGTGACGGTGACGCCGCGCTGGACCTGCTGAGCAGCAACGCCTACGACATCGCTGTCCTCGACCGCGACATCCCCGGCCCTTCCGGCGACGAGGTCGCCAGGCGGATCGTCGCCTCCGGCAGCGGCATGCCCATCCTCATGCTGACCGCGGCCGATCGGCTCGACGACAAGGCCTCGGGATTCGAGCTCGGCGCCGACGACTACCTCACGAAGCCGTTCGAACTGCGCGAACTCGTGCTCAGGCTCCGGGCACTCGACCGCAGGCGCGCCCACAGCCGGCCGCCCGTCCGGGAGATTGCGGGGCTGCGGCTCGATCCGTTCCGCCGGGAGGTCTACCGCGACGGCCGCTACGTGGCGCTCACCCGGAAGCAGTTCGCCGTGCTCGACGTGCTCGTCGCCGCCGACGGCGGTGTCGTCAGCGCCGAGGACCTCCTGGAACGGGCGTGGGACGAGCATGCCGACCCGCTGACCAACGCGGTACGCATCACGGTCTCGGCCCTGCGCAAGCGGCTCGGCGAACCGTGGATCATCGCCACCGTGCCCGGCGTCGGCTACCGCATCGACGTCCAGCCGGATGCCGGGCGTGAGGGCGGGCCGCGTGGATAGAGAGCCAGGGCTGAGCGTTCGCCTCAAGCTCACCCTGAGCTACGCCGGGTTCCTCATGCTCGCAGCCACCCTGCTGCTGGCGGCCGTATGGATATCGCTGCAATACAACAGGCCCGAGGGCGTGATCATCATCACCAGGAACACGCGGTATGTGCCCGGCCTCGTGCGTGCATTCGCGCCGACGGCAGCCGCCGTGATGCTGTTCCTGCTGGTGTTCGGGCTGGTCGGCGGCTGGATCCTCGCCGGCCGCATGCTCGCGCCGCTCACGCGGATCACGGACGCCACCCGCCTGGCCGCGAGCGGGTCGCTCTCCCACCGGATCGCACTGCCTGGACGCCGGGACGAATTCCGCGAACTCGCCGACGCCTTCGACACGATGCTCGAACGGCTCGACACGCACCTCGGCGAACAGCGGCGATTCGCCGCCAACGCGTCGCATGAACTGCGCACGCCGCTGGCGATCACGAAGACGCTGCTCGACGTGGCCCGGAGCGATCCGAACCGCGGCCCCGACGCGCTCGTCGACCGCCTGCACGCCGTCAACACCCGGGCGATCGATCTCGTCGAAGCCCTGCTCCTGCTCAGCCGGGCCGACCAGCGCGCGTTCGACCGGACACCCGTCGATCTGTCCCTGACGGCCGAAGAAGCCACCGAAACGCTTCTCCCGCTTGCCGAAGGGCGCGGCGTCACCATCGAAACCACTGGCGACGAGGCGCTCACCATCGGGTCGCCTGCGCTGCTGCTGCAGATGACGACGAACCTCGTGCAGAACGCGATCGTCCACAACCTGCCTGATCGCGGCAGCGTGTGGGTCACGACCCGCGTGCATCTCGACCGCGTCGTGCTCACGGTCGAGAACACCGGCGAGAGGCTCGCGCCGCGCATGATCTCCACGCTGGTCGAGCCGTTCCAGCGCGGCACGCAACGGGTGCGCAGCAATCACGCGGGCGTCGGCCTCGGTCTCGCGATCGTCAGGAGCATCGCCAACGCTCACGACGGCACGCTCACGCTCGCTCCCCACCCGGCCGGCGGCCTCCGCGTGACGGTGCAACTGCCCGCCGCACCGGCGTCGCTCCCCCGGGCGGTGCCGGCTGATTCGGCTGGGGCCTGACACCTGACACCGCGTGCGGTCGTCCGGCGACCAGGCGCGACGCGCGGACGTTGCCTATACTTCACGCGTCGTTTCCCCGGCCACGGCCGTCCATGGACGGCCCGGCTGTCTTCTTGCGCTGCGATGCGGTTGCGCATCGCGCGATGTCCCAGGTGCCCACCGTGTCCCTCCATATCGACGAAAGCCTCATCGACGTCTACGACGACGTCGTCCGACGAAACCCTGGTGAACCCGAGTTCCATCAGGCCGTGACCGAAGTCCTGAGCTCACTCGGTCCCGTCGTGTCCAAGCACCCCGAGTTGCGTGAGCACAAGGTGCTGCAGCGCATCTGTGAGCCGGAGCGCCAGATCATCTTCCGCGTGCCCTGGGAAGACGATCGCGGCACGGTGCACATCAACCGCGGCTTCCGCGTGGAGTTCAACAGCGCGCTCGGCCCGTTCAAGGGCGGGCTCCGGTTCCACTCGTCGGTCAACCTGGGCGTGGTCAAGTTCCTGGGCTTCGAGCAGACCTTCAAGAACGCATTGACCGGCAAGCCGATTGGCGGCGGCAAAGGCGGCGCCGACTTCGATCCCAAGGGCCGGTCGGACAGCGAGGTGATGCGGTTCTGTCAGAGCCTGATGACCGAACTGTATCGGCACGTCGGCGAGTACACGGACGTGCCGGCCGGCGACATCGGCGTGGGCGGGCGCGAGATCGGCTATCTCTTCGGCCAGTACAAGCGCATCACCAACCGATACGAGTCTGGCGTCCTGACCGGCAAGGGCCTCGACTATGGCGGCGCGCTGGTCCGTCGCGAAGCGACGGGCTACGGACTCGTCTACTTCGTCCGCGAGATGCTGGCGGCGCGCAGGCAGAGCCTCGACGGCCGCACCTGCATCGTCTCCGGCGCCGGCAACGTCGCCATCTACACGATGGAGAAGGCGGCACAGCTCGGCGCCAAGGTGGTGGCGTGTTCGGACTCGTCGGGATTCGTGTTCGACGAGCAGGGCATCGATCTCGATCGCGTCAAGCAGATCAAGGAAGTCGAGCGCGGGCGGCTGAGCCGCTACGTCGAGGACGGCCATCGCGGGCGCTACATCCCCAACGGCAACATCTGGACGGTGCCCTGCGACGTGGCGCTGCCGTGCGCGACCCAGAACGAGCTGAACGGGCGTGATGCGCGCGTGCTGGTGGACAACGGCTGCAACCTGGTGGCCGAGGGCGCCAACATGCCGTGCACACCGGAAGCCACCCAGCTGCTGATCGAGGCCGGCGTGGCGTTCGGCCCTGGCAAGGCCGCCAACGCCGGCGGCGTGGCGACGTCGGCGCTCGAGATGCAACAGAACGCCAGCCGCGACACCTGGTCGTTCGAGCACACCGAGCAGCGGCTCGCCGAGATCATGGTCGGCATCCACGAGTCGTGTCACTCGACGGCCGACGAGTTCGGCACGCCGGGCAACTACGTCAACGGCGCCAACATCGCCGGTTTCCTGAAGGTCGGGCGCGCGATGCTCGCCCTCGGGCTCGTCTAGCCGGCGCGCCGGCCGGTACGCCGCGCACGCGCGCTGCGGCGTGTCGCGACCCGTAGGCGGTCAGTCGTTGACAGCCGCTCCACGACGCGCGAAACTTCTTCTTTCCATAGTTCGTCTATGCAAAGAGGAACTGATGAAGGAAGCGAAGACGAAAAGCAGGAACGAGCTGCTGCCTGGCACGCTCGAGATGCTGATTCTGAAGACGCTGTCGATCGAGTCGATGCACGGCTACGGCATCGCCCAGCACATCCGGATGCTGTCGGCCGACGTGCTGACGGTCGAGGAAGGGTCCCTGTACCCGGCGCTGCAGCGGATGCTCGTGAAGGGCTGGGTGCTGGCCGAGTGGAAGACATCGGCGAACAACCGGCGCGCGCGCTTCTACACGCTCACGGCGGCCGGGAAGAAGCAGCTCGGCGTCGAGGCTTCGCGATTCTCGCAGGTGTCGGGCGCCATCCTGCGCGTGATGAAGACGACTTAGTGTCCTGACCTTCTGGAGCGTGCCGTGGGTGCCGTACTCCGACGTCTGCTGTTCTTGTTCAAGCGCCGTCAGTTCGACCGGGATCTGGAGGACGAACTGCGCTTTCACGAGGAGATGAAGGCGCATGCGCTCGCCGACGCGGAAGGCATGAGCACCGACGACGCGACGGCGGCGGCGCGGCGGCAGATCGGCAACGCGCTGCGGCTGCGCGAGCAGTCGCGCGAGCCCTGGCTCTTCACCACGGCCGAAACGTTCCTCAAGGACGCGCGGCACGCACTGCGGCTGCTTCGCCGCGACCCGGCGTTCACCGCCACGTCCCTCGCCACGCTCGCGCTCGGCATCGGCCTCACGACCACGATCTTCTCGGTTGCCTACGGCGTGCTCTGGCGGCCGTTGCCGTACCAGGAGCCCGACCGCCTCGTCCTTCTCGCCGCGGCGCAGCGCACCGAGACGGGACCCAAGACCTTCTGGAGTTGGTCGCCGGTGGCGTACGACGCGCTGCGCGAGCACGCGGAGACGTTCGATCAGCTCGCGGCTTACACCTCGATCGACGTCGAACTCAACGGCCGCGGCGAGCCGCTCCAGCTGCGGGCGCTCGATGTGAGTCCGAACTTCTTCGCGTCCCTGGGTGTCGCTCCCGTGTCCGGCCGGTCGTTCCTGACCGGCGCCGCGGCGTCCGACGACGATCGCAGCGTGATCGTCAGCGATCGGCTGTGGCGCACGGCGTTCGGGGCCGATCCGGCCATCGTCGGGCAATCGATCACGATCGACGGCCTCCCCCGCACCGTCATCGGCGTGTTGTCGCCGGCATTCAGCTTCAGGCCGGTGATCCGGACCGGCACGCTGCCGGAACCCGACCTCTATCTGGCCAATCGCTGGGCCGGCGATCCCGGCACGAGCGCGTTCCTGTTCCTGCTGGGCCGGGTGAAGCCGGGCCTGACGCAGGAACGGGTGGAATCGGAGTTGACGGCGCTGGTCAACGACGCCTCGTTCGCAATCACCGGCGCGCGGGGAATGGAGGGCGCCCTCGCGCCGAACGTCCGCACGATTGCGCGCACGGTCGGCCTGCAGGAGCACGGCACGGCGTCGGTGCGCACGCTGCTGCTGATCCTGCTCGGGGCGGTGTCGTTCGTGCTGCTGATCGCCTGCGTCAATGTCGCCAACCTGCAGATGGCGCGCCTCACCGCGCGGCGCGGCGAACTGTCCGTCCGCCTGGCCCTCGGTGCCGGGCGGCGGCGGATCGTGCGCCAGCTCCTGACCGAAGCGGTCGTGTTGTCGCTGCTGGGCGCGGCCCTTGGCGTCCTGCTCGCCAGGATTGCCATCGACGTCATGCTGCCGCTGGTGCCGGAGTTCGCGCTCCCCCGCCTCGGCAGCATCGCCATCGACGGCCGCGTGCTGGTGTTCAGCCTCGCCCTGTCGTTCGTGTCGACGCTCATGATCGGCCTCGTGCCGGCCGCCCGCGTCAGTGCCGCGGCGTTCGCCGAGAGCCTCGCGCTGCATGCGGGCGGCGCCAGGACGACGAGCGATCGTCAGGGCGAACGGCTGCGAACGCTGCTGGTGGCCGGGCAGGTCGCGATGACGCTCGTTCTTCTGATCGGCGCCGGACTGTTGATTCACAGCTTCGTGCGCCTCACGTCGGTGTCGCCGGGCTTCGAAGCGAGCGGGAGCGATGGCGTCGTCCAGACCGTCAGGGTGACGCTGCCGCCGCGCCGGTACGACGATCCCGATCGCATGCACGCGTTCGAGCGCGAGGTGCTGACCCGTATCCAGGCGCTGCCGGGCGTGAGATCCGCGAGCGTGATCAACTCCGCGCCGTTCGGCCGGATGTTCATCCGCGACGAATTCGACATCGAGGGTCTGCCGGAGCAGTCGATGGATGCCGGCAGGCCGAAGATCGACGCGGACTATTTCAAGACGATGGGCATTCCGCTGCTGGCCGGACGCGAGTTCACGGCGGCCGACACGGCGAGTGCCCCGAAGGTCGCGATCATCAGCGAACGCATCGCGCGTGACTACATTCCAGGCGGACTGCGCGAGGCGCTCGGTCGGCGCGTGCGCATGGGCGACGACGGCGAGTGGCTGACGGTTGTCGGCGTCGTGGCCGACATCCGCCAGAGAGGACTCGACCAGGAGGTGCAGCCGATGCTGTACGTGCCCTACCAGCAGGAGCAGGGCACGCTCTACCTGCGATTCGTGTCGTTCGTCGCCCGCACGACCACGCCCGCGAGCGTCGTCGAAGGGATGCGGTCCGAGGTCCGGCGCGTGGCGCCCGACCTCGCCATCGCGGGGGCAACGACGATGGACGAGGCGGTGGCGGCATCGGTGGCGCCGCCGCGATTCCGGATGTGGCTGCTGGTGATGTTTGCGACGGCGGCGACGCTGATCGCCACATGCGGCATCTATGGCGTGATGGCCTACGCGGTGGCACAGCGGCGGCGGGAGATCGGCGTGCGCATGGCGCTCGGCGCCGATCGGCGCGACGTGCTCCGCCTCGTGCTCGGACGCGCGCTCCGCATCGTCGGGGCCGGCCTGATCGCTGGTCTGGCAGGGGCCGCCCTCGTGACGCGCGTGTTACAGCGGTTCCTGTTCGGCGTGACGCCCACCGATCCGGTCGCGTTCACGATCGTGACGCTGCTGTTGCTCGCGGTGGGACTCCTCGCGGCATGGCTCCCTGCGCGCCGCGCGACCCGCATCGATCCGTGGGCGGCGTTGCGCGCGGAGTAGGCGCCGCCGATGGCGGCGGCGGAGGTTAGCAAGAGACTCCGCCGAGCTTGCCAGGGCGATGAACGATGTGACATCCCTTCCTCGAGGGCACGCGGTCGAGACCCATCCGTGTTTCTCGACCGCGGCGGCCAGGAAGGAGGCTGTCATGTACCCCATCAACGTCCGGACGTTGACCGCCACGGTGCTTGGCGTCGGCACCGTCGTCTCAGGCATCGGCGATGTGTCGGCGGCTCACATCGACGGGCGGGACACGCTGGCGACTTCCGCTCCCGTTGCGGCCGGCTGCAGTGCCAGCGAGCGCAGCGATGCGCTTCGCGCGATGCAGTCCGGAGTGCTGCAGGCCGTGCCAACGGAGCTTCCATCCTTTGCCGGTGCTGTCGCCCCCGGCGGTGTGCTCGCCGGCTGGGGCCTTTCGCACGGCTACGTCGTGCTCGCCACAGCGGGCGCGGTCGCGACCGACAACCTGCAGGCGGCGGCGCCCGTTCCTCCGCTGCTCCTCTACGAACCCTCACCAGGCAGCCGGCCGGGAGACTGGTACGACTTCGACGGCCCCGACGACCCGTATCGCCTCACGGGATGGGGCTACGTCGCGCCGTACACCGATGGGTCCGAGCCGCCGACGCTGCCCTGCATCGCGGCGTCTGAGTGGGCCGTCCACGAAGCCGGCTGGCATCTGAAGGACGGTGCGATGCACCTCACGCCCGGCGCGACGACGGAGCCACCGCGTCCGCCGGGACTCGCCATCCACATGTGGCATCCGCGTGTGTGGGACCTCCACGTCTGGCGCGGCGGCAAGGGCGTGCCGACCGTGTCGTTCGCGAACCCGAACGAACGGCGGGGCGGCAAGGCGTTGCCGAAGGAGGCCTTCTTCCGGTATCTCGGCGCCGAGCCCCAGCCGCCGACGCAGTCGCGCTGACGCGCTGATGCGCTGACGCCCAACGTCTCTTCCTATACTTCGTCAGCATGGTGGCGTGCCGCGTGTCGATATGCTCGTGCGCCGCATAAAGCCGGGCATGGTGTCGCCGATTGCCTCTTCAGAGGCTCTTCGCATTTCATGCACGACGCGCGCGTTCTCCTTCTTCTGTTCTTCTCGATAGCATTCCCGGCGATTGACAGCACGGCGCAACCAACCCCGATCGCCGATCCGCCGGTCGCGGCTGCACCATCCAACGATGACGGCGGCTACGACGAGGGGTTCCGACTCACTCGCGACACCTCGCCGTTCAGCGTGACACTGAACGGCCTTGTTCAGACGCGCTACACCTGGTTGGAGCCGAACGGCGACAGCAACATCCACACGTTCGACGTCCCGCTCGCGCGGCTCGCGCTGGGCGGTGCCGCGTTCGACGACCAGGTCACCTACTTCTTCCAACTGGAGGCGAGTACCTTTGGGGACAGCAATCGCCTGACGCTGCTCGATGGCTGGTTGCAGTATCGGACCGGCCGATCGATTTCGATCAAGGCTGGCCGCATTCTGCTGCCGTTCAGCCGTCAGTTCCTGACCCATCCGGGCGAACTGCTCTTTGCCGACCTCTCGCGCGCAGACTACGCCTTCAACCTGCCCCGCAGCATCGGGACCGCCGTCGGCGTGTCGCTCCGCCGTGTGCGTGTGGATGCGGCGATCACCAACAGCGTCCGAGCGCTCGACGCAACAGGGCAGCAGAACCGCGATGGCTCGCTCGCCGCCATGGCACGCGCAGAGATGACGCTGATCGGTGGCAGCGGCTACCTCGAGAGCTCTCCCACGCCGCTCGTCGATCGTCAGCTCTCGCTCGGCATCGCCGGCGCCTACAACCCGGTTGCCGAAGCATCGGTCTTTCAGAATGTCGCGCCTGGCGATCGCACCACGAGCGTCACGGTGGACGGCAACTATCGCGACCGCCGACTCACCCTGGCGGCTGCCTTCTACCACCGGCGCAACGACACAGGGGGTCCGCGGCTCGACGACCGCGGCGCCTACCTGCAGGGTGGCCTCTACGTCGTTCCGGCCGAGTGGGAGATTGCCGCCCGGACTTCAGTGGTCGACTTCGATCGAACCCGCCTTGATGGTGTCGCGAGCGACGTGCGCGAGTACGAGATCGGCCTCAACCGATATCTGCACGGCCACCACGTCAAGCTACAGGCCGACGCCGGCGTCGTTCGCCACCGCGACCGCGCGCCGGGCGCTCGTGACGATCGTCGAGTGCGCGTCCAGTTCCAACTCTTGTTCTAGGTAGCACACGATGTCCATTCAGAAGCTCATGGCCTCTCTCTATTCAGCGGGCGCGTGCGTCCTGGCCGGACTCGTCCTCGTGACGACGCTCTTGATCCAGAACCAGACGGCGCTCGGCGACGCCCAACAGACTCGCTACGAGTCGTACCTGCTGGCCGACGAACTCCGCCAGAGTTCTGACGATCTGACGCGCCTCGCCCGGACGTACGTGGTGACCGGCGACAGCCGCCACGAGAAGAGCTACTGGACGGCGCTCGAAGTGCGCAATGGCAAGTCCGCCAGGGCGGACGGTCGCACGATCGCCCTCCAGCAGTTGATGAAGGACGCGGGCTTCATGGAGGCGGAGCTCGAGAAGCTGCGTGAAGCCGAACGCAACTCGAACGGCCTGGTCACCACCGAGACGATTGCGATGAAGGCCGTCAAGGGGCTCTACGACGACGGCACTGGCAGGTACTCGCGCCAGGACGTCCCGGATCCCGACATGGCGCGACGCATCATGTTCGACGACCAGTATCATGCGAACAAGGCGCTGATCATGGCGCCCATCGTCCAGTTCGAGCGCATGCTGAACACGAGGACGCAAGCCGATGTGGAGCGCTACGAATGGCGCAGTTTCGTCTATCTCGGACTGCTCGCCGTCCTGGTGGTGGCCGGCGGCATCATCGCGTTCCTGGTGGTGCGGTCCACGCGTCGCACGCTGGCCGACGCGGCCAACGAGTTGCGACGCACCGTCGGCGAGGTGACCGCCGCCTCCACGCAGGTCGCCGCATCGTCGCAGACGCTGTCGGAGGGCGCGACGACACAAGCGGCCTCGCTCGAAGAGACGTCGGCTTCGATGGAAGAGATGGCGTCGATGACGCGGCAGAACGCCGAGAACAGCACGCAGGCCGCGGCCATGATGGCCGACAGCGAGCGCCTCGTGTCGACGGCGAACGACGCACTCGGCGGCATGGTCGCGTCGATGACCGCCATTCGCGACTCGAGCGACAAGGTGGGCCGCATCATCAGGACGATCGACGAGATCGCATTCCAGACGAACATCCTCGCGCTGAACGCGGCCGTCGAAGCGGCACGTGCGGGAGAAGCCGGGATGGGGTTCGCGGTCGTCTCCGACGAGGTCCGGGCGCTTGCGCAGCGATCGGCGCAGGCCGCAAAGGACACCGCGTTGCTCATCGAAGAGTCCATCGCGAACGCGCACGACGGCCAGAAGAAGGTCCATCACGTGTCCGACGCCATCGCCTCGATCACGGCGAGTACCAACCGGGTGCGCGGCCTCGTCGACCAAGTCAGCGAAGCGAGCCGTCAGCAGGCGCAAGGCATCAGCCAGGTATCGCAGGCCATTGCGCAGATGGAGAGTGTGACGCAGACCACTGCCGCCATGGCCGAAGAGAGCGCCGCGGCCAGCGTCGAGTTGAACGCGCAGGCCGGGGCGGCGATGGACGTCATTGCGCGCCTCGCCGCCTTCGTTGGGGGCGGCACCACCGCGGCCGTGGTCACCCCGCCGCAGCCGGACGTGCAGGCCATCGCGGCGATCGGCCCACGCTCTCGAGTCGTTCCCATGAACGGCGATCGCACCCGAGGGCGATCCGAGGCTCATCTCGCGACAGGCGACGCGACGGGAACGTACGGCAGCTTCTGACCACCTCGCATTCGCGACTGCCTCGCAAGGCAGACTCGCGCTACCGCTCCAGTACCAGATGCAACGCCGCCGCGGTGGACACGTGCTCCTTCACGCTGTATCCGAGCGCTGGGAGGTCGATGCCCTGGAACAGAGGCTCGCCCTGCCCGAGCAGGACGGGCGAGATGGCCACGTGTAGCTCGTCGAGGAGGCCCGCCTGCAGGTACTGGCGGATCGTGGCCGCGCCGCCGCCGATGCGCACGTCCTTCCCCTGAGCGGCAGCCCGCGCCTCGTCCAGCGCCGCCTCGATCCCTTGGGTCACGAAATGGAAGACGGTGCCGCCCTCCATTTCCAGCGGGGGACGCGGATGGTGCGTGAGGACGAAGACCGGCACGTGGTAGGGCGGGTTCGCGCCCCACCAGCCCTTCCACTCGAAGTCCGGCCAGGGGCCGCGCACCGGCCCGAACATGTTCCGGCCCATGATCCAGGCACCGAGATTCTCGAAGGAGCGTGCCGCGAAGTCGTCGTCGACGCCTGTCGTGCCGTCATCCCGCTTCATGACCGCCCGCTGAAAGGTGCGGGTTGGAACGAACCACTCATGAAGCCGTTCACCGCCGCGACCGAGCGGCTGGTCACGGCTCTGATCGGGCCCGGCGGCGAAGCCGTCGGCCGACACGGTGAAGGCGTTCACGCGAAGCTTGGGCGTCATCCCGCCATTAGACCAGACGTTGGACGGGCTCGATGGTGGCGCCGTGGCAGCGGCGGCGACTCGTGCCGCAGACCTGCGTCGGGCTACACCGCGGCAATGGCGCCGTTGACGCCGCTCGGGAAGAACCCACCAGCCCGAGTGCCGGCCTGCGCGGTTCCGTACGCCACAGCGAGGACTTGCCCGGGCGTGCGAATGGTGGAACGTCCGGCGCCATCGACTTGGAACAAGCGTCCGTTGGGCGACATCAATGGCAGCACATCCAGTGCGTCAGTGGCAGGAACCGAGAGGCCGGCGTCGCTGACGAGCAATCGAAGCACACCGGCATGCTGGGCCTCCGTCAACGCGATCTGCGCGGCGCTGGTCAGGATGCTCCTGTTCGAGATGAAGGCGGCGGCGCCTCCGTACGCACTCACGCCCAGATCCTCGAAGGCCCGCGCCACTGTCAGGAACTCGTTGGCATTGTTGAATCCCACGTTGAGCGCGGCGAGGTTGATCGCTGGCTTCGCCACCGCAGCACTGCCCAGCGCCTGCCGCAGGAAGTTCACGTGATTGCGCTCGTCGAGGGCGATCTGCATCGCCACCGTCATCACACGATCGTTCAAGGACACCCGGCTACCGCCGATGGTGTCGCCGGCTCGGCCCCTGCCGGTGATGCCGACGCCTGCCTCGGCAAGCCGCTGGCCGGTCGTGGCGACGGTGTAGAACTCCGCCTCGAGATACTCGAGATTCAGGGCAAAGTTCAGGATGTCCACGTCGGTGAGCCCCTGCGCCTGCAGGTCCAGCACAGGCGCCAGCGCGGCGACCGCGCCGGCGGCCGCGCCGCCAAGAAGGACCCGTCGCGCAAATGCACGCCGGCTCGCCCCGTTCTCGACCAGCTCTTGCAGTTGTGTGTGTTTCGTCATCGTGTGCCTCCGGCAACCTCGCAGCGTGGATCCGCAGCGTCGGCGATTGCTCTGTCCTTGTGCTACGGCTGCAGAGGGCACTTGGATGTGTGCCAACGGGGCTCTGCAACTGTTGACCGAATCCACTCGGCCACCACCGGCTGTATATTGATGCCGAGCTCGACGGCGGTTGTTCGACGGCTGTACACACGCCGCTTGGTTGAGAACGCACGTGAATGGTTCGCCCTGTCGACTTCTGTCTTCGTGACATCCGCAATTGCACCGCGTTCATCTGAACTCCCGCGCCATGCGTAGAACACGGTGTTACCTGTGACGTGGTTGCTACTGGCACTGGCTGCCGACGGCGTCCGGTCGTCCCACGAGGGCGCCGCCGCAGACATCGCGGCCATGCACCGCATGGCGAACGGCGATGGCGCCGCTCTCGCGGAGCTCTATGACCGGCACGGCCGCGCCATCTTCTCGCTGGCCTTCCGCATCCTTCGGGAACAGGCGGATGCTGAAGAGGTTGTGCAGGACGTGTTCGCGCAGGCATGGCGGCACGCGGCACGCTATGACACCTCTCGCGGCGCCGTCGTGGCCTGGCTGCTGATCCTGACGAGGAGTCGCGCAATCGACCGGCTGCGTACGCGACGCGGCCAGCCCGTGTCGCAGGAGGAGCATCCCTCGGCGGTCGAGGCCCTTGCGGCTGCTGCGGTCCCGGCCGATCTGGAACTTCACTCGGCCGATCAGGCGCGGCGGGTGCGCGCCGCCCTCGATGCGCTGCCATTCCTGCAGAAGGCCGCGATCGAGCTTGCGTACTTCGAGGGGTTGACGCACGCCGAAGTCGCCGAACGACTGCAGCAACCCCTCGGCACCGTGAAGACGCGCATCCGCGCCGGCCTGCTCCGGCTCAGGACTGCTTTCGACGGAGAGCGGGCATGACATCGGCGGCGAACGATCCACGCTACGAGGCGCTCGCGGAACTCGCATTGGGCTCGTTGGGCAGCGACGAGCGCGCGGCGATCGAAGGCTGGGTGAGCAAGGACCCAGCGGCGCGGGCCGAGCTGCGTGCGCTCGAACAAGTCATCGTCGCACTCGGCGCGGCGGCCGGGGATGTGGATCCACCCGCCCACCTTCGGGACCGCGTGTTGGCCATCGCGGCGACAGCCGCTGGGGCAGCTCGCGACCCGATGGCTACGCCGAACCTCGCCGACACGAGCATTCGGGCTGAAGGCCCCTCGAGGTGGTCGCGAGCCGGGTGGCTGGTGGCGGCGGCCGCGATCCTCGCCGTCGTCGGTCTGACGATGTACACGGCGCGCCTGAGCAGCCAGCTGCGATCGCTGTTCGCGCAGCTCGAAGTCACGTCGACGCGTCTCGCGAACGTCGAAGCGCAATTGCGCGACAGCCGAAGCCAATTCCTTCGGGCGAGGCTCGAGACGTCCGTCCTGTCGGCGCCAGATCTACAGCAGGTCGACCTGGCCGCGCAGGACTCCGCACCGCGCGCCAGGGCACGGGCGTTCCTCAGTCGTGCCCGCGGTGTCGTGCTGACTGCGGCCAGCCTGCCGCAGCTGCCCGCGGGACGCACGTACCAGTTGTGGATGCTCACGACTGGCGCCCCGATCAGTGTCGGCACGTTCCAGGCCGACCCGTCCGGGGGCGTCTCCGCCGTGTTCGATATGCCCACGAGCGTTCGCGCAACGCAGGGACTGGCTGTGTCCGTCGAACCGGCGGGCGGCGTGCCGGCGCCGACGGGCGCCATCGTGCTGATGGGCGCAGCGGAGTAGGCGAGGATGGGCGGGGAGCCCATCCTCGGCCCGCATACCCGCTGCCGGCAGATAATGGCGGACGCCGGTCTCCCCGAGCCCGTCGGGCAGCGCGGTGGTCAGCTTCTAGTCGCCGCCAAAGATGGTGGCCCACTCGGTAAACGCGACGTTGATGGTCACCACCACCGCCCGGTGACTAGGATGCGCACTCCCCTTCCGACCGGCCGGCTCTTGTGCTCCTGCAGGCCGGTGGGACACGGGCGTCCTAGTCGTTTCGGGACCTCGTTCTACATGCGTGTCGCTGGGCTGCCTGCCTCGGTCCGCCGGCCTGCCCGCTGGGACGAGCGTGATCGTCGCGCTGCCGCACCGGTATCGACGTCTACGCGGCATGCGAGGACTTGGTCGCGTCCATACCCGGCGCGTAACCGGGTTGTGACAAACCGATCAGCGCAGGATCCAGTCCGATCGCGGGGACATCTCTTCTGTCTGTCACAGCTGTCTCCAGTCGCCTCACGCCTGGTCGAGTCCGGGCAGCCTTCGATCGTCACGGGGTTCCGAGATCGGCGCCAGGCTGGGCCTGGGCGGAGGTGGCGCCGGTGTGAGGCCGTGGCGGCGCATCAACTCCGCCATCGTCGCGCGGTCCGGCGGCCCACCGGCCGCCGCGTCGAGCAGTTCGGCTGCTTCACGAAAGTACTGCGGACCAATCGCAGCCGGCGTGATCACACAGAGCGCCTGCACGTCCTGGCCGCTGTCGTTATCGAAACGGTGAACGGCGCCACGCGGAATGCAGAGCGCCTGTCCAGGCCCGACGTCGATGGGCGTTCCGTCGACGGTCCAGGTCAGCACGCCGGCGATGCCGTAGACCGTCTCTTCGTAGTGGTCGTGACTGTGCGCGGGAGCCGCCAGGCGCTGCGCGGCTGGGACCTGGAGCTCGAAGGCCGCGACGCTTCCGGTCGAGTGGTCTCCCGTGAGCAGGAAGCGCACGACGAGCGGTCCGAGGTGGATGGTTTCATCGGATGGATTGACGCGGAGGGGGGTGGGCTGGGGCATGGACGCCTCGATTGTTGTAGTAAACTGGATTTACGTTTTTTACAGTAAACCCGATTTACCACTACGTCAATGCCCAAGTCACGTGCCCGCTCACCTGTCGCGACGAAGGACATGCTCATCGGCGCGTTGCTGCGCGTGCCTGCCCAGGCCATTCAACGCCGGATCATCACGGAGCTCAACGCGGCCGGGTTCGACGAACTGCGCGTGCCGCACATGGCGGTGCTGCAGTTTCCAGGTCCGGATGGCGTTCGCCCCGGCCTGCTGGCCGAGCGCGCCGGAATGAGTAAGCAGGCCATGAATCAGCTGCTCCGGAGCCTCGAAGGTCTCGGCTATCTCGTCCGGTCAGACGCGCCAGACGAGGGCCGCGCGCGCGTTGTCCACGTTACGAAGCGCGGGCGCGCCGCCTACGCAAAGGTCCACGACATCCTCCGCGACATCGAACGCGAATGGAGCACGGTGCTCGGATCCAAGCGCTTTGCCGAGCTCAAAGAGTTGCTGCTCCAGGTCTGGGACAGCCCGTTGGCCCGGGGGCCGGCCGGAATGGACAGCGCCACAGCCAGAGTCCCCGAACGTGACGCATAGGGACAAGGCGTCTGAACGCCGCTCCGACCGCAGTCTTCTCGCGCGCCCCAGTCGCACTGCCATTCACCCAGCACGGCCATCCACGTGATGGCACCGCGCCCGCGGCGGCCATCCGGCGCACGGCCATGTCGTGGGCTTCCGCCGTGACGCCGCCAGGCGCGTCAGTGACGATGAACACGTCATACCATTCAGCCAACGCCTGCAACGCCGGCATGGCGAGGCAGATCTCGGTATACAACGCGGCGCGCACGAGTTGACTGGGCCCGCTCGTCTTCACGGTATTGGTATCTTCAGGAACCGTCCGAGCCGCAGCGCCGTACTCGCACCGATGCCTGCGCTTACCGAGCACGATCTCGTTCAGGCGGTTGAGCGACATACCGAGCTGCGTGGCGGCCTCGCGTCAATTCGCTGCTGTGAGGACTCGCTCATCACCGCAGACTGGGTGGCCTTCCCATCGTTCACGGGTCTACTTGTGCGAAGGCCACGCGATCGTCAACAGAAAGGCGCTGTCTTCGAGCGCCTCGACATCGTGCGGCAGCCGGCGGTCCAGCGCCAGCAGCCGTCCGGCCGGCAGATCGAATGTCCGGCCTTGCGCTCGCACCTTGAGATGCCCCGCGACAGTGTGGATTGAGATCCGTCCTTCGGTCTGGTGCTCAGGAATTCGCGAGTGCGCCTTCAACGCCGTCAGCACGATCCGGAGATCCTCGTTCTTCACAAGCGTCTTGGCGTTCTGCCCGGACCTCCACTCGGGCTCGCTGTGGAGCTGCTCCAGTTCCCTCGTGATATCCAACTCGAGATACGGAGCTGCCATGGGTGGCATATGCGGTCGGCGGTGTTCGTTCGGTGGATCTGACATCGTCTACGTCCTTGTTCACTTCGTCGCGAGGCTCGCAACCGGAGCGGCCGCGCCCCCCGCCGCGAAGGCCATGAATGCCACGCTTGCCGTGGCGCCTTGCACCTGGTTGCACCAGCCGAGGCGCGACGAGCCGCCGCGCTCTCCATCCCAATCATCGTCGATCAGCCTTGCCACGCCTGTCTCGGGGCGGCCCGAGCGTCGAGCGCGTGCACCACTTCGTCAACAGCGTCGCCGAAGCCCCAGCCGACATCGTGCGCACACACCTGGATCCGGCCCAGACGGGCTCTGACGTTAGCCCGTACTTCCTCGGGCCACGTGTCGAACTCCTTCGACACGGCGTCCAACCGGATCCGCAGCGCGTCGAAGTAGTCCTCGTCGCCGTAGCCCAGATCCGCGGCTTGCTCCGTTCCCGCCTCGACGAATGTCACCATGAGGTCGACGGTCCCGGAAGCATCCACCGTTGAGCGCCGGTACTCGACGATGGCCGCGGCTGCGTCGCGGATGCTGACCCGGCGCTTGCTGAACGGGTCGGGATAAATCGCGTCGGCGACGAGGCGCCGGTACGTCTCGATGGCGCGACTGTCGGGAGTCAGGCGCGAGTGAAGGAAGCGGCGATTGGCCACGCTCGCGTCGTAGAGGTCTCCAAGCAGCAACACGAGGCCCTTCCGGTCAAGTGCCTCGAGCCGAGCGCCTTCACTTGGCTCCATGTCTTGCGCCTGGTCTGTTCGGCCATGATCGTGTGCGGTCTGGGTCGATGACGCGCCTATCGCCGTCGAGCCCAGCGGCGGTACGCCGCGACCCACTCGGCGCCCTTCGGTCTGGGAACAGGAAGCTCGAGATCCAACAGTCGCACCTTCTGACGCTTCCCGCGGCGTCGACACATGGCGATCAGTTCATCCGCGCCGCTGAGATCAATCTTCTCGACGACTACGGCCTCGCCAAGGACGGTCGCACCAAATGGAAGCGGCAGATACTCCTCGAGCGTGGTCTAAAACGCGGTCGCCTGCTCGGATTCGCCGTAGGCGTCCACCGTGGCCTCCTCGATCAATGCGTCGAGCCGACGCGGGCTCGGAGGCCAGGAGCGGGTTGGCCTTCCCCGCCTGACGGTCTGTCGATTCGAGACTCCGGGCTTGGTCACCGGCGCAGGCACGGTGGGGAACGACAGGTCGAGACTTGATTCCCAAGTCCGACCAGCTCCGGAAAGAGAACAGCCTGTGCTACGGTGGTGTCGATCAACAGCAA